>CAZQSF010000013.1:0-55459 GCA_964595955.1 uncultured Saprospiraceae bacterium
TTGGGCCCTGACAAACATCGCTTTACGATAATGTCCTTGCCCAACCTCACGATATCCTAAGCACCAAAACCCATCCGCATTTATGGCACTCAAGGCAGGAATCATTGGCGCCACTGGCTATACCGGCTCCGAGCTGGTCCGCCTGTTGCACGTTCACCCTCAGGTCGATATTGTGGCCATTACCTCCGAAAGCCACCAAGGCAAACCTTTTTCAGCTATTCATCCCCAATTTACCCGCATCGTAGAAAAGGAACTCATCTCCTTGGATGGGCTTCCTGCCGACGAACTGGATGTGGCTTTCCTGGCTTTACCCCATGGCGTTTCCATGGATTTTGCCGCCCGTTTCCTCGATGCCGGCATTCCGGTCATCGACTTCTCCGGTGACTTTCGCCTGAGTAGTCCGGAGGTGTATCGGCAATGGTATGCAAAAACCCACACGTATTCGGCGGGTTTCGAAAAGGCCGTCTACGGGCTGCCCGAACTACATCGGGAAGCCATCCGGCAGGCTCCCCTCATCGCCAATCCGGGCTGTTATCCCACCAGCGCGATCCTGGCACTGGCTCCTCTGGTGAAAAACGATCTTATCGATACCGATACCATTATCGTGGACTCCAAGTCCGGAGTCACCGGAGCCGGCGTCAAGCCGAAGAACACCACCCATTTCTCCAATGTGAGCGACAATTTCAAGGCTTACGGCCTGAAAACCCATCGCCATACGATTGAGATCGAGGAGCAACTGGGTGGTCTGACGGATGGGGCGATCCAGCTGCAGTTCACTCCGCATTTATTGCCGCTGGACCGCGGTATACTGACTACGGCCTACGTTCAGCCTAAAAAGGGGGTTTCGGCCGGGCGCCTGCAGGACGCTTTCCACCAAGCCTATGCCCATGAACCTTTCATCCGGTTACGCGAAGAGCCCCCCAGCCTTAAAGATGTGCGCGGATCGAATTATTGCGATATTTTTAGTACATACGACGAGCGCACGGAGCGGCTTCTTGTGATCAGTGTGATTGACAACCTGGTGAAAGGAGCAGCCGGACAGGCCATGCACAACATGAACCTGCGCTTCGACCTGGAGGAGACCAGCGGGTTTGTACAACTACCGCTCAATCCGTAAAACCCTTGCACAACTGACCCAAACATGATACAAAACCTTACGAACGTACGAGGCATCAAATGCTGGGGTGCCCATACCGGGGTGAAATCCATGCGGCGCGACCTGGCCATTATTTATTCCGAGGTGCCTGCCAGTGCGGCGGCGGTGTTTACCCAGAATCAGGTAGTGGCCGAACCCATCAAGGTGTCCCAAAAGAACATTGCCGACGGCCGAGCGCAGGTGATTGTCTGCAACGCCGGCAACGCCAATGCATGCACCGGCCGGCAAGGTCTGGAGGGAGCCGAAGCCATGGTAAGGGCTACCGCAGAAAGCCTGGGCATTTCGGAATCGCTGGTTTTGGTGGCTTCTACCGGACTCATTGGCGAACCCTTTCCCACCGAAAACGTCGTTACGGGCATCCGGGAAAACATCCAAAAGCTTTCGAACGACCCCAAAGCCGGATCCTTCGCCGCCAACGCCATCCTCACAACCGATACCTTTGCCAAGGAGGGTTTTCAGGAGTTGGAGCTCAACGGTAAAACGGCCTATCTCAGCGGTATCGCCAAAGGATCCGGAATGATTCATCCGAATATGGCCACCATGCTGGCCTTTATCGTGACCGATGTTGCCATTGAGCCGGACCTGCTGCGGAAAGCCCTTCGTTCGGGCACCGATCGCAGTTTCAACATGATCACGGTAGATGGCGATACCTCTACCAATGATATGGTGGCCGTGCTTGCCAATGGGCTGGCCGAGAACGATCGCATCGACTCCGAATCGCATCCGCTGTTCGCTCCCTTTGCCCAGGCCCTGGAAGATATGATGATACATCTGGCCAAACTCATCGTATCTGACGGAGAGGGGTCCTCCAAGTTTGTCGAATACCAGGTTTCCGGAGCGGCCACTGAGGAAAAAGCCAGAAAGCTGGTGCGGAGTATTTCCAGCTCTGCGCTGGTGAAAACCGCGATGTTTGGTCGGGATCCCAACTGGGGGCGCATCCTGTGCGCAGGCGGGAATGCCGGAGTTCCCTTCGATTACGAAAAGGTAGATCTACACCTGGGGGTCGAGGACGACCTGGTGTGCTTGCTAAAGCAAGGCGTTCCCCAGGAATTTGACCGGAAACACATGAAAAAACTGCTTCGCGAAAGCCATCTGAAAGTCCTTCTGGAAATGAAAGAGGGCGACGGGGAAGCCGTGGGGTGGGGGAGTGACCTCACTACCGATTACGTATTATTCAATTCGGTTTATACCACTTAGAAGTCGGGCGGTTGCAGGTTCTTGAAGTGGCCGTTCATCTGAACCCGTTGTCTCAGGGTTTCCATCTCAGCCACCACCGGCAGTATGCGCTCCAGGTGATTGAGCATGTATTGCTGGCGCTCAAACTCAGTGCGCAGGCAAAGCAATTCAAACTCCTGCTCCAGTTTGAATCCCACATGATGCGCTACGTCGTAGGTCTTAAACGTAGCCGGATCTTGCGGAGGGTCTTTATCCACCCGCAACAGTTCGTAGAGCCTGGCGACGCGCTCCAGGATCTGTACGGCCATTGCCGGATTGCTCTGGGTATCATTTTTCAGCCGGTTGTAGGTACCTCCGGCGTAAAGCTTTTCCGGAGCTTTCGGGAAAAACTCCTGGATGGCGAAAAGCCCCAGCCCGCGCGTGCGCACGTCGGATTCGCCGCTCGGATACTGGTTGACCACTTCCAGGAGCTCCATTTCGGTGCCGACCTTTTGAACGTTGCCGTCCAGGTAGGGAGGGATCCCGAAGGTGATGTCCTCCCGCTCGCAATCCGCTATGAGTTCCCTGTACCGGGGTTCGAAGATGTGCAGGTTGACCTCTTCGCCTGGAAAGGCAACGATCTGTAAGGGAAACAAGGCCAGTATTTCAGACATAAAATTTCGGGCTATGAGTAAAGGGGCTGATTAAAATTCGGTAAATTAAACCGGACATTTCCCGCATCACTTTTCAAAGCAATAGGTCCGTTGGCTATCTAAGCCTCTTCAACTGATTTTGAGGCCTTTGGTTCAGGAAAAAGAACGGGAATAGCACCATATTACATGCCAAACACCTCGACCACTATGCGCACCCTTCCCCGTTTTAGCCTTTGTTTTTCCTTTTTTCTGATCCTGCTCCTTGCTTTTGCCTGCCGGCGTTCGGCACCCACGGATCGGCTTCCGGAGGAAGCAAGACCCTATCTGGCGGGTTACACTACGGGGCTGCTGTCCAAAGCAGGGCCGGTGCGCGTGCGGTTCACGCAGCCCGTTGTAGCCGGTGACCAGGTGGGGACCGAAGCCGATCCCGGACTGTTGCGGTTGCAACCCGGTGCCTCCGGCCGGTTGGTTTGGGAGGATGAGCAAACCCTCCGCTTCGATCCCGACCCCTACCTCAATGCCGATGCTTCCTACACGGCAACCCTCGCTCTGGGCGAGCTTTTCGACGGCCTTGCCAGAGAGGTGCGAACCGTATCTTTTGGCTTCCATACCAAGAAGCAACAGGTAGAACTGGACCTGCTGGGGCTATATCCCGCTTCGGGCCAATCCTTCTCCGAACAGGAGTTGCGGGGCAGTCTGTTCACCGCTGATGTCGCGGCTCCCGACGAGGTGGAAACGCTGCTTCAGGTCATCCAGGCGGGTGATGAGCGCCCCATCCGCTGGCAGCATTCGGCCGACCTGTTGCGCCACGACTTCGTCGCTACGGGTATTGCGCGCCAGGCCGAGGAGTCTTCTCTGGAAATCCGGCTGAATGGCAAAGCTATAGGAGCAGACGGACGCGAGGAACGCGAACTGGCCATCCCGGCGCTGGGCGACTTTCGCATTATGAGAGCCCGAACGGGCCAGCTTCCCGAACCGTTTATTGCACTCCAGTTTTCCGACCCCCTTCAGGTCAACCAAAACCTCGAAGGCCTGGTGGTGATCGAAGGGTATGCAGGAGGGCTTCGATACCTGATCGACGGGAGCGAACTGTTTCTGTACCCCGTCAATGAGCTCACAGGTAGGCTTCGCATCATTGCCAATCCCGGAATCCGAAATGCCGAGGGGCGCCGAATGGCAAACGCCAGCCAGTGGGAGGTCGAGCTTCAGACTCCCAATCCCGAGATTCGTCTGGTGGGCAATGGCGTGATCATGCCGAAGTCCAAAGGCTTACTTTTTCCATTTGAAGCCATTGGTCTGGAAGCTGTGTTGGTCGAAGTGTTCAAGATTTATGACAGCAACATTCTTCAGTTTCTACAGGCGAACGACCTGAACGGCTCCGACGAGCTCTACCGCGTAGGCCGTATCGTACTTCAGGAAGAGCTCGACCTCAAGCTCCTCAATCCGGAAGCGGATGCGGCGCAGTGGACCCGCTATGCGCTGGACCTCAGCAGCCTTTTCCAGCAGGACCCCGAAGCCATTTATCAGGTGCGCCTCGGCTTTCGGCCCGAGCATGCTACATTTTCCTGTCCGGATGGCTACACCGCCGGAGACACGGCCTTCGAGCAGCAATTGTCGGAGGACGGGGAAATCCAGTCTATATTGGACTCTTGGTATGGCCCGTCGGGCTACTATCGGGGGTACTGGGAGGACCGGGACGATCCTTGCAAGCCCGCCTATTACAACCGGAGCCGCTTCGCACAACGCAATGTCATTGCTTCCAACCTGGGGATCATTGCCAAGGGCAATGACCGCAATGAGTTCTCCGTGATCGTCACGGATTTGCTGACCACCCAATCGGTCTCCGGGGCGGAGCTGACGTTTTTCGATTTCCAGAATCAACCGATCGGACGGGCGAATACCGGCGGTAACGGGCTGGCAGAAGCCACCCTGGAAAGAAAGCCGCATCTGGTGGTCGCAGCCTTTAAAAACCAAAAAGGCTACTTGCGATTGGTTGACGGGAATGCGCTGTCCCTGAGCCGGTTTGACGTCGATGGCGTGCAACCTCAGAAAGGCTTGAAAGGCTATTTCTATGCCGAGCGAGGGGTTTGGCGGCCGGGTGATTCGGTCTTTCTCCATTTTGTGCTGGAAGACGCGACCGGAGAGTTGCCGGATGCTTATCCCGTTACGCTGGAATTGTACGACCCGAGGGGGCAGCTGTACTCGAGCCAAACGCAGTCCGGCCACCTGGGGCGCATCTATCCCTTCCATATGGAAACGGCTTCCGAGGCCCCCACGGGGCTGTGGCGGGCTGAAGTAAAAGTGGGGGCAGCCCGCTTTCGAAAGAATCTTCGAATAGAAACGATCAAGCCCAACCGGCTGGCCATTGAACTGAGCCTTGACGGCGAAGAAATCGATGCGGCTGTGCCCATTGAGGTAGGCCTAAAGGCCAAATGGCTGCACGGAGCGCCTGCATCGGGATTTAAGGCCAGAGTAGAAGCCCAACTGGATCCTATAAACACGATCTTTGAGCGCTGGAAGGCCTATGAGTTCGACGATCCGACCCGCTCCGTTTCCGGTGCACCGCTGACCCTTTTTGATAACAGCCTGAACGCCCGGGGTGAGGCGACATTTACAGCCGATCTTCTGGGCAAGCGCACACCTGCCGGCAAAATGCAGGCTCGCTTTCGCACCCGGGTGTTCGAACCGGGCGGCGACTTCAGTACCGATGCCTTTTCCGCTACCCTAAGCCCCTTTTCGACCTACGTCGGCCTGAAGCTACCCCAGAATGCTTATGGTCAGAAACGGATGGAGGTCGGAGGATCCGGCCGCATGGAGGTTGTCGTGGTGGATAATGACGGTCAGCCCCTGCCCAATCGCAACCTGCGCGCCGAACTGTATCGCGTCAATTGGCGCTGGTGGTGGGAACAGGATCGAACCCGAACCATCTCCAATGCCGGCAATTACTACGAGGGCCGGCAAGAGCAAAACCTGTCCACCAATGCCTCCGGGCGCGCTGAATGGAACCTACAGGTCGACGACTGGGGCCGATACGTCGTCCGCATATGCGACACCCAGAGTGGTCACTGCACGGGTGACTTCCTTTATGTCGGCTATCCATACGGAACGGAAAGTGCCGACAAGTCCGAAGCCGCTATGCTGGCTTTTACAGCTGAGCAGGAACAATACGAGGTCCAGGACAAGGTCAACTTGCGCATTCCCGCTTCGGAGCGTTGCCGTGCCCTGGTGAGCCTGGAAACGGGGACCCGTTTGCTGGAAACCCATTGGGTAGAGCTCGAACCCGGCGACAACACCTTTAGTTTTTCCGCTACAGCAGATATGGTTCCCAATGTGTATGCCCATGTTAGCCTGATCCAGCCCCACGGGCAGGTGCTCAACGACCGGCCCATGCGCATGTACGGGGTCATTCCCATTGCTGTGGAAGATCCGGCCACGCTACTGAATCCCAGGCTGAAAATGGCAGCGGAATTAAAACCCAATGCGGATTTCACCGTAGAGGTTAGTGAAGCGAATGGGCAGGCAATGAGCTATACCCTGGCAATTGTGGATGAAGGGCTGCTCGGCCTGACGCGCTTTGAAACCCCCAATCCCCACAAGGCATTTTATGCCAAAGAGGCTTTGGGCTTGCGCACCTGGGATGTTTACGATCAGGTGCTGGGGGCCTACGGGGGCCAGTTGGACCGGGTGTTGAGCATAGGCGGCGATGGCACCGTGGAACCCCAGCCCAAATCCGAGGACGTCAACCGCTTTGAGCCGGTAGTGATGCACCTCGGCCCATTCCGGCTGAAAAAAGGCCAGCGGGCCAGGCATCAACTCAATATGCCCAATTACGTGGGAGCGGTCCGGGCTATGGTGGTGGCCTCAAGCGGAACGGGAGCTTACGGAGCTGCCGATGAGACCGTGCCGGTCAAACAACCGCTTATGGTCCTGGCTACCTTGCCCCGGGTGCTCGGACCGGGGGAGTCCTTCCGCCTTCCCGTCAATGTCTTCGCGATGGACGAAAAAGTGCGCGATGTACAGGTTCGGCTTCGGGAGAGCAGTGGGTTGGTTCGCTTGGATGGAAATGCTACGCAAAACCTTAGCTTCCAGAGAACGGGCAGTCAAATGGCTTATTTCGATCTGACCGTGCGGGAGAAAGTAGGTGCGGCCCGCTTCGTGCTGGAGGCGAGCGGAGGGGGCGAAACGGCTACCCAGGAGATCGAGCTGCTCGTTCGAAATCCCAACCCCATGGCTACCCGTGTAACTCCGGCGATACTGCAAGCCGGAGAGAGCTGGTCGGAGCCCTTGCAGGCCGTCGGTATGCCCGGCACGAATGAGGCGGTCCTGGAGGTCTCCAACATTCCTCCGCTGAACCTGGGCCAGCGCCTGGACTACCTGCTGCGCTATCCTTATGGATGTCTCGAACAAACTCTTTCTTCGGGCTTTCCCCAATTGTACGTAGACCGGCTAATGGAGCTTGGTCCGAAGGAGAAGGAGCGTCAACGGGCCAATGTGGAGGCCACCATCGACCGAATGCCGCATTTTCTTACCGGTACGGGAGGCATGGCCTTTTGGCCGGGCCACTCACAACCGGATCATTGGGCCACCAATTACGCCCTGCATTTTCTGCTGGAGGCCGATGCGCGAGGCTATACCGTGCCCAACGGGCTGAAAACCAGCCTCCTGGACTTTCAGAAAAAAACAGCTCGCATGTGGAATCCCCAGCGCAATGCGTACGGATTCGGCAACCGCACGGAACAGCAACTCACCCAGGCTTACCGTCTTTACACCTTGGCCCTGGCCCGCCAACCCGATTTGGCCGGTATGAACCGCCTGCGCGAACAGAAGGAAATGGCTCCACAGGCGCTCTGGCGCCTTGCTGCCGCCTATGCGCTGGCCGGAAAAAAGGAAGCAGCGGAGAATTTGGTCCAGGGACTCAGCATGGAGGTTGGCGAGTATGAGACGCATGGATATACCTACGGTTCTTCCCTTCGCGACCGGGCCATGATCCTGGAAACCCTGCTCCTCTTGGACGACCGGCAAGATGCTGCCGCCGCAACTGCAAGGTATATTTCCGACCGGCTGGGCAGCAGCGGTTGGTACAGTACCCAAACCACGGCTTATTGCCTCCTGGCCATGGGCAAGTTGGTGGGCAGCTCGGGCGTGGATCAAAACCTGGCCTACACCTATCAGCTGGGAGGCGCCAATCCGGTGAATGCCGGAGGACAGTTTCCCCTTCAGCAGATTGAACTCGACGTGGATGCCCTGGACGGCCAGTCTATTCAGGTCACCAATCGGGGCAACGCGCCCCTGTTCGTGCGGCTGATCAGCCGAGGGCAGCCTACAGCGGGACTTGAGGAGGCAACCTCTAACAACTTGGCTATCAACATAGAATATCTGGATGGAAATGGGGCAAGCTTGAATCCGGTTCGCCTGGAGCAGGGCACAGACTTTTTTGCCAAGGTGACCGTCATACATCCGGCTACGCGCCCTATGCCGTACACCGAGCTGGCACTGAATCAGATTTTCCCCTCCGGCTGGGAGATCCTGAATACCCGGATGGACGGTCTGAACCGTTTCGCCGGATCGGAAGCCGAATACCGGAATGTGCGGGACGACCGGGTGTACACCTTTTTCGATTTGAGAGAAAAAGGAAAAAAGACGTTTTACGTGCAGCTCAATGCAGCTTACCAGGGGCGTTTTTACCTTCCCGGCGTGAGTTGCGAGAGCATGTACGACCCCTCAATCAGCGCCTTGGAGTCCGGGCGATGGGTTGAGGTGAGTTTGCCCGGAGGGCCTAGTTAGTCGAAATAGTCGGCTACGGGTACCGTCTTAGCGAGCTCGATTCGTCCGCGTTCGTTTTTACCCAGCAAGCCCGAGGGGGTGCGGGGGTCGTGTTCAAAAAAGAGCAAGTGACCTTTTTCCAGGCCTTCTTCGAGTATCCGCCTTTTTTCCTCCAGGGTGACCAGGGGGCGAACATCATAGCTCATTACATAGGGCATACCGAGGTGGAAGGTAGAGGGGATCACGTCGGCGCAGTACACCATGGTTTTATTCCCTTGTTCAAACAAGGGAATCATCATGGCCTCGGTATGTCCGTACACAAAGCGGAGTCGGATGCCCGGCAACCAGTTCACATCCTCCTTTTCCGGCTCGATGAACCGAAGCCTTCCCGCGTCCTTCAGCGGCACGAAGTTCTCTTTCAGAAAAGAAGCCTTTTCGCGCAAATTGGGATCATGAGCCCAGCGATAGTGAACGGAATTTGACCAGTAGGTGGCTTCGGGAAAGGTGGGGATGAGTTTGCCGTTGGCATGCTTTTCGACGGCCCCGCCCACGTGATCGAAATGAAAGTGGGTAAGGAGCACATCGGTGATTTCCTCCCGCCGAAGCCCATGCGCCTTCACGGAATCCAGCAAGTTTTCCGCTCCGTGCGGTTCGAAGTGCGAGCGAAACTTTTCGTCTTGTTTGTTTCCTATCCCCGTATCGATGAGGATCTTCCGATCGCCTACCTCCACGAGCAGGCAGCGCATAGCCCAGGTGCAGAGGTTTTTCTCATCCGGCGGATTGAGCCGTTTCCAAAGGGTTTTGGGAACGACACCGAACATAGCCCCGCCGTCGAGCTTGAAGTAACCGGCATGTACTTCGCGAATAGTCATAGGGTCGTTTTCTTAGACCTTTGAACCAAATCCGATGGTGGGCTTTCCCTGGTTTAGGCTCGATCGCAGGGCCGCCATGCGCAGGGCTGTCACGGCAGCTTCCACGCCTTTGTTCCCGTGTTTGCCTCCCGCGCGATCTCGGGCCTGTTCCAGTGTGTCCGGGGTGAGCAGGCCAAATATGAACGGAATATTGGAGGCGATGCTGAGGTTGGTTAGTCCCTGAGCCACCGATTGGTTTATGTATTCATTGTGTCGGGTTTCTCCCTTGATCACACAGCCGAGGCATATCACGGCATCGAGCTTTCGGGACGAGGCCAGCAAGCGAGCTCCAGCCGTCAATTCGAACGAGCCCGGCACCTGAATGGTGTGGATCTGATCTTCGTCTGCGCCGTGTTTTAGCAAGGTTTCTATGCAGCCCTCATAGAGCGCATGGGTGATTTCCCGATTCCAATCCGCCACCACAATACCCAGGTTGAAGTCCTCGGCCGAGGGGATGTTGGCATCGTCGTAAGTGCTTAGGTTTTTCAGTGTACTGGCCATGGTTAACGATTTTTTAAAACGACAAAGGCAGGGCAATCCACTCACCCTGCCTTTGAAAACAAAAAAACCGGACCAGAGTTAGCCGGCCGTTACCCGGGCGAGATATTTTTCGATATCGCGTCCTTCCGGGCTGGTCGGATACTCGCTTTTTATGCGTTCGTAAGCCTTGCGGGCTTCTCCGGCGTTTCCGTTGTGTTCGTGTAATAGGCCGATCTTTTTCAGATAATAGGCGACCAGCGGATCCAATTCTCCGGCCTTCACGGCCCTTTGGTAATAACTCATGGCTTGTTCCATGTCGTCTAGCTCGGCATAGGCATCGCCCAGCGCCCCGTATTTCATTATGGGCAGAGCCTCCCCTTTGGGCTTGAAGTCTTTGAGGTAGTCGATAGCAGCTTCGTATTTACCTAGGTTGAGGTATGCGATCCCCGTGTAGTAGTGTGCGAGGTTGGCAGCCCGGGTTCCCTTGTAGTTGTCCATGATCGCGAGAAATCCATCGTAGCCGCCACCGGGATTCTGGAGAGCCAGGGCAAAGGAGTCCTGTTCAAACTGGTTCTGAGCCTGAAACATTTGTTCGATGGCCTCCTGGTTGCGCTGCTCGCTGCGGTAACGCAGGAATAGCAGCACGCCAACGGCAATCACTAGGGCGACCAGGGCACCGAAAATGTAGTTTTGGTACTGGGTCATGAAATCCTGCGCCTGATCCCGCACTTCAACTATGTCCACCAGCGTCTCATCCGCTTTTTTCTGCTGTTGCCTGCGCTTTGCCATATGTTTCTGTACTTCTTTTGGGTCCTGTCTTCAGGACGGTTTTCAAAAAGCCCCGCAAAAATAAACAAAGATTTGTTTTCCCATGAATCGGACCCCAAACCGCACGGGATGTTGATGCGGTTTGCCGTTCCATTTAGCGAAAACAGGGCGGACTAGTCGCGCATAAAGGGGTAATCCTCCTGCATGTAATTGTCGGTGTACAGTTCGGAGGGATCGGGTAGGGGAGACTCTTCGGCGAAGGCGACGGCCTCGTCGATCTCCTTTTTTATGTTGTCCTTAATGGCTTTGAGCTCATCTTCCGTAACGAGTTTGTACTCCAGCATGCGCGTTTCGACGGTCTTCACCGGATCGCGCTCCTGGTAAGACTTCACCTCCTCCTTGGTCCGGTACTTGGCCGGGTCGGATACCGAGTGTCCCTTGTATCGGTAGGTGCGGATCTCGAGGAAGTAAGGCCCCTTTCCGGATCGGATGTGCTTGGCAGCTTTTTCTACAGCCTCGTGTACCGATTCGGGATTCATTCCGTCCACGGGCTCGGAAGGCATATCGTAGGATTCTCCCAAGGTGTAGAGTTCCGTGACATTGGATGTACGGGCTACGGAAGTGCCCATGGCATAACCGTTATTCTCACAGATGTAAAGGACGGGCAGCTGCCAGGTCATGGCCATATTGAACGACTCGTGCAGGGAGCCCTGTCGGGCGGCACCGTCGCCGAACATGGTCACGCAAATGTTGTCGGTACCTTTGTATTGTTCGGCCAGGGCAATGCCGGTGCCTATGGGGATCTGTGCTCCCACGATGCCATTGCCGCCGAAATAGCGCTTTTCCTTATCGAAAAAATGCATGGAGCCCCCTTTGCCTTTGACGATGCCGGTCTTTTTGCCGAACAATTCGGCCATACAGGCCTTGGTGTCGGCCCCGCGACCGAGGGCCGTGCCGTGTTGGCGGTAGGCCGTCACGATGGCATCGCCCTCCTGCAGGGCGGATTCGATGCCTGCAGCGACAGCTTCCTGCCCGATGTACACGTGGCAAAAGCCGCGAATCTTTTGCTTGCCGTACATCATCAGTGCCCGCTCTTCAAACTTTCGGATGCGGAACATAAGCTCGAACCAGCTTAGATATTGTTCCTTGGAGAAGGAAGGTTCATCGCTTTTTTTCCGGTTATTCGCGGTCTTTTTGTTCTTGGTGGTGGTCGCCATAAAGAGTGCGGTTTTCAATGGGCTGTAAGATACTGGATAAAACAGAGGGAATAAAATTCCGGATCGCAAAGGGTTGCGTATTTTAGCAAATGGACGAGATGAACGCATCACTTTATTTAGAGGACCTTCGCCTGTTGCATTTCAAGAATTACGAAGATGCATCCGTAAGTTGCTCGTCCCGGATCAATGCCTTCGTAGGGCTCAATGGCATGGGAAAGACCAATCTGCTGGAAGCCATCTACTACCTGTGCATGTGCCGAAGCCCCAAAGGTATGCCCGATCGCTATCTGGTGCGGCGGGGAGCTGATTTTTTTCGCCTGGAGGGTCGCTTTCGCCGGGAGGATCGACCGGAAGCCATCGTCGCCAAGCTGAAGCCCGGCAAGAAAAAGGAATTCGAACGCAACGGAAAACCCTATTCGCTGCTTTCCGAACACATCGGGCTATTGCCCGTGGTCTTTATTGCTCCGGAAGACACCCTGCTCATTACCGGCGGAAGTGAGGAGCGGCGGCGCCTGTTGGACAACACCCTGTCGCAACTGGATGCCGAATACCTCCGCCAGCTCATTAGCTACAACAAAATCCTGCAACAACGCAACAGCCTGCTCAAGCAATTTGCCGAGCAGCAATCCTTTGACCCGGCACTCCTGGAGGTGTACGACCGGCAAATGCTGGACCCCGCTGCCTATCTGTATTCGATGCGTTCCCGTTTTCTCGCCCAGTTCAACCCCTTGCTGCTGGAACTCACCGCGCGCATTTCCAGCGCAAACGACGGTTTTCAGGCCCAGTACAAAAGCCCGCTTCAGGAGCGAAGTATGGCCGAATGGCTGATTGAAAACCGGGAAAAGGACCGGTTTTTGGCCCGGACGACTGCCGGCATCCACAAGGATGATCTTCTGTTGGAGTTGGACGACAGTCCTGTGAAACGCCTTGCTTCCCAAGGGCAGACCAAATCCCTGGCCCTTGGGCTCAAGCTGGCGCAGTACCGGATGCTGCAAACAGAGAAAAGTATTGCCCCCCTCTTGCTTCTGGACGACCTTTTCGACAAATTAGACAACGAACGGGTAGGCAACCTTCTGAACTTGCTCAAGGAAAGCGCTTTTGGCCAGGTTTTTCTGACCGACACGGACGAAGCAAGGGTCCTGGACCTGCTCACGCGAATGGAAGCCCGGCATCGCACCTTCCGCATCGACCAGGGAACGGCTCATCCCATCGTCATGGCATAAGCCTATGGAACAACTCAAAGATGTGCTCCGCGAAATGCTCAACTACTACCGGCTCACCGGCCGATGGCAGGAGGAGCGCATTCGCCAGTCCTGGACCCACCTGATGGGCCCCGTAGTCACCAAATACACCCGCTCGTTGCACCTGATGGGACGCAAGCTCATCGTGCGGGTAGAATCGGCTCCGCTACGTCAGGAATTGAGCCTGAACAAAGCCCGCATCATAGAACGGTTGAATGCTCACCTCGGCGAGGCCGTCCTCGAGGATTTGATCATCCGTTGAGCTTCGGTTGTGCCGGAAGAAAACGGCTTAGGGCAATGCGCGCTCGGCCGGCTGACCGCTTCCCGATGAGGCTCCCGCTCCATTCTGAATGCGCCGCGACTTGCCTTTCTTCTTTCCCTTGGTCTTGTCGGCCAGTTGGAAAGCTTCGTAAAGGTTGACCAGCCCGCCGGTTACGCAAAGGTCCTTGAAAGGCACGAGCTTCTCTGATTCGCCGGGCAATGCGGTTTTCCCTTTTTGACGCACGGCTGAGTCCATGATGATCTGTTTGACCTGCTCTGCCGTGAGGTCGGGAAAATAGGATCGCAACACGGCAGCTACTCCTGCCACGACGGGAGCGGCCATACTGGTTCCCTGCAAATTGCGGTAATCGTCGCCCGGAACGGTTGAGTACATCGCTGTTCCCGGGGCAAATACATCTACCAGTTTGGCACTGTAGTTGGAAAAAGAAGCCGCGAGCATATCGCCGCCTTGCCAGTCGAACGCACCTACCTCGATCCAGTTTTTGGCGTAGCGAGGGGCAAAAAACCCTTTCTTCTCGAAGCGGTCATTGGGGAAGTTGTTTTCCAGATTGTTCTCTTTGCCGTCATTGCCGGCTGCATGGACCAGCAGCACGTCATTTTTCATGGCGTACTTCACTGCCGCATCGACCACCTCTTTGCGGGGCGAATACCCTTTGCCGAAACTCATGTTGATCACGCTGGCCCCGTTGTCTACCGCATAGCGAATCGCATTGGCCACATCTTTATCGCGCTCGTCTCCATTGGGCACCGTGCGAATGGACATGATCCGGACGTTGTTCGCCACGCCGTCCATGCCTTTGTCGTTGCCCCGGACCGCACCGATGAGCCCGGCCACGTGGGTGCCATGCTCGGCGTCCGGACCTTCTACGTCGCCATTGCCGTAATAGCGTTCACTGGGATCGGAAAAGTCGTCGCCAACCAGTTTGCGCGGGTCAAACTCGGTATTGTAATAGTAGTTCGCTTGCCCGTAGAAGTACTCGTAGGCATCTTCCACGTCTCGTTCCATGTCCCGGAAGTTGAATCCCTCCTCTTCCATGATCGTCTGGGCCATGGTAGCCACCTGCATTTTCAGGGGATCCGACGACTTGTAATTTTTGAGGTCTTCCATCGAGATCTCCTGGCTGGGTTTGTCAATCTCTTCTTTGACCTCCGCAAGACTCTCTTTGACCATACCGTAGAGCATGGCATTCTCGCTCATGGATTTGGACTTTTCCGCTATGGTTTTTTCCATCTCCTGGTACTCCTCGTAGAGTTGGCGTTCTTTCTTCTTGAGGTCTTCGGGGGATTTCCCATCAAAACGCTCTTTGTATTGGACGTAAAGGCGCGTGATCTCCAGGTTGTCGTAATTGATATTCTCTCCGCTGGCGCTCCCGATGAAGTTCCAGCCGTGGATGTCATCTACATAGCCGTTCTGATCGTCGTCCTTGCCATTTCCGGCTATCTCGCCGTCGTTCACCCACATAACCTCTTTGAGGTCTTCGTGATCGTAATCGACCCCGGAGTCGATCACGGCCACAATGACGGTTTCGCCCGGCCGGTTCTTGATGAGTTCCCGGTACGTTCGCTCGGTGGAGACGCCCGGGTAATCATCCTGGGTCAGGTCCAGATGAAACCAGTTCTTCGGCGGTTGATCTTGCCCGAAAAGCACAAAGCTGGCGATCGACAACACCAGCGTGAAAAGCCATTGTTTCATAATTGTTTTTCCTGTTTAAGAAATGGAAACGCCTCTTTGCCCGCTTTTATCATCTTGAAGCGGTGCTAAGGAAACTTTTTTTGGGAATTTTGACAAGCCCGGTACGAAGGATGTTCATCTTAGGGGCTCAAATGCATGGCGGGGTATGAATCCTTTTTTCGAACGTTGGCGCCAAGGGACCGCACGACTGGCCTTCTATCGAAAGGCTCAGACGATTTACGACATTCATTCGCCGGCGGTGTATCTACTGGCCCGTGAAATGGTGGAGAATAGAAAGACATACTACATCCTGGAGGAAATGCGTCAATTGCGGCGCATTTGGTCGCGCAATACCCGGCGGATACGCCGCACTCCGCTGGGGGCGGGTAGCCGGGCAGGATTGGAAGCCGAGACGGTGCGCGTGAGCGAGCTGGTGCGCCGTTCGGCCGTTTCCGCCCGTGCCGGTCGTTATTTGTTTCACCTGGCGCGCATCCGGCACCCGGCCACTCTCCTCGATCTGGGCACCGGACCGGGTTTTTCCGCAGCCTATTTGGCGGCGGGCAGCTTGCAAGGGCGTTGCTATACCGTGGAGGGCTGCCCCAGGACTGCGGAGTTGGCTGCGCAAACTTTCGCTCGCCTTGGCGCATCCAATATCCATCCGGTGGTGTCCGGCTTCACCGAAGCGCTGAAAGGAGCCGTGGATTTCGGTTCGGGCCTTGACCTGCTGCACCTCGATGGCGACCACCGCTGGGACGCCGTCAGGCAAATATGGGATCTGTCGTTGCCCTATTTACACGAACAGTCGGTCGTAGTGATATCGGATATTCACTGGTCGGAGGATATGGAACATGCCTGGGAATGGCTGCAACAACGTCCCGAAGTGACCTACACGATAGACCTGTTCGAACTGGGCATCTTGTTTCTGGATCCGCTGCCAGTACAGAAAAGTCACTACCGCCTTGTGCCGGCCCGCTGGAAACCCTGGCGATTGGGCTTTGCGCCCAAATTGCCGACTTCCTGACCTGGCATTCTACCAGTTGTTGAAGGAGGCGTTGAAAATATCCTCGGTGATCTGGGCAAAGATCTCCGTGACCGCCTGATCCTCGACCAGGCTGAGATCCTGGTTGGGCGGAAAGTCAAAGAAGAAAGAAAAGTTGCGGCGATAGTCCTGCGTCTCGTCCACGTGATTGATAAAATCCATTTCAACGGTAATGGTGAGCCGGTTGAGTGCCGTGGTCTCTCCGGGCTCAGGGGCTTCACTGGTAACCTGGTAGCCCACGATGGCGCCTTTGAATTCCACATCGGGTTCTGCATCATTGGGCACCAGGCGAGACTCGTTGCGGATCTTGTTCTGGAGGTCATCCGTGAAGCGAGTGGACAGGTTGGGCGGGGTGTTTCTGGCCCGGTCCTGGGTCGTATGTACGAAGTAGGTGTCCAACTCCGCCGAGGCAGCGGCCGGAGAAAAGGAATAGCACCCGCCGAACAAGCCAAGGGTGCAGAATAGCAAGGCCGCCAGGCCTGCCCGGTACCGTGGGGAGCGTGTCATTAAAGTTGGTATTGCTTGATCTTTCGATACAGGGTGCGTTCGGAAATACCGAGGTCTTCCGCGGCTTCCTTACGCCTCCCGTCGTGTTTGCGCAGCGCCTTTACGATGAGGTCTTTCTCGTTGGCTTCCAGTGAAAGGTTTTCATCCACGATCTCGGATTCCGAATAGGCCTGCTGCTCCTTCTCGTTGAGCAGGATCGGCATATCCATTGTGGGGTCCGGCTCATCTTCGGCCTGGGTTTCGCCCAGGTTGCGTGGGTGCCGGGTAGTCCCTTCGTTGCGCCCCTCCCGCAAGCTGAGCAGCTGTTTGGGATTCTGCAGATGCAGATCATTATTCAGGATCAGCTCGCTGACCACGCTTTTCAGGTCATTGAGATCCTGCTTCATGTCGAACAGCAGCTTGTAGAGGATCTCCCGTTCCTGCATGGAGATCCCCTGGTCATTCTCCTTGGATTGGGGGATCATAGGCAGGTGCCGTTGCCCGAGCTGCGGAACATTGCGAACCATATCCTGCGCGTTGAGCAGGGGCTTTTCGGACATGATGGAAAGCTGTTCGGTCACGTTCTTCAGCTCCCGGATGTTTCCCGGCCAGCTATAGGCTTCCAGCAGTTGGCGACCGTCTTCCGTGAGCCGAATGGGCTCATTGCGGTAGTTTTCCGCAAAATCGCGGGCAAACTTTCGGAACAGCATGTAGATATCCTCCGTTCGCTCGCGAAGGGGGGGTACATAAATGGGGACCGTATTGAGCCGGTAGTACAGATCTTCGCGAAACTTGCCCTTCTGGATCTTTTCCTGCAGGTCTACGTTCGTGGCTGCGATGATGCGCACATCGGTATACTGGATCTTGGAAGAACCCACCCGGATGAATTCCCCGGTTTCCAACACGCGAAGGAGATAGGCCTGGGTATCTTGCGGCATTTCGCCGATCTCATCCAGAAAAATGGTGCCGCCGTCATAGGTTTCGAAGTAGCCTTTGCGCTCGCCACTCGCTCCGGTAAAGGCGCCTTTTTCGTGGCCGAACAATTCCGAATTGATCGTACCTTCCGGTATGGCCCCGCAGTTAATGGCGATAAACCCATTGTGCTTGCGTGGGCTCAGATTGTGGATGATCTTCGAAAAAACCTCTTTACCCACGCCGCTTTCGCCGTAAATGATCACGCTCAGATCCGTGCCGGCTACGCGAATAGCCGTACTGAGGGCGCGCATCAGACTGGGAGATTGTCCGATGATGCCGAAACGCTGTTTGATCGCCTGGATCTGATCTTCCATGCCAGTGTGTTTGAAGCTATACCAGGTGGCCTTTCAGGGTAGCACTGGTGGCATCCGTGACTTTTACCTGGGCGTACATGCCGGGCTTCAGATCCCCGGATTTGGGAAACACGATCATTTTGTTCTGCGTGTTCCGCCCGCGGAAATCCCGGTCGGAGCGTTTGGAATCGCCTTCGATAAGCACTTTGAATTCCTTGCCGATATCCGCTTGATTGTGCCGGTAAGACACCTGGTTCTGAAGCCAGATGATCTCCTGCAGCCTGCGCTTTTTTACTTCGAGGGGCACGTCGTCCTCGTACTTCCGGGCTGCCAGCGTGCCGGGGCGTTCCGAGTAAAAGAACATGTAGGACATGCTGTAATTGGCCCATTCGATCATGCTGAGGGTCTCCCGGTGTTCCTCCTCCGTTTCCGAACAAAAACCGGCGATAATATCTGAGGAAATGGCACAGTCGGGTATGATCTCGTAAATGCGGCGCACTTTATCCTTGTACCATTCGCGATCGTAGGTGCGATTCATGAGGTCCAGGATCCGGCTGTTGCCGGATTGCACCGGCAGGTGGATGTACTTGCAGATGTTTTCATAGCGGGCCATGGTATGCAGCACCTCATCGGTGATGTCCTTGGGATGGGAGGTGCTGAATCGCACCCGGAGATCGGGATGGACCTGTGCCACCCTTTCCAGCAGGTTGGCGAAGGAGACCAGCTCGCCGCTGTCCGGGTTTTCCCACTTGTAGGAGTCTACATTCTGGCCCAGGAGCGTCACCTCGCGGTAACCGCGCTCGTAGAGATCTGCAGCCTCCGCCACGATGCTGAAGGCGTTGCGGCTCCGCTCGCGCCCCCGCGTAAAGGGCACCACGCAAAAGAAGCACATATTGTCGCAGCCTCTCATAATACTGATGAAGGCCGTCACGCCGTTACTGTCCAGGCGAAGGGGGCTGATGTCAGCGTAAGTTTCCTCCCGGGAAAGAAATACATTGATCGCCTCATCGCCATCCTGTGCCGAATGCACCAACTTGGGCAAATCGCGATAGGCGTCGGGCCCGACAACCAGGTCCACCAGCTTTTCTTCTTCCAGTAGCTTGCCTTTGAGGCGTTCGGCCATACAGCCCAGCACGCCTACAAGTGTACCGGGTTTCTGTTGTTTGACCCGGTCAAACACCTGGAGCCGCTTTCGGACGGTCTCTTCGGCCTTTTCGCGAATGGAGCAGGTATTGATGAGGATGAGATCGGCCATTTCCATGTTCCGGGTAGGCGCGTAGCCCACTTCATTCAGAATGGAGGCTACGATCTCACTGTCGCTGAAATTCATCTGACAGCCATAACTCTCGATGTAGAACTGACGTCCATCTCTGGTCCTCTCTGCCGGTTGATCTTCTTGAAAAAAGACCGACCCTTGCTTCGATTCGTCCAGCATCTTAGTGAGTCCTTCCAGTGTGGGGTTGTCGTTGTACATGGTGCAATCCTGAATTGAGGAGCAAAAGTACGAAAAAATAAGTGCACGTGTGACATTTTGTCAGCTTGTCTCCCGTGTTAAAAAGCTGCAAAAAAAGCTCCGGGCTTGTGCAATCGGCCTCCAACCTGCATCTTTTGGTAAAAAGCACCTATTATGAAATTCCTTCTTTGGCTTCTTCCCTTTTTTCTTCTCGCAACGGCCTGCGGTCAATCCGATTCGGGCCGGGCGGAGTATGCAGCTGAGCAAGCTGAATACGATGCTGCGCAAAAGTCGTCAGCTGATTTGGATGAGGTGGGGCAAGGGGTGCCCCGGCAGATCATCCGCCGGGCCCGGCTGGAGGTTGAAACGAGCGACCTGGAGCGATCCAACGGGCGGGTGGGCGAGCTCGTCGCTGCCTACGGAGCACAGATCGATGCCGAAGACCACAGCCGCTATGGCCAGCGCCTGCAAACCCGCTGGACCCTTCGGGTTGATCCGCAATATTTCGACACCCTGGTCTACCAGCTCGGGCAAATGGGCACGCTGCGTGAAAAGAACATCTCTGCAGATGACGTTACGCGTCAATACGTCGACCTGGAAGCCCGGCTGACCGCTAAGCGCGCAGCGGAAAAGCGCTATCGCGAGCTCATCCGGCAAGCCCAAAACGTGCAGGAAGTGCTAAGCGTTGAAGCGGAGTTGCGCAAACTTATCGAGGAGGTGGAAGCTACGGAAGCCCAGCTGCGCAGCTTGCGGGATCAGGTAAAGCGCAGTACGATCGACCTGATGCTTTTTCAGCCGCTGGCCAGGCCGGTAGAGGCCCCCGCTTCTTTTGCCCGTCGAATGGGCCGGGCGTTCAGCGGAGGGTGGGCCCTGCTCCAGGACCTCTTCGTGGGCTTTATCAGCCTGTGGCCCGTATGGCTTGTTCTGGCAGGCCTGTGGCTGGGCTGGAAAGGCTACCGCCGGGCGCGTCGAAAAGCAGGCTGATCAAAGGTCGAAGTCCAGCCGGGCAATGATATTGCCCGGAGCACCTAGTCTGCCCGGGCGGACCGAGTACTCTTCGTTGAGCACATTGTTGAGCACCACCGAGGCTTTCAGCCAGTCGGAAATGCGATACGACGCCCGCGGGTTGAGCAGGAAGTAACCGTCGTTGATATCCCGCCAGATCGGCGCTTCTTCGGAGTCTTGATCCAGGTCAAAGCCCGGAATGGCCAATTGCAGGAAAAAGTCGATGGCCGTAATCCTGCTGAAGTAGAAGGCTTCAACCCCCAGGTTGAAGCGACCGAACTGCGCTTCCACATCGAATTTGAATTGATGCTGGTTTCGATATTTGAGCACGTTCTCCGGCGAGGTGGAGTTGATGGCGTTGACCTGCGCCTGCGTAGGAATCTCAGAGCCTGCAAACGTTGTATCAAATTGCTCGAAACGCGGATCGATGTACATATAGCCGGCCAGGAAGTTAATGGGCACCCGTCCGATCGTTCCCGTCCCGTAGGTGCTGAATTCAACCCCCCGGATTTCCGTATCGCCAATATTGGTGGACTGATAATTAACACCGAAGGTGTTCCTTCGATTGACGATATTGAACTCCATCATATCCTGATAGCGCATGATGAAGGCAGCGATATCGAAATAGCCGTCAAAAGTGCCCACCCGAAAGCCTTGCTTGATAGCCAGCTCGGCTGACCAACCGGTTTCCGATTGCAACTCCGGGTTCGGCACCACGTTAAATCCGCCCACATTGGTGAAGATGTATCGCTCGGTGAGGGTGGGGTAGCGGTAGCCCTGCCCCCAGGAACCCCGAACATAGGTCTGCTCGAACATTTGATAGTTCGCTCCAAAGCGGAATACGGGTTTGGCCTCGACTTCGGTGGATGGCGGTACCGTATCCAGCGGATAGATGAAGCCCGGGTTTACCAGCTTGTTCTGTTCGTACCGGAAACCCGCCGACAGGTTGAGGCGGTTGAAAAACTTTTTATCCAGCTGAACATAGCCGGCCAGGTTGCGAGACTGAAAGGTGGTATCGCCGTATAGCTGGGCGGTCATGGTACTGCCTATATACACAAAGCCGGTGGATAGCACCATGTCCAGGTCCTGGAACTTGCGCTGAAACTGGTACTCGGTATACCACAGACGCGAGCTGTTGGCCTGATTGTTGGTAATGTTGTTGTCTACATCGTAGTAGCGCGCCAGCAGGCGGTGCCGGTTACCCGCCCGGTCGAAAATAGTTACATGCGGGTCGATGTTAAAGCGGCGTTGATTGTTGGTTACGAAGTTGACGCTGTCTCCTTCGTAGCGAGAGGTATCGGCAGCCCAATAGAACCAGGTAGATCGTTCGCCACCGTTGAAGTTGCCGTTGATCCCCACCGTGATCCGGTCGGTGATTCGGTAGCGGGTAGCAAAAGAGAAGCGACCGATGTGCCGGTCGGCATTGCGCTCAAAGTTCTGCTCGGTCAGGTAGAAACCGCCCAAAACCAGGTCAAACTTCTTGATCTTGCGACGGTGTGAAAAGTTGGTGGTAAACGAATAGGGTGCGAAATCCCACCATTTGTCCTGTGGGTTTCTCGGATTGAGAAAGAAGGTATTAAAAATGGAAACCTTCGTTTCCGGCTCGGAAGCAGGAAAAGCCGTTCGCACGTTGATGATCCCGTTCATGGCCGAGGAGCCGTACAGGGAGGATGCGGCGCCTTTAATGACCTCGACCTGATCGATGATCTCCATGGGCAGGTCATCCCAGTTGGGAAAGCCGGCATCCGGCTGAAGAATGGGAATGTCGTCGACGAGAAGCAACACCCGGCTTCCGGCGCCGTTGGAGAAACCCGACCCGCCCCGGATATTGGCCTGGCGGTCGATTACTTGTACCCCCGGGACCTTTTCAATGGCCTGATCTAGGGTTTGCTTGCTCGTGTTCTCGATCAGGCTGGTCTGAAGGATATCCAGCGAAACGGTCACTTCACCGAGGGGTTTTTTATACCGGCCGCTCGAAATGGTTGCCGTCTCTAACACCGTACTCTTGGATATCATGCTGTAATCCAGCTCAAGCCTTTCGCCTTCTTGTAGCTCAATGGATTGCACGATAGCATCATAGCCCACATAAGAGACCGTGAGGTCGTAGGAACCGGGAGAAAGTTCCAGGGTATATCTTCCGTTCACATCGGTAACGGTTCCCTGACCTGCGTCTACGAGTACGCTGGCCCCGATGAGGGGTTCGTCCGAATCCTGATCTGAAATACGACCGGTTACGGTCGCTGTCTGAGCCCACAAAAACAAGGGAAAAAGAAGAAATAGAGGTAGAGTCAACCGTCGCATAGCCGGGTTTTTTCTTCTGGAACAGTCGCCAAATTACAACATTTGATTCAATCGATCGGCATGGTGGCGGATGGGAGGCAGTTGTGTTAAATCGCGCCGGAAGGGCAGGTCATTTCCAGCTTCTGTATATATTTCGCCAATTATTTACAAAAATGTTTCAACGCATGAAGAAGATTCTACTTCTATCGACACTGGTGCTTGCTGGACTCGTTGGCTGGGCCCAACCCCCCAGCTGCGAGCCCGATCCCAGCGCGCCGCTCGACGAGCCGATCTATCCGCCGCCTTATGTGGCCGACAATCCGCTTCCTTGTTCGGGCATATCTGATACGGCAGTGATCGGCGAATACTTTGAGTTTGTGCAGACGGTAACCGTACCGGAAACCTTTGAGGGGGTTCCGCTTCTCAATATCATCCTACCTGACAATGCGGTGAGCAACCTTCCCACAGGCATCGACTACGTCTGTAATCCGCCCGACTGCATTTTCGACGTAAATACCCAGGGTTGCATTGTGCTGTACGGCACGCCCGAGGTATCCGAGCCCGATGTGTTTGACCTGGAAATATCGGTGGTGATCACCTTGCCCGGTCCTACACCTTTTCCTTACCAGTTCCCCAACGATCAGGTGCCCGGCAATTTTTTCCTGCATGTACAAGAGAGCTGTGCGGATGATTGCACCTGCGATCTGACCTCTTCTACCTACGAACTCGGGCAGGACATTTCCTTCCTCGCCCAACCCAACCCCAGCAACGGATATACCCTGCTGCAGGTAGAGTCGCAGGTATCCGGCGAGTACCAGTTGATTCTCTCCGACCTGTTGGGCCGCCTGCTGGTTCAGCGCGAGGTCCAACTGATAGAAGGAGCCAACACGCTGGAGTTGGATGCGAGTCACCTTTCCGCAGGCATGTACCAGGTGAGCCTGAGCAATGGCCGCTCAGCCGTCACTCAAAAGCTGATCATTGCCAAGCGGTAAGCCGGCCGTTCGGCGGATGAACGCAACAGGGTGAGCCGTTCGGTTCATCCTGTTTCATTTTGCCATCGAATGACCAAGCCGGAAAGCTCGCCCAGGGCTTCGGCTTCCTCCAGGCTCACTTTGGCCAGGAGGGCTTTCATTTGAAGGATGTTGGCCTCGGCCCGGCTGCTGCGACAGGCTATCCGAAAATGAGCTTCCGACCCAAAGGATCGCTCGCGCACCTGAAACCCCAACCGGTTGAGGATGTCCTGCAATTCTCCGGCAAGTGCGTAGCTGGCGGTCAGTTCCATTTCCCGCATGAGGTAGCGCTTGGTCACGGATGTCGCTTCCAGAGCTTCCCGGGCTGCCTGCCGGTAGGCCTGGATGAGTCCGCCGGTTCCGAGCAGGGTGCCTCCGAAGTAGCGAACTACGACTACGAGGGTATTCGTTAATTGCCGGCTGTCGATCTGGCCGAGAATAGGACGTCCTGCCGTACCGCTGGGTTCGCCGTCGTCCTGGGTTCTGAAAAACAGCTCCTCGGTGCCCAACCGGAAGGCGTAGCAGAAATGCCGGGCCTTCGGATGGTCCTTCCGAAGCTGCAGCAAATGCGCCTCTACCTGTTCTTCCTTTTCCACCGGGTAGGCAAAACCCAGGAATTTGCTGCCTCGATCCTTGTAGATGCCCGTTCCGGACCCGTCTAATGTGAGGTACCAGTCTTTCATAAACCGCCTGCTGTACTAAACTGTTGGAAGGTCAATGTACGCAATGTGAATTTTGTGAACGATACGTTAACCGGAAGGAGAGGGGGGGAACAAGTTGTATATTCGCTCCGAAACTCAAGCGCCTTGGAGCATACCGCCTTTCAGTTTGACGAGATTATGCACCGCTGCCGGTCCTTATTTGAGGCCAAGACGCGGGATTACGGTACGGCCTGGCGCATTATGCGGCTTTCTTCCCTCACCGATCAGCTATTTATCAAGGCTCGCCGCATTCGCAACCTGGAAGAAGTGGGCCATCGAAAAGTGGATGAAGGCGTGGAGCCGGAATACATCGGCCTGATCAATTACAGCCTTATGGCCCTCATTCAAATGGAAATGGATGAGAATGCGCCCATAGAACTCGAACCGGAGGACGTGATGGCCCACTACGACGAGCACCTCAGCCGGGTGAAAGGTCTGCTGGAGCGAAAAAATCACGATTACGGGGAAGCCTGGCGCGATATGCGGGTCAGCTCCATCACCGATTTGATCCTTATGAAGATCCTGCGAATCAAGCAGATTGAGGAGAACGAGGGCAAGACCACCGTTTCGGAAGGTCTGGAAGCCCATTACATGGATATTATCATTTACTCGGCCTTTGCGTTGATAAAATTGCAAGAACGCTCATGACCTTAGCAACACTTTTACTTTACGTAGCCATCGCCGCTGTTATCCTTACGCTTTTGGTTCCCTACCTGAAAGGGAAGGTCCGGAACTACCCCGTCAGTTTTTTGCAGAATTTCTGCGGCGCACTTTTTCTGTTTTCGGGCTGGGTGAAGGCTATTGATCCCCTGGGTACGGCCTACAAGATGGAACAGTACTTTGCCGAGTTCGAGGCGGCCTTCTCCGGTACCTGGTTTTCCTTTCTGGGGCCCCTGTTCCCGAAGCTGGCCGAAGCATCCGTGGGGTTTGCCGTCTTTATGATCGTATTCGAAATGGTGCTGGGCCTCATGCTCGTGACGGGCCTGCTCAGAAAAGTTACGGCCTGGGCCTTTTTTCTGCTGGTCGCTTTCTTCACCGTGCTTACCGGCTTCACCTATCTGACCGGCTATGTTCCGGAGGGAGTGAATTTCTTTGCCTTTGGCCAGTGGGGCCCCTATGTGGAAACCAACATGAAGGTTACGGACTGTGGTTGTTTCGGCGACTTTATCAAGCTGGAGCCCAAAGTCTCTTTTCTCAAGGATGTCTTCCTGTTGGTTCCTTCCCTGGTGTTTCTTCTTTTTCACAAACAGATGCACCAGCTTTTCAATGCCGGCACGCGTTGGGTGCTGGCCCTGTTGGCCGTGGGCGGCCTCACCGTCTATTGCATGAGCAATTATCAATGGGATCTCCCGCATATGGATTTCCGTCCTTTCAAGGAAGGAGTGGATATCGCTGCGCAAAAGGCACTTGAAGAAGAGGCCATGGCCAATATCGAGGTCGTCGGCTACCACCTGACGAACAAGGAATCCGGGAAGGAAATCGAACTGAGCTTCGACGATTACATGGCCCGGTTCAAGGAGTTTCCCAAAGAGGAATGGGAGTTCGAACAGATCAAGACGGAGCCCGAGATCGAGCCCACCAAAATCAGCGATTTCTCTGTGGAAGACAGCGAAGGGCAGGTAGTAACCGACCAACTTCTGAGTCATGACGGATACACCTTTTTGGTGGTGGCTCACAAGCTGAAAGGAAAATCGGGCGGACGGAAGGAGGTCATGGTACAGGACACATCTTATGTGGTCGACACCCTTCGCGATGGGGACATCGAACGCATAGTACGCCGTCAGCTGGTCAGCAGCGAGCCGGAAATGCGAACCGAATACATCTGGAGGAAGGATTACATTCAACGGTATAGCCTGGCCCTCAACCCTCTGCTGGAAAAGGCTCAGGCCGACGGGCACAGGGTAGTGGCCGTGACCAGCCTGGCGGAAAACGAAAAGATCGAATCCTTCCGGGAACACAGCGGCAGCACTTACCCCTTCCTGGAAGCGGACGATATTCTTCTCAAGACCATCGTGCGTTCCAACCCCGGCTTGGTTCTGTTGAAGCATGGCAAGATTCTGAAGAAATGGCATCATGCCAAACTGCCTGATTACGAAACCATTCGGAAGAAACATCTGGACTAGACCAGGATACAGCCTTCGACCGGATCGCCCAGCGAGCGGTGTTTGCCTTCCCGCTCCCGCAGTCCGATGCAAAGGCACAACAAGGCATCTACCAGATGCCAGTTCCATGGCAGGTCGGGCGGAATAAGCTCGAGGTCGAAGGCCCCGGCCAGCCTCTCGGCGATCTGTCCGGGCTCGCCCTCCTTTTTTTTATAAAAATACTGAGACAACGCCAGCTCCCGGGCCAAACCGCCGGGGTAGGCTTCGCAAACGCGCAACCCGTGCCGGGATTTCAGCTCGGCCTTCAGTTTCATGGCTCGGGCTGTTAACCCTCCCAGAAACATAGGGGACATTGCGCCTGCTTCCCGGTCTGCCCGGCGATAGAAGTAGTCGGTGAAGCCGGGTAGGCCCCGATAGACCCCCGGGAGGGAAAGGGGAGCATCCAGGTAGATGGTGCGGGGCTTGATACGGTCTGTCCAATTCGTGAGAAACTCGTCGGCATCTCGTTTGGGCGCGGCGTTTTCAAAGCGCACCCGCCCCTCTGCCAGCCAGGCAAGAGCAGTAGTTCCCGCCCGCTTACTTCCGAAGTCTATGCCTGCCAGCTCCGTACTCAATGGCCAATGATTTGCATCCAGCAATGATAAATGTGCCCGGCTACTTCAGCCGGTGTTCCCGCGGATTCCACCCGCAGGTGGGCCCGCCGGTAGCAGGGCCTTCGTTGGCCCAGCATCCGGCTAACGCGATCGGCAAGTGCCGCCTCATCGCTCAATCCCCGAAGCATCGGACGGCTTGCCCGGCCCCGGAACAGCCGGCGGGCCAGCTCTTCTTCCGCAGCATCCAGAAAAATGGACAGCCCGCTGCGGTTGATCCAGTCCATACCTTCGCGATAGCAGGGCGCCCCCCCGCCGGTGGCTATGACGGCACCGGCTAGTGCCCCGGTTTCTTTCAGCAGCCGGCTCTCCAATTCTCGAAAGCTCCGCTCGCCCTGTGCAGCGAACAAATCGGGGATGGATTGCCCCGCCTCCTCTTCGATCCGGTCGTCCAGGTCCTGAAAGGGCATGCCCAGAAGACGGGCAAGCTCCCGGCCGGTCTCCGATTTTCCACTGGCCATAAAGCCGATGAGGTAAATGCGCAGATCCATTGAACTTTGGATTGGAAGATGGTTGTTCTATCCCCACGGGACGGCACCTGCAATAGTCCAGGCGCCAGCAAAGCATCCGAATTAGCTACCTTTGCAGACAAGATATACAAGAGAGGCATCATGAAGGTTTTTACTACCGCGCTGTTTGTCGTATTTCTTCTCCTGGGCCTGCCGGCCTGCCAGAATGAACAAACCTCTGGTAAGGAGAAGCGGGCCGTAGAGGCGGTTCCCTTGGATCAATCCTTCAGCAATGCCGACATCATTCGCAACCCGGTTTCGGCCCAAGCCACCGGCGATCCCGATAAGGTAGCCGCCATTACCTTTGAGCAGGCGCGCTTTCATTTCGGAGAGGTCTTCGAGGGCGATATTGTAGATCACACCTTCACCTTTACCAATACCGGGGCGGTGCCTCTTTTGATCAGCGATGCCCGCTCTACCTGTGGATGCACCGTGCCCCAATGGCCGGAGCGTCCCATCGCACCGGGCGAAAGCGGGAGCATTCACGTGCGCTTCGACACCCAAAATAAAACGGCCTCACAAAGTAAACCCATAACCATTACTGCAAATACGGTTCCGGCTCAGACGCGCATTTACCTGGATGGGGTGGTGCTGCCCAAGGGCAAACCGGAAAACTAGAAACGGAAAAACCGAACATTATGCTGGATATGCATTGGCTGCTTCAGGCAGCACCTGCGCCTGGCGGCGACATGACCATGACCTTCATCTTTTTTGGGGCCATGATCCTGATCTTCTGGTTGTTCATGATCCGGCCTCAGGCCAAGCGCCAAAAGGAGCAGAACAAATTCATGAATTCGCTCGAAAAAGGAGATGAAGTGGCTACGGCCAGCGGTATGCTGGGGCGCATTGCCAAAATCGAGGACGACATCATTACCCTGGAGGTAGGCAATAAGGTCTTCATTCGGGTAACCCGAAGCGCCATTTCCAAAGAGACCACGGAAAACGTTTATGGGGCCAAGGAAAAGGAAAAAGCAGAGCAGTAGATGGGTGCCTGAAGACCGGGCCGTACTGGCCGTATGCATAGGCATTGCCCTGGTCTTCTGGTTCCTGGTGAAAATGTCCAAAAGCTATGTTACGGAGAAACCCGTAACCCTTTCGGTGGGGGTTCCCGAACACCTGGCCCTGGTGCGGCTGCCGCCTCAGAATATAAAAGCCGAATTGCAGAGCACGGGCTGGAACCTCATGGCCGACTTCTTTTTACAACAGGAGTTGGTGGTGGAGGTGGAACTGGATGACCGACGCCGATTCGTGCTGGATCGGGCGCAGCTCCGCGACATTATCCAAAAAGAGCTTTACAGTCGCGACATAAGCATTGCCGAGCTCAACTACGACCGCATCGAACTTCAAACCGAGCTGCGCAAAGATACCTTGCTGCCCATTCAGCTGCGCGAACAGCTCCGGTTCAGTCCTCAGTATCACCTGAGTGGTCCGCTAAAAACCGAACCGGATTCGGTCAGGCTTTCGGGGCCGGCCTCTCAGGTGCAATCGTATTCCATCTGGCCGACCGACTCGCTGGTGCTGGATGCTCTGGAGAGTTCCATGACCGTCCGCCTGCCGTTGGAAAAGCCACCCCCCACCATTCAACTCAACCCTCCTGCCGTGCGCGTCACCATTCCGGTAGAAGAATTCACGGAAAAGTCCTTCTTCGTTCCGCTCACTGTGGCCAACTCGCCCACCGAAGACAGCCTGCGCATTTTCCCCCAGCGCGTTTGGGTGACCTCGGTGGTGGGGCTCAGCCAATACGAGAGCCTGGGGCCGGAAGATTTCGAAGTGACGGCCGATCTGAAAAATGCACCCTTTACCGAAAACAAACGCACCGTGCCCATACAAGTAACCCGCCAGCCGGCTTTTGTCGCTACGGTTCAAATCAGCCCCAAATCAGCTGAATTCTTCATCGTGCAATAAGTGCGGAATTGTCTTATCTTACTCGTAATGGCCCGGTAATTCTCATCGAATCGTGATATCCCCAAGAAGCATAGAAGATGTCCTGCAGGCCGCCAAGATCGAGGATGTGGTGGGCGAGTTCGTCAACCTGAAACGCCGGGGTGCCAACCTGATCGGACTTTGTCCTTTTCATCAGGAAAAAACACCTTCCTTCAACGTTTCTCCCTCGCGAAATATCTACAAATGCTTCGGTTGCGGCAAAGGGGGTGATCCGGCCAACTTTTTGATGGAACACGAGAGCCTCAGCTTTCCGGAAGCCATTCGCTGGTTGGCCGAACGGTACCAGATCGAACTGGAGGAAACCCAGCTCAGCGACGAAGCCCGGGAGCAACAGAAGCAACGCGATAGTTTTTACATCCTCAACCAGTTTGCCCAGGAGTGGTACGCCCGACAACTGTGGGAGACCGATCCGGGTCGGAGCATTGCCCTGAATTACTTCAAAGGGCGCGGGTTTCGGGAGGAGACGATCCGTTCTTTCGGCCTGGGCTTTGCTCCCAAAGGCCGTAGCCTTTTTACCGAGGCAGCCCTGCAAGCGGGCTTCGAACTGGACCAGCTCAAAACCCTCGGGCTCACTACGGAAAAAGGGTATGACTTTTTTCGGGAGCGGGTGCTCTTCCCCATCCATAACCTTTCGGGAAAAGTAGCGGCTCTGGCCGGTCGCATTCTTCGCAAAGATGTCAAGGCCCCCAAGTACATCAACTCCAAAGAAAACGAGGTCTACCACAAGAGCAAGGTGCTCTATGGTCTTTGGCATGCTCGCACGGCCATTCGAAAAGCCGACCTGTGCTTTCTGGTAGAAGGGTACACAGATGTTATCGCCCTCCACCAATCGGGTATCGAAAATGTGGTTGCCTCAAGCGGGACCAGCTTTACGGTGGATCAAACCCGCCTGATCAAGCGATTCACCCCAAACCTCACGATCCTTTACGACGGGGATAAGGCCGGCATCCAGGCCGCTCTTCGCGGCCTGGATATTGCGCTTGAACAAGATTTAAACGTGAAGGTGGTGCTCTTGCCGGAGGGGGAGGATCCCGACTCCTACCTGCAAAGCGCCGGTGCCCAGGCCTTTGAGACCTATCTCCAGGACCAGGCTCGCGATTTCATTTTTTTTAAAACGGAAATCCTGCTCGATCAGGCCGGAGAGGATCCGGTGCGCAAGGCCGGGCTGGTCAGGGAAGTCATGTCGAGCATCGCGCTCATTCCCGATCCGATAAAACGGTCGGTATACATCAAGGAATGCGCCCGCTTGCTGGGCTTCGATGAGCAAATGCTGTTCACGGAACTCAACAAGCAGGTGGCGCGAAAGCTGGGAGAGAAGCGAAAAAAGAGCGAAGCCCAAAAACAGGCCCAAGCCCCGGAAGAGGCCCCCGCGCCTGCCGAACCTGCGGATGGCCTGCCTAAGGATGCGGTCGTAGCCCACAGTTTTCAGGAGAAGGATATTGCACGGCTCCTGGTTTGTTTCGGCCATTTGTCTTACGACCCGGAAGGCGCTACGGTAGCTGAATTCATCCTGAGTAATATCGAGGAGACCCTGGATTGGTTTGACGTGGACCTCTACCGAACGATCGCCCGGGAAACCCTTGACCGCCTGAAGAAAAAGCTTCCGTTAAGTGCGGAATTCTTTCTACAACATCCCGATGAGGCCGTACGCGAATTCGCCATATCGGCTCATTCGAGCCCCCATACCTACAGCGAGAATTGGGAAAAGCGCTGGGACATTCACCTGCAAACGCAAAAAGAACCGGAACAGAATCATGCCCGGGATACCCTGATCGCAGTGTTGCGCTTCAAGTTGAAAAAGGCCGAACAGATGTGTCGGGAGAACAGGGATCGCATAGAGCGCCTGAGTGCGGAAGATCCGAAAGGAGAACTGATCACCTATCTCCACCTGCAGAAGAAGCTGGTCGGCATTCGCAATGCCCTTGCCGCCGAACTGGGCACGGTGGTTATTCGCTAACCCGCATTCCGGCCGATGCAATTCAGGTCTTCAAACGCTTTGGTCAGGCGTTTTTTAAAGGACGTTTCCCCTTCGCGAAGCCATTTTCGGGGGTCGTAGTACTTTTTGTTGGGTTGGTCCTCGCCATACGGGTTTCCGATCTGCCCCTGAAGGTAAGCTTCGTGCTTTTGGTAGAATTGGCGCACCCCGTCCCAGAATGCCCACTGGAGGTCGGTATCGATATTCATTTTGATCGCTCCGTAGCTGATGGCCTCCCGGATCTCCTCCATAGAAGAGCCGGAGCCTCCGTGAAAAACAAAATGAACGGGTTTGGGGGCGGTGTTGAATTTTTCCTGAATGTACTTCTGGGTATTATCCAGGATGGAGGGCTTGAGTTCGACATTCCCGGGCTTGTAAACGCCGTGCACGTTGCCAAACGCAGCGGCCACCGTAAAGCGGGAGCTCACAGCAGTGAGTTTTTCGTAGGCATAGGCCACTTCTTCAGGCTGCGTATACAGGCGCGCGTTGTCGATATCGGTATTGTCCACTCCGTCTTCTTCGCCGCCGGTGACGCCCAGTTCCATTTCCAGGGTCATGCCCAGTTTGTCCATCCGTTCGAGGAATGCCGCACAAGTCTGCACGTTTTCTTCCAGGGGCTCTTCCGACAGATCGAGCATGTGGGAGCTGAAAAGAGGATAGCCCCGTTCTTCAAAGAAACGCTCACCCGCCGTCAGCAGGCCCTCAACCCAGGGCAGCAGTTTTTTGGCGCAGTGGTCGGTGTGCAGGACGACCGGCACCCCGTAAGCCTTGGCCAGGGCGTGGACGTGTGTAGCGCCGGAAATGCCACCCAGAATGGCGGCTTGCTGGCCCTCATTGGAAAGGCCCTTGCCGGCCACAAAAGCAGCGCCGCCATTTGAGAGCTGGATGATCACCGGGCTATTGACCTCCCGGGCAGTCTCCAGTACGGCATTGATCGAGTGGGTGCCTATGACGTTGACGGCGGGAAGGGCGAAGGATTCCGCCTGGGCATAGGAGAACAGTTCACTCACTTCTTCGCCATGCAATACCCCGGCGCGAAAACGGGTGGATACGGTAGCATTTGCCATGAAAACACATTCGTTTTTAAAGGACGTAAGTCAAAAGTAACCATTTTCACGGCATGTGCTTCTTTCGCGCCCCCGGGCTTCACCTGAGGGCGGCTAGATCACGCCTTTTTCGGTCAGGTAACGCTCGGCATCCAGGGCCGCCATACAGCCGGTCCCGGCAGCGGTTACGGCCTGTCTGTACACGTTGTCCTGGGCATCCCCGCTGGCGAAGACACCTTCCACATTCGTTTTGGAGGTTTTGCCCTGGGTGAGGATGTAGCCGGTTTCGTCCATGTTCAAAAAATCCGCGAAAATATCGGTATTGGGTTTGTGACCAATAGCCACAAAAAAGCCTTTGACGGGGATCTCCGTCACCTCCTGTGTTTGGTTGTTGATCACCCGCACACCGCTCACCTGATCCTCGCCGAGGATCTCCTGGGTCTCTGTATTCCAGTGAATAATGATGTTTTCGGTATTCATCACCCGCTCCTGCATGATCTTGGAAGCGCGCATGGCATCCCGGCGAACCAGCAGATGCACCTTGGGGCAGAGTTTCGAGAGATACAGGGCCTCTTCAGCTGCCGTATCGCCACCCCCTACGATCGCTACTTCCTGGCCGCGAAAAAAGAAGCCGTCGCACACCGCACAGGCCGAAACGCCCTTGTTGGCCAGCCGTTTTTCGGACTCCAGGCCAAGCCATTTGGCGCTGGCTCCGGTAGATATGATGACACTGTGCGCATGCACTTCGTGCCCGCTTTCCGTCCACAACCTGTGTACGGATCCATTCAACTCCACCTTGTCGATCAATTCATAGCGCACATCTGTGCCGAACCGCTCAGCTTGCTTTCGAAAGTCCTCCATCATCTGAGGCCCCATGATCCCGTCGGGATAGCCGGGGTAGTTTTCCACGTCCGTGGTGATCATGAGCTGGCCACCGGGCTCCTTACCCGTATACAATACGGGGTCCAGATTGGCCCTTGCTGCATAGACAGCGGCCGTGTAGCCCGCCGGACCCGAGCCGATAATGACACATTTAACCGTTTCCGGTGAATTTTGCATGGCGTTTCGTTGTTTAATGAACTAAAAAGGGTTCGCAATTGAAGCCCTCTCTTGCAGCAGATTTACGCCTTGCTGCTCAGCAGGGCAAAAATAAGCATTGTGGGCTTGTTTTGATCGTGACCCCGATCACTCAAACCCTTCAAAAGGGATCGGAGTTGAATGCGCATCACAAAGCTCGGCATTTTGACCGGGCAGAGACGGCTTTCATCTAAAAAACACCTGACCTCATCGGCCTTTTTCCTTATCTTTTACATCAAACTTTTTGGGTATGTCTTTATCCCTTCTCGCATTTCTCAGTATGGCGCTCACCCTGGCAGCCTGGTTCTTTTGGCGCACCAGCAGGTCTGCAAGCTGGGCCCCACTGCTACTTGGCCTGCAATTCGTGTTTTACCTGATCGGACTCCTGGAGCAGGACCTGACCTTGGTTCAAAACCTGGGACTGCTCAGCCGGGATCTGCTGGTACTGGCCGGGGCCGGCTTGCTCTGGCAATGGCTTTCCAATAAAAAGCGACTTTTCTGGCCGGTGACCATCGCCATCCTGATCGCTCTGTTTTTCTTCTATCGAAACGACCCCCAAAAGCCAGGGCAGCAGATATCCGGCGAGATCCGGCTGGACCCTCAGGGGGAGCTGCTGGTGGAGTTGGAGGAGGGGGTTTCGGCAAAAGCCCTCACTTCGTTAGTCGAAACATACGGGTTGACGGTTCGCCGGGCCTTTTTCCCCGAAAAGGCGGATTTCACCCAATTGGATAATTATTACCTGGTGGATATACCCGATTCCCGATTCGACCAATTGGCAACCGTTAGCCGGGCATTGAAGCGCAACCCGGGTGTCAGCTGGGTGGAAGGGAACGAACTCGTACAAGTCGATCCCATGCCGGGTGCCCCGGCCCGAACCCAAAAAGGGAATTATCTGGTAAACGATCCGGGCCTGGAGCAGCTCTGGGGCTTTGAGGCCATGGATGTACAGGCTCTTCATCAACGGATACGGACCGAAAAGCTCAAAGCCCGGAAAAAGGCCCTGGTAGCCATACTCGATACCGGAGTAGATGCCGGGCACGAAGACCTGAAAGCCAACTTCAAAAGCCTGAAAACCAAGCACGACAAGGACGGCCGGGGACACGGCACGCACTGCGCAGGTATAGCAGCTGCTGTGAGCAATAACGGCCTGGGCATTGCCTCTTTCGCCCCTGATAACGGCCTGGTGCAGGTCACCAGCATTAAGGTGTTGAATAATATGGGGATGGGTACCCAGCAATCCATTATTGCAGGCATGCTGGAAGCTGCCGATGCCGGGGTGGATGTGATCTCCATGTCGCTTGGGGGGCGTTCCAATCAGTCCAAACAACGCGCCTATGCCAAGGCCGTCAAATACGCCAACAAGGCGGGAGCCATAGTGGTCGTAGCTGCGGGCAACGCCAACCGGAATGCCAAGGATTATGCGCCGGCCGGCGTACCCGGTGTGATCTGCGTCAGCGCTTTGGACGAATATTTGCAGAAAGCCGAATTTTCAAATTACGTCTCCGACCTCCGTATGGGCATAGCTGCTCCGGGCGTGAACATCTATTCCACTATACCGGGCAATAAATACGCTACCTACAACGGCACGAGCATGGCAACCCCCTATGTTTCGGGCCTGGTGGGCCTCCTGAAAAGTCAGCAGCCCGACCTCAACACGCGCGAGGTATACCAGATATTGAACCGAACGGGCCAGGAAACGAAGAACACTGAGCTGACCGGAAAGCTCATTCGGCCAGAGGCCGCTCTGGACGCCGTGTTGAAGACGCAATAGAAACCCTGTCCTCGCCCGGCTTTTTATTCGTCAAATTCATCATAGCCGAAGAATTCGTCCTTGAACTGCTCGATTTCCCGGCGCTCTTTCTTGGTGGGGCGGCCGGAGCCACGCTCTCTTCGCTCAACTGAAGCTTTGCCCACGAACCAATCGCGGTACTTGTTGAGTTCTTCGTCCGGGGTCAGATCTACATAGCATTCCTGCGCCAGGGGGGCACCCACGCGTTTCTGAATGAGCTTTTTGACCTGAAACACCAGGTCGAAGCCGTTCTTGCGAACGCCCACAATTTCGTCCAGGTCCAGGGAATAAGAAGGTTTGACCGGTTGATTGGCAATTTTTACCTTTCCGGCTTTGCAGGCTTCGGTAGCCAGCGTGCGGCTTTTGAAAATACGCACACTCCACAACCACTTGTCAATTCTTACTTTTTGGGGCATACAAATAATCTTTCAGCGGGGGATATTCGAGCGGCAGGGCTTCCAGCCGGTCCACGAGGTGCTTGGCCACGATGTAGTCGCGATACCAGCGTTTGTCGACCGGAGTAATGATCCAGGGTATAGCCGAGCGGTTGAGCACGTCTTCATAGCACTGCATGTACTCGGCCCAATGCTCCCGTTCCTTCCAGTCGCCGTCATTGTGTTTCCAGTGTTTGTCATCCTCGTCAATGCGCTGCATCAACTCTTCCTCCTGCTGCTCATAGGAGATGTGCAGAAAAAACTTGCAAACCAGGGTGTTGTTGTCAAAGGCCAGCAGCTCTTCGAAGGCGTTGATGGCATCGAAGCGCCGATCGACCCGCTTGTCATCAATCCAGCCGTGTACGCGCTGGATGAGCACGTCTTCATAGTGAGAGCGGTTCCAGATGTGGATCATGCCTTTGGGCGGCGTCTTTTTGTGCGCCCGCCAGAGAAAATCGTGCGCGAACTCCTCCTCGGTAGGCTTTTTAAAGGAGAATACCTGCAGCCCGTTGGGGTGGCATTCCTTGAACACCTTGTCAACAGCCCCATCCTTCCCGCTGGCATCCATGCCCTGGAAGATCACCAGCAGGGCGTACTCGCCCTGGGCAAAAAGTACGCGCTGCAATTCGCCCAAACGGTCGACCAGCTCGTCCGTGCGATCCTTTATATCATCTTTGTCCAGATTGTCTGGCGGCCCCGTTCGCTCTTCGGCGAGGTTGATCATAAGCCCAGTTTTTAGCAAGGAAAATAGGTTGCCTGCAGTCAGTTCCGAGCGAGCGCAAACGCGTTACTGTGCCTTTGGCACAACCAGCCACAAAATGAGGTATACGAGTATGCCCGGAAAAGCTGCACTGAAGAAACTAAGGATGACATAGCCCAGGCGGGTCCAGGTCGGATCCCAATTGAAGTAACGGGCGATGCCGGAACACACGCCGGCGATCATACCTTCTTCCGGATAGCGCTGAAGGGTCTTTGAGTGCTGATTCATAATGATTGAGGTGCTGCGTTTTATCCGAAGATACGGATTTAGGTGGCCATGCGGCTGCGTTTGACGAGATAGGACTGCAATACCTGGTTGAAACCTTGCCGGATATCGGCCTCCACAAAGTCGATGCGGTATTGCAGGCATTTGAGCCTGAGCTGACTCAGGTAGTCGGCCATTTGCTTTTGGTAGTATTCCTTGACCTGGCTGGCCTGCAGGCGCACCTTTTCCCCGGTTTCCATATCCACGAAAAGATAGGGGCGGTTGGAAAATTCGAAGTCGATCTCCAGCGATTTGTCCACCACGTGGAAAAGGATCACCTCGTGTTTGTTGTGCTTGAGGTGCTGGAGGGCGGAAAAGAGTGCCTCGGCATTTTCATTCTGATCAAACATATCGCTGAAAATAATGACCAGCGACCGTTTGTGAATGCTGTCGGCAATTTGGTGCAGCGCTTCTGCGGTAGCGGTTTTGCGCTCCCGTTCCGGATTCCGGATGAGCTCGTCCAGGTAGGTGAGCAGCAGACGGTAGTGGGAGGTGCTGGACTTGGCCCGGGTGTGTTCGCGCACGCCTTCGTCGAACAGGCTGAGCCCGAACGCATCGCGCTGGCGCTGTAGCAGGTTCATCAGAGCGGCTGCGGCCAGGGCCGAAAAGCGAAGCTTGTTGATGTACTGTTTGGCCTTGAGGTTCACTTCCGGAAAGTACATGGACGAGGAGGCGTCCAGCACGATCTGGCACCTGAGATTGGTTTCCTCTTCAAACCGCTTACTGAATAGTTTGTCGGTGCGGGCATACACCTTCCAATCGATATTGCGGGTGGATTCGCCGGGATTGTACAGGCGATGTTCTGCAAATTCGACGGAAAACCCGTGAAAAGGACTTTTGTGAAGCCCTATGATAAAACCCTCTACCACCTGCCGGGCCAGCAGATCCAGGTTTTTGAGCTCGCGTACCTCTTGTTGGGCAAAAATGTCCATCTGTTCAGTTTGGAGCTACCGGCCGGCAGCGCTCGGTGAATACAAAAACTCCTCGCTCCGCTAACGAAACGAGGAGTTGATCTCGTGTGCGAGTGGAAACCCCTCAGGCTCCCAGGTGGGCTTCGATTTTATCGGCCAGCACTTGCTTGGTCGTCGTACCCACGTGGCGGTCCACCACTTCTCCATTTTTGAGGATCAAAATGGTGGGAATACTACGGATGTTGAATTTCATGGACACTTCGTGATTGTTGTCCACATCCACCTTGCCTACGGTGGCTTTGCCTTCGTATTCTTTAGACAGTTCTTCGATGATGGGGCTGATCATTTTACACGGTCCGCACCATTCTGCCCAAAAGTCGATGACGGTAACACCTTGGTTATTTATTACCTTCTCTTCGAAGTTTGCATCGGTAAGTTCAACGGCCATGGTAATTGGAGTTTGCCTTGTTTTACAATTATTTACGGGCACTAAACACCCGGCTTGGGTTAAGAGTTTCAAAAGTACGGTTTTCCTGGAAAAGGCTTGTCCGCAGGGCTACATTTCAAACGCCTGTTTTTACCCGGGCCAGCTTTCAGGAAGGGTTTACGCGCTGTTGAATTGTTAGTTTAAATCTATGTCTTTGCCCATCTCCACCTATCGCCGCCGCAATTTGATCTGGCTCACGCTCGGCCTCACAGCCCTGGGGATACAGGCCTTGGGCGCCTCTCGGCCCGATTTGATAGAACAGTTCTACAGCCGGCGCATTTTTCCCCTCATCCGATCTTTCATCGATTATCTTTTGGGTTGGCTGCCCATCCCCTTGCTCTACCTCTTTATTCCCATGCTGTTCGGTTGGCTGGTTTGGAACGTATACCGGGGTTTAAGTCGCAGCGGAAGCTGGGAGAGCAAGGCCCTGGACGGGCTGATAGGCCTTTCGGGCTTTTTGGGCGGCGCCCTTTTTTTGTTCTACTTTTTATGGGGTTGGAATTACCAGCGCGAACCCCTGGAAAGCCAGTTGGAGTTGCACCCGCTGGAGCCTCTCACCGAAGAGGAACTCTGGACCAGCCTGCAGGAGGAGACCATCGAGTTGCTCCGGCTTCGAGAAGGCCTCTACCTCGAACCGGAAGATTCGGTAAAGGGGCAAAAGATGATGCCTGCCGAGTTGGAAGTCAAGCTTCGCCGAAGTCTCTACCACTGGCTTACCGAACACGACTACCCGGCACCCGGCCGGGTGCGTGGCAAGCAGGTATACCCCAAAGGCATTATGCTCCGCTTCGGGTCGTCGGGGCTTTATTTTCCGTTTACCGGAGAAGGCCATTTGGACGCCGGCCTTCACCCCTTGCAAATTCCCTACGTGATGGCTCACGAAATGGGACACGGTATGGGTTTTGGCGACGAGGGGACCTGCAATTTTCTGGCCTACGTCAGCTGCCGCAATGCCAAGGATCCCTTTATTCAATATGCCGGACAATTGACCTACTGGCGCACCTTGGCCGTAAATTACAAACGCTATCAGCCTGAAACGTATCAGGCGTTTCGGGAATCTCTGCCCGCTGGGCTGATCCAGGACCTGGATGCGATCAATCGAAACAATGCCCGGTACCCCGACTTTTTTCCTCAGGTTCGCAATGCCGCCTACAATGCGTACTTGAAATCGCAGGGCATCTCGGAGGGTATGAAAAACTACAACCGGGTCTTGATGCTGGTCAAAGCCTGGAAGGCTTCCAAACGCAGTTAGCCGCCGGAGCGCTTCGTGTCGGTATAACCTTCCTTTTTCAGAATGGTCACCACCTTATCGCGGTGGTCGCCCTGCAGAAGGATCTGCCCCTCCTTCACCGATCCGCCCACGCCACATTGGCTTTTGAGAAGCTTCCCAAGAGCCTTGAGCTCATCTTCCGGGCCTACGTACCCGTGCACCAGCGTGACTTCCTTGCCTTTTCGTTGCTTGCGGTCCAACAGCACCCGCAGACGTTGCTGATTGGGTGGAAGGGCTTCGTGCTCCGCCTCCTCCCGGTAGGCGTATTCGAAATCCGGATCGGTAGAAAATACGATTCCGTCTCGTTTCTTCTTGTTCTTCTTGCCCATAGGTTGGCCGGGATTTGTGTTTGACAAACATACGGAAAGGGAGCTGGGCTTAAAACCGGCGCACGTAGGAGAGGTAGGGTATGAGGGGAATGGTCGTTTCCAGGCCGGGAAGAATTAAGAAACCGAAATCCAGGCGATTTTTCCGGAAAGTGTAGCTCGCAAGCAGCGTGGGCAGTATCTCGGGCGGCGATTGGATCAGTACGAACACATCGGCCAGGAGCGCCCAGGATTCGGAAAGGGGAATCGCGCCGCCTACGGTGGTGAAGAAGCCGTTTTGGGTGCTGGGATCATCAAAGAGGAAGCCATAGCCCGCCGAAAGGTTGAAGTAACCGCTTGGCCGGCCTATGGTAAGTGTAGCCTGAAAGTTGGTCACGCTGTTTTCCAGGTTGATAAAGTTGAGAAAGAGCGAACCGTTTAATCCCAAGTGGACGGTCTCTTGCAGCGGGATGCTTACTTTGAGCCGGTTGATCACAATAAAAGGAATAAAGACACCACCGGTATAGCTGAATCCGTCGGTTATTCCCAACTCCGCCACGTTATACAAAAGCCCCACATTGGTGTATTCGGCCTCCTTTGCCGGCAGGCTCAGGGCGGTGGGGTTGAGCCCGAGATTGTAGAGGGCCAATCCCGGGCCGTCGCTCTTCCTCCGCTTCTGCCGGGCTCCTTTGACCTGAATGGAAGTTACCTCACTGAGTTTCAATTCAACGACATTCCCGCCGGCCTGTAAGCGGAAGCGAACCAGCAAGTTGCGGACTTCCAGCAACCGGCCTATGAGCACATCGCCGGACTGCGTTTCCAAAACGTGCACCTGAGCGGTATCTGCCAGGTCAATATCTGAGCTGATCACTTGCGCCCCCAGCGGATAACAGGCCAAGAGCAGAAAAACGATGGAAATCAGGGAGGATGAAATGAGCTTCATATTTTTGGAATGTAGCAATAAATTACAACGCTCGAAAGAAGAAATCAATTATGGAGCCCCAGCACATTACCGATACCGTGCTCATGGTCCGGCCGGCCGCCTTCGGGTACAATCCCGAAACAGCCCCCAGCAATCCCTTTCAACGCCCGGCAGAGGCCGGAGAAGGCCAGAATGCGGCTTTGGCCGAATTCGAACGCGTAGTAGAAACCCTGCAGCGCCACGGCATCCGGGTGGAGGTCGTAGCGGACACTTCCGAGCCCCGCAAGACGGATGCCGTATTCCCCAACAACTGGATCAGTACGCATCAGGACGGCACTCTGGTGATCTATCCGATGCAAGCCCCAAGCCGGCGAGCGGAGCGCCGGTCCGACATCATAGACGGGCTCAAGCGGTCCTTCCTCGTAACCGACACGCTGGACCTTTCTGCCTACGAGCGGGAAAACCTGTTTCTGGAAGGTACCGGGAGCCTGGTCCTGGACCGGGTGCACCGGCTGGCCTACGCCTGCCTCAGCCCACGCACCAGCGAACAACTCGTCCGCTATTTTTGCAAGCGAATGGGTTTCGATCCGATTTTCTTTCAGGCCCTGGATGTGGAGGGGCGCTCGATCTACCATACCAATGTGATCATGACCGTGGGAGAAACCTTCGGTGCCTGCTGTTTCGAGGCCATGCAGCCGGGGGAACGAAAATGGGTGGCTCACCGACTGATGGAAACCGGGCATGCCATTGTTGAGCTGAGCATGCAGCAGTTGTATGCCTTTGCCGGAAATATGCTTCAGGTCAGGAATGACAAGGGCATGCGCTACATCCTGCTTTCCGAGGCTGCCCGCAACTCGCTGGGGCCATCGGAACAGGCTGCGCTCGAGCGGCATGGCAACCTCCTGCCCATGGCCATTCCCACCATTGAACGGCTGGGCGGCGGCAGCCTGCGTTGCATGCTGGCCGAACTCTTTCTGCCTCGTCGGGAAGCTTAGTTGCCTCCCATTAGGGCCAGCGCAGATACTTCTGCTTTTCGGTCATGGATCGTTGCAAGGGGATGAGCAGTTGCCCAGCCTCAATGGGTCTGTCTGTGGCCAGGATGTGTATCCCTTGCTGCAGGTAGGTGCGGTATAGCTGGGTTCGGGCCTCCTTATTTCGCAAGGTGTCGGCCGTCTGAAAAGAGCCGTATAAAACCGGAATGCCCAGGGACTTGAGGCGTTCGTAAAGTTCAGGTCGCATCGGCCCCATGCCGGTAAAGGCAAGGAGATTCCGGGCCGGAATGCCGGCTTGCAGGTAGGCGTTCAGATCCTCGATCGAGGTGATGCCTGCCGAGATCGCGATCCGGGGATTGAGGCGGTGTACGAGCAGAGCTTCGTCCAGGGCGTACACGATTACGACGGCGTATTCCTCGGTATGGGTGCGTTCGATGAGCCGGACGACCTCTTCCAGAGGCACCTCTCCCTTGACGTCCAGGGTGAGCACGGTCTTTTTCCGGGCCCACTTCAGCACTTTTTTCAGTCTGGGTATACGGTATTTGGTCTCTACCCGGCGGTCGTCCAAAAGACGAAGCTTTTTCAGCGATTTCCAGGATTGGGCGTTCACGGGGCCGCGGCCGGTGGTTGTGCGCTCCAGGGTGTTGTCGTGCAGCAGCAGCAGCACGCTGTCGCGACTCCGGTTCACATCGCATTCGATCAATGCGGGATTGTGCTGCAGAACTTCCCGGAAGGTGGCCCGGCAATTCTCGGGAAAGCCGTCAAGGAAGCGGCCGCCCCGGTGAGCGCTGACCAGAGGCAATGGGGTCTGGCTGTAGTCGAAAAATTCCGGAAGTTCACCCTTGGGAATTTGGATGCGGTGCAGGCTGCTGCAGGAGCAGAGCAACCACAGAAACAGAGCGATCGAAGCGGCGTATTTCATATCGCCCAAATTTAGAAAAAAGAAAGGCCCACTCCCGGAGAGAATGGGCCTTCCGCTTTGGTGTGTGGCGGGTGCCTAGTTGAAGATGTAGCGCACGCCTACTTGCATTTGCCAGACATCGTTCAGTGTGGCGGTTTTGGAGAAGGTTTCCCGAAGTAGATCATTTCCAAAAGTTGCCCACTGGTAAACGGGGCTTCCATTTTCAAATCCACGGAAACGGAGGGGACGGGTTTGGTTGACCCGGTCGCCAACACCCCATTCTTTGTTCAACAGATTCGTAAAGTTGATAATATCCAGGCGGAGTTGAATCGTGTTCCGACTGCGTTTGGTTTCTACGAAAAACTCCTGCATGAAGGAAAGGTCGAGTCTTGTATTCCAAGGAAGGAGGGCTCCATTGCGCTCGACGTACTGACCGCGGCGCTCACTCAAATACTCGTCCTGGCTAATGTAGGTCTCGAAGGCATTGGCCTGCTCCTGGGCGGTGAACAGAACATTGCCGTCCCTGTCGGTTATATCCTGAAATTGCAGGTCGTTGGCATTGTTGGGCACAAATAGCAGATCGTTGTCGTTGATGTTATCGCCGTTGATATCTCCGTTGATCACGTAATCAAAACGTCCCTGATTCGCAGCTTCCAAGAATAAACCGATCTGGGAGGCTCCGAATCCGCCATATTCTAAGCGGTAGGTAACCGCCCCGATGATGCGATGGCGCTGATCGAACTGAGAAAAGGTAAGCGCAAGGTCGTTGTTGCCACGGACGGAGTTTACGCCGAACCAGGAACCGGTGGTAGAGCCCAAATCCAGAAGGTTCTGGGAATTGCCGTAATTGTAGGCCAGGCGAAAGAACAGCCCATTGTCAAAAGGCTTTTCCAATTGTGCCGTGAGGTTGTAAGCCCGGGCCTCCCCATTCGAAGATAAGTAGAGGGCGGAAGTTGTGTTTTCGTTGATGCGCAGGTCTTCCTCAGCAAAAAGCGGACGGTCGTCTCCGCCTGCATTGGTGAGGTTTCCGCCACTGGGTTGGGCCTGGTTGATATTGTATAACCTCAAGTTGTTTACATCTCGATTGTAGATGAACTCAAGGGTACCTACGATGCCCCAAAATAAACCGACATCCACTGCCAGGTTGGAACGCCAGGTTTGAGGAAATCGCAGATTTCTCTCCGAAATATCAATTTGGAAGCTGGAAGGAATCTGGCCCTCCGGATTTTCAATAAATCGAATTGGATCCGTGGTAAATGGGCGGGTATTCGTATTGTTGATCTCTTCGAAACCCGTAAGAACCCCGTTGTTGCTGACCTGGTTGGAAATCCACACAAATGCCGGGCGCCCGGTAAATAATCCGGTGCCGCCTCGAAATTGTACTCGTTGGAGAGGCTTGTAATTGAAGCCGAACCGCGGAGAAAAAAGCACACTCGTCTTGGGCAGTTCTGAGGTGTTGATTTGGATGGGATCCCCTTCGAGTTCGTAGGTCTGGTTAGACACAACCGGGTTCTCCAATGCGGTGTTTTCAAATACCGGCATGTCCAGGCGCAAGCCAAAGGTCAGATCGAATTTATCGCTTACCCGCCATTCATCCTGACCATAGATACCGGGATACCAGACGCGGGTCTGGGCTACGGGCAATGCTCCCCCCGGCAAGGCGGAATACCTGAATTGGAAGCGGCGAAGTTCAACATCCGAGGTTTCCCGGTTCGGATCGGCGAGATCGCCTTGAATATCGGTCAGGAAATCCTCCACCGAGTTATAGACAAAGACCCCGAAAGAGCCCGGAAAGAAGAGGTTTTCAAACCGAAAATGCTCAAGGCTTACCCCCGCAGTAATGCTGTGGTCACCCCTGTAAATAGAAAGGTTGTTCTGAATCTGATAGGTGTGGTAATTCAACGAATTTGAGGGGGTAAAGGGATCGGTACCCGTGGAGATGTACGTAAGGCCATCCTGCTGCATTTCAATCAGCGGGAAAGGGTTGGCCTGGCCCCGGTCTTCGTTCTGATAGGTGTAGCCGGCAATCAATTGGTTAGACATGTTATTGCCGAACAAAGCATTCCACTCTCCTACGATAGAATGGATCCGCTCGTTTTGAACGTAGTTGGAGTTTTGATAGCTCAGAGCGTCTGGTCTCGTTCGCCGGTTGCCGAAACCAAGCGAGCGACTATTGCTGATGTACCGATCCACCTCCGAATCCAGTCGGTTGTAGCGCAAGCTCAACTTGTGCTGGTCGTTTACGTTGTAGTCGAGTTTGACCAAAAACTTGATGGCATTTAAGTCCAGATTATAGCCTTGAAATGGCCCGGTATTGTACCCGTAGGCATCTGCGAGGGCGTTGGAAACCGACTCCAGATCGCTCCGCAATACCCGGGTCTTGGTACCTTCTATAGGTTCTCCACCTTCATTGGCTGTCCAAAGGGCGGGTTCACTAAACTTTTCAATCTCTACATTAGAAAAGAAGAATAACTTATCTTTTATGAGCGGACCACCCAGGCGAAAGCCGGTTTGAATGTTTTGAAAATTATCCGAGCTCACCTTATTATCTCCGGCATCTTCTCCTAAGAGTCTTTGATTCCGGAAATTGAAAAAGGCTGATCCTTGGAATTCGTTTGTTCCGCTTCGAGTCACCGCATTGACGCCAGCACCTACAAAACCGGATTGGCGAACATCATACGGTGCCATATTGATCTGTACTTCTTCAATAGCATCCAAACTGATTGCCGCAGTGCCGGTACGCCCTCCGGGAGTGCCCGAGAGTCCAAAGCTGCTGTTCAGGATAGAACCGTCAATAGTAATGTTATTCAAGCGGTTGTCCTGTCCTCCGAAGGATGTACCGAAAGAAGAGGTAGATGCCTGTGGGGCCAGGCGGATAAAGCCCGTGAAATCCCGGTCGAGGGTGGGCAAAGTGTTTATGGTACTTTCTGAAATGTTGGTAGCTGTGCCTTTCCGTTGACTGCTGAATGCATCGTTGCGAATGCTGATCACCTCTACAGCCTGAAGCTCAACCCCTTCCACCAACTCTATGTCAATACTTGCCGTAGACCCGAGTTGCAGATCAATGCCTTTGATTAACTCTTCTTGGTATCCGGTGTAGCTGATTTTGACTGAATAAGGGCCACCACTCCGCATACCGGGTAAGGTGTATCGGCCTTCCAGATTGGTAGCCGTTCCGTAGGTGGTACCCGATGGTTCGTGTATGGCCTGAACGGTAGCTCCGATGAGGGGTTCGCCCTGGGCATCTTTGACTGTACCTGTCATCGACGAGGTCGTAACCTGACTGAAGGAAAGGTTGGTAAAGGCTAACGGAATAAATAACACCGAAAGCCTCCCAAGCAGAGTTGCGAGTTTCATAAACAGTGGGTTTTGGTAAGGAAAATTTCTACGCTGAGTCGAAGGTAGACGGGCGATGTTAAACCGGGGTAAATCAGACGTTTTATTTTTATTAGATGTTTTTTTGTATTTAGAATAATATTTGCATAATGTAGATTATAAAAAATAAAAGGTCATTGAAGCCGAGAGCTTCTAAGCAGTTTAAGGCAGGAGAGAAAGGATAGTAGTATAAGCGAAACGTGCCGAAATGGTTTATCCCATTTGGCCTTTTTTTACGACGTAAAGCACCGAACTGCCCAACTGCACATCCCGGCCTGCGCGCCACCACGATCGAAGCCCGGTAAGGAAGGCCGAAGGCAGGCGATTGTGGCCGTGCGCATACTGTTCGCTGAGCATAGACACGTAAAATGCATCGAACGGCATGGGGCGATGGGCCTTCACGGCAAACTGATGATGCGCCAGTAAGATTTCCATTCCTCGAGGTGAGAAGTGATACAGATGCCGGGGTACGTCGTAAGCGGCCCAGTGTTCCTGATAGTGATCGGCATCGGAGGAGGTGAAATTGGGTACCGCGATGAGCAGCAAGCCATCGGGGCTTAGTACCTCGCGTATCTGGTCCAGGGTATCGCTCAGGCGGTGAACGTGCTCCAATACATGCCACATGGTGATCACATCTGCCGATTTCGCAGGTGTCTCGTACAGCCGGTCGGGCTCATCCACCTGCAAGTCATAGGTCTGGCGGGCGAATGCCCGGGCCGTGGGGGAGGGTTCCAGCCCTTTTACTACCCAGCCGTGTTGCTTCATTTCGTAAAGGAATTCGCCGGTCCCGCAGCCGATGTCAAGCAAGTGCCCACCGTTCCGGCCGCTCAGCCGTTCGATCAGTTTTCGCTTTTGCACGAGGGTGTAATTCCGTACCTGTTGATAGAGAGTATTGATAAGCCCCTCGCTCGTGTTCGAATGCGAGATGTACTCTTCCGATTCGTAATACGATCCGATCGCCTTTTCTTCGGGAATACTCTGAGTGAAGCGGGAAGAACAGTGTGCGCATTCCCAAATCTCAAACTCCTCACCACTGACTGTGTGGTCCTTCGCGGTGAGTACGTAGGCGATCTCTCCACTGCCGCAAATCGGACAGGTGTCGTGATAGATGCGGGTCGTATGCATGGCTTGCTTTTCTGCTGCTGAGGGTAAAGGTAAAACAATGCGCGTAGTCCCTTTCTTTCCCGGGCCTTGGGTTCGGGTAGGTTAAGCCAAGTTTAAGTTCTGCGGAAAAAATGCCATACCCTGTGAAATCTCGTAAATTAAGGTTTACCAAAAGAAGTCGCGAATCACCTCTGATGCACAACCGATCACTCTTAACCTAAACCTGACTGTTCCAATGAAAAGAGGTCTTCTACTATGCACCTTTCTCTTCCTCGGAAGCCAATTCATGGCCCAGGTCGGCCTTCCGGGCTCCGGCGTTTCCGTGTCCCTTTCTTTTGACGATTACGACGGCAGCGGAATTGCCCCATCGCCCAACCCCGGTCAGCTCGATTCGGATGCCTGGGCCTTTTCGGGCTTTAGCGATGGGGATTCGGATTTCGGCGACACCTTTACTACCGGCGATTTTGCCAAAGGCCCCACCACCGGCGGCGTGACCAGCGGCGGATTGTACGCTTTTAATGAGCCCGGAAGTCTGCCTTCCAGCCCGGCGCTTTGGATCCAACCCACGGGCAGCGATTTCACACCGGGAGCGATCACCCTTCGCCTTCAAAATAATACCGGAGGCAACATCTCGACCCTGCAGGTGGCCTACACCATCTGGGTGCTGAACGACAACGACCGGGCCAACAGCCTGAATTTTTCTTATTCAACCGATGGAAATACCTTTATCGAGCTGTCGGACCTCGATTACACCAGCCCCGGTTCTGCCGATGGCAGCCTGGTCCAAACCGACCGCTCCACCGAGCTCACCGGCCTGGCCTGGGCGCCCGGAGCCTTCTTTTTCCTGCGGTGGACCAGTGACGACGTTTCCGGGGGCGGCTCCCGCGATGAACTGGGGCTGGACGATATCGAATTGACCCCGACGACCGGAACGGCCCAAACCCAGGTGGCTTTCGGTATCCCGGATCAAACGGTGAACGAAGCCGATGTTCTGGTACCCGCCCCGGTTACCCTCAATCAGTCCGACACTTGCGTCGTACGCGTTTTCGATACCGGTGCCGGCAGCGCAACGCCAGGGATGGATTACACGCCCCTGGATGTGGATACGCTCTTCTTTTCACCCGGCGGCATGACCACCCAAAATATCGAGATCGAGATCCTGGACGACATGGAGCCTGAATCGGCCGAAACGGTTGTCCTCAGCCTGGATTCGGTTTTCGGCTGCAGCATCGGCTCTATCGACACCTTCACCCTCACCATCGTCAGCCAGGAATTGCCGGTGTATCCCATACCCGTCGTCACCAGCGTGGACGCCGATGGGTTTCCCGACTCCCTGGGGGTAAGCTGCGAACTCCGGGGTATCGTACACGGCATCAACCTCCGCCCGGGCAACGGCCTGCAGTTCAGTCTCATCAATTCCGACAATCGGGGTATCGGCGTATTCAGTGCCGACGAGGATTTCGGTTATACCGTAACGGAAGGCGACAGCCTGCACCTGTTCGGCACGATTGGATTCTTCAACGGGCTTACGCAAATCAATCCCGACAGCCTGCAACAGATCAGCAGTGGCAATCCCCTGGCTGTGCCCCGCGTAGTTATGGCCCTGGACGAAAGTACCGAGTCCAGCCTGGTCACCCTGGAAGATGTCAGCCTGGTGGATCCGGGTCAGTGGCAAAGCGGCGGTAGCTTCAACGTGGAGGTGACCAACGGCACTGATATCTTCGTCCTGCGCATCGCCGGTGCCACCGATATTTCCGGCTTGCAACCTCCGGAGGGTACCTTCGACCTCATCGGCATAGGAGGGCAATTCGACAATGCTGCGCCTTACTTTCAGGGCTATCAGATCCTGCCCCGCTATATGCAGGATATCGATCCCTACAATGAGGATGTACCTACCTATGTGCTGCGGGAGCTCTCAGCGGTTAAAGCCGTTGATGCCGATGGGGTGGCCTTGCTCCTGGACAGCTTGGTCGAGGTCCGAGGGATTGTCTACGGCCTCAACCTTCGCGGTTCGAGCGGACTTCAATTTACCATCAAAGACAGGCAAGGTAATGGGGCAGGGGCGATCAGTTTTGCCGAAGACTTTGGCTATACCGTGACCGAAGGCGATTCCCTGCGCATCCTCGGCCGGGTTGATCAATTCAACGGTCTCACTCAGATCCAGATCGACAGCCTCTTCCTGGAGTCTTCCGGCAATCCTTTGCTCGCTCCGCAAACGGTTACGGCACTGAATGAAGATACGGAATCCCGCCTCGTCCGTTTGGAGGGCCTCAGCCTGGTGGATCCCGGGCAGTGGCAATCCTCCGGAAGCTTCAATGTGGATGCGACGAATGGCCAAACCACCTTTGAGATCCGAATCGACGAGGATACCGATATTGCCGGGATGCCGGCTCCTTCCGGTGTTTTCAATCTGGTGGGCATCGGCGGCCAGTTCGACGGACAGCTGCCCTTCACCGAGGGCTACCAGATCATTCCGCGCTATGCCATGGATATCGACGAGCTATCGTCCGTCGTCAATCCCGCATGGGCCGGGGCAGTAAAACTGTTCCCCAATCCGGCGGGAGGTCGATTGAACATCCACCTGGACCTCGCATTTGAAGAGTTGGTCGTTTGCAACAGCCTCGGTCAGGCCGTTTGGATGGAAAATGAGGTGGAGGGGCTATACCAGCTCGACCTCTCCCAATGGCCGGCGGGGCTCTACACGCTGACGCTAAGCCGGCGGGGACAGATCTGGAGCACGCGATTCCTGAAAAAATAGGAACCCGAAGCCGGGCAGCCTGCTGGAGGGACAATCCGCAGGCTGCCCCTAAACGATGCATATGGAAGAAAAACGACGTCTTGGGTTGGTGCTATCCGGTGGCGGCGCCCGCGGTATTGCTCATATCGGAGCCATACAGGCCCTGGAAGAACACGGCCTGTATCCCGACATCATTGCCGGTGCCAGCGCCGGCGCCATTGTGGGCACGCTTTATGCCTCCGGCATGAGCCCGGAGGATATGCTGGACTTTGTGCGAGAGATCAGTCTATTCAAGATCTTTAAGCCAGAATTGCCGTACGCCGGCCTGGTGAAACTAACCTACCTCAAGGACCGGGTGCAGGAAGTGGTGCCAGCGGATACTTTTCAAGCCCTGAAACGCCCGCTGGTGGTAGCTGCATCCAATCTCAATACCGGTAAGTCCGTGCTTTTTGAAGAGGGCAGCCTATCGAAAGTCGTCGTGGCTTCCTCTTCCATCCCCCTGCTTTTCAAACCGATGCGCATCGGTGAGGAGCTCTATGTAGACGGTGGCCTGCTCAACAATCTGCCGGTGAACGGCCTGAAGGGGCGTGCCCGGCACATCGTTGCCATCAATGTCATGCCCGATGAAATGGTGAGCACCAAATCCATCAACAGCGTGTTCGGGATCGCTATGCGGGCTTTTGAACTGTCTATCATCGCTAACACCCGCCCACAGCTGCAGCAAGCCGACTGGATCATTCAGCCGCACGGCATGCGGGAGTACACCATTTTCCAACTCAACAAATATCAGGAGATCTTTGACCGGGGCTATTCGGCGGCCCAACAAGCTCTGGAAAAGAATATTTTGCCCGCCATGAACTAAACTACCGGTTCAGTTCAGAAAGACGGCCTGCTCGTCTTCCTCTAAAATGCGTACGTCGATGTTCTCTTTCAAGGTCGTTGCCAGCGACAAGCCCACATAATCGGGTACTATGGGAAAGGCCTTGTGCTTCCGGTCGACCAACACGGCTACTTCAACTTTTTTCGGCAAAATGTCCATCAGCGGTTTACAGGCGAAAAACGCAGTTCGGCCGGTATTGGCCACATCGTCCACCACAATCACGATCTTGCCGGTCAAATTCTGAATCGGCACACTGACCTCAACGGCCTGAGCCAATGGATCGGCCGGATTGAGAAGGATCTGAACGCGCTGTACGGCCACCTTGCCGATGGCATTCAACTCGGCCTCCAGCATTTTGGCAAAGCCCGATCCGTTCCGGTTTATACCCGCCAAAATGATCGACTCCTCGTCAAAATGATTTTCCACGACCTCGTAAGCGAGGCGTTTCAGGATGTGCCTGATTTGGCGCTGATCCAGTATTTTCATGTGGTGAAGAGATGAATTCCCGTAAAGTTAGCAGTTCTTTGTATACACTGTCAACCGCATGCTATATTGCAGGCAGCGGTTTGGGATAGCCATCGCATTCCCTTATTTTAGCGAATATTCGCTCAAGACTAATTGTCCTATGCTTCAGCAAATTGCATTCTTTCTCGTCAGCCTGGCTGCTCTGGGTTTTGCCGGCTGGCAATTCAGCAAGATCCGGCGCAATGTCCTGTTGGGCCAGGCGGAGACCATTTCGGGCAACAGCGGTCAGCGCTGGCGCAACGTCCTGCTGGTCGCCTTCGGCCAGTCCAAGATGTTCAAGCGCTGGATGCCGGCCCTTTTTCACTTCTTCATTTATGCCGCCTTTTTGCTCACACAGGTCGAATTGATCGAGATCTTCATCGACGGCCTCACTGGAGCACACCGCTTTTTTTATCCCCGCCTGGGCGGCTTCTATGTGTTCGTTATCAGTTTCATTGAGGTGCTCTCCCTGTTGGCGCTGATCGCCACGGTCATTTTCCTGATCCGTCGTAATGTGCTGAAGCTGTCCCGCTTCACCAAGCCCGAGATGAAAGGCTGGCCGTTCCGGGATGCCAACATTATCCTGTATCTGGAGATTGCGCTGATCGCCTGCATCTTCACCATGAACGGCACGGACGAAGTGCTCTTCAACCGCGGGCAATCCCATGCCGAAGGGGTAGAGGGCCTGGAAGGCAGCTTCAACTTCGCCGTGAGCAGCTGGCTGGGCCCCATGCTGTTCGGCGGCATCGAGAGCGAAAGCATGCTGCACACCCTGGAACGCACCGGTTGGTGGGGCCATATCCTGGTCGTTTTCGCCTTTCTCAATTACCTGCCCATCTCCAAGCACCTGCACATCATCCTGGCCTTTCCCAACACCTATTTTGCACGTCTGAGGCCCCGGGGGGAAATGAAGAATATGCCCGAGATCATGAACGAGGTAAAGAGCATGATGGGCTTGGGCGACGGGAACGGGGACATGGTCGCCATGGAGGAAGAGCTGCCCGAGTTCGGCACCAAGGACGTGTTCGGCCTGAGCTGGAAGAATATCCTGGACGCCTACAGCTGTACCGAATGCGGCCGTTGTACTGCCGTGTGCCCCGCAAACATCACAGGCAAAAAGCTGAGCCCGCGCAAGATCCTCATGGACATCCGCGACCGGGCCACCGAAGTGGGGCAGAAGCTGGAAAGCAAGGATCCCCAATACGCCGCCGATCCCGACAAGCCCCTGAGCAAGGACAATTTCGACGACGGCAAAAGCCTCTTCGACTACATCACCCCCGAAGAGCTGCATGCCTGCACCACCTGCAATGCCTGCGTAGAGGCCTGCCCGGTGCTGATCGATCCGCTGGATCCCATCCTGCAGATGCGCCGCTACGAGATCCTCACCCTCTCGCAGGGGCCCGGCGACTGGATGCCGCTCTTCAACAGCATTGAGAACCAAGGCTCAGCCTGGGCCATGAGCGTAGACCGGGATGCCTGGACCAAAGAACTGGCAAAGGAATAATATAAACTTTATCTTAAGTGCATGAAGCCAGCTACAGATCTAAAAACTTTTTACAAAAACATGTCGCCTTCCCGGTTCCTCACACAAAAGGAACGAGAATTCTATGTCAATGTGTATGATCAAAAGATTAAAGAGCTTCGCCTAGATCTCCAAACCCTCGAGACTCCCAACCTCACCATCTACGTATCCGGGCAGTATGGCAGCGGGAAAACCACCGCGTTGAATTTCCTGCCGGACCAAGCGATCAATGAAGACTTTGAAGTGATCCTCTTGATGGGTAGCGAGCTTTTCGACCTGGACGATCTTGAGATCGTTGATATTCTTTTGATGCTCAGCAATCAACTGGTACAGGAATACGAAGAACTTCAGAGAATATTTCGAGATAGGTTGGAGCGCATAGCCAAAAGCCTCCAAGGGCGATATGAGGAAGTGGCTGAAAAACAGGATGGCGAAGAAACCAACAAGGGGATAGGCGTAAAAGGGTATTTCCGAACCAACCCCTTTTCGGCCTTTTTGAGCATGTTCGGGGCAGAGATCAATGCATTTGGGGATTACAAGCTCAACTACGAAAAGCGTCGAGTGGTGCGGGAAGTATTTATCCCTAGCATTACGGATCTCCTGGAACTTACTAATGAGATCATTGAACTCTACCTGGACCGGAAAAATCCCAATCGCCAAAAGGAATTGCTGATCATCTTCCACGAATTAAACCACATTAAGAATCTAAAGAATATTAATCGGCTTTTTATAAGAAACCGGTTTTACCTGGAGGGTATCAAAGCGCGAAAAGTCATCACCGTACCGGTCTCGCTCATTCCAGATCCCTCCTTCAATGCCGAAGTGCGGTTCCTGGGCCTGAAAACCCAACCTAGCCGGCTGGATGGCAGCCCTGCCAGCCGGGACGAGGCCGAAAAAAATTGTGAATCCCTCAAGACTATCATCCGCAAGCGAATTGCAGCGGATGCGAATATTTTAGATGAGGAAGCTCTGGACTTGGCTGTCCAAGAGTCTGGAGGAAACATCCGCCAATTGGTTTCCATCCTTTTCTTTACCGCTCGCCGGGTCATCACGTTGGATGGTCATTCCATAGCCAAAAACGACATCTCCTTCGGCTTGACCGAAATGCGCCGGATGCTGGAGCGCTCTCTCGTGACCAGCGATAAAATAGAACTCCTGGACTACATCCGCCGCAATTCCGTACCGGCCGCATCAGATGATCTTAGCATTTTTATGGATTGTGCCTTGGCCAATCAGGTAATGATCTACGAGAATGCCAAGTATTGGTACGATTTGAACCCCTTGATCCGGGAAACGGTTACCCTATACGCCAGGCGGCTGCGAGATGAGAAAAGAGAACAAGAGCATGAATGATACGCGCGGCATATTGGCAGCTAAGGAGCGCTTGCACCTGGAAACCTTCTTCCGTAGCCTCAAGCTACTGGACGACGACGTGCCTTTTCTGGCCGTGTTGGGTGCAAATACCCTGGCGCTGTGCACCCATCTTCTCGAAAAGATAAATGCAGCACTTCCTCAGGGGCTTTACTATGATCATCCGCTCTCCGCAGACGATTTTCACGATCTTTTTTCCACTCCACCTGGAAGCACCCTCATTCTGGATCTTGGGAATCCACCAAAGGAAAAAATCGGCGATATAGCCAATCAGCTCATTTTTTACCGGGATACCATTGTCCGGAATGACTACAATGTCGTCCTGATCACCTCGGATGAGCTCTACGACGCGATCAATAAAGATGCGTATGACCTGATCTCCGCAGCTTCGTTTGCCCATTGTTTTTCGGACCAGAGGCATGAGGTCATGGAAGACCTGACGCCGTATATGGAAAAACCCCAGGAATTGGCGGATTACGAGGAAGCAATGGCTGCCTGGAAGGCTGTGCGCTGGAACTTTTTGCCGGCTTCCCGAAAAAAGCGCATGAAAAAATTATTCAACGCAGCAGTAAAAGCCCATGAAATCTCAAGGCTGGGCGAAGCCTTTGCGTTATATGGTAAAGCACTGAAGCTCGCCCGAAAAGAAGGCGACTTGGAATACCAGGGATACATACTCGGCAATATCGGTGGGATCTACCGCGCCAAAGGGGAGCTGGACGAAGCCCTGCGCTATCACAAGCAAGCCCTGGAGCTGCATCGCCAGATCGGCTATGTGCAAGGGGAGGCCAATCAACTCGGCAATATCGGTGGGATCTACCACGACAAAGGGGAGCTGGACGAAGCCCTGCGCTACCTCAAGCAAGCCCTGGAGCTTCATCGCCAGATCGGCTATGTGCAAGGGGAGGCCAATCAACTCGGCAATATCGGTGGGATCTACCACGACAAAGGGGAGCTGGACGAAGCCCTGCGCTACCTCAAGCAAGCCCTGGAGCTTCATCGCCAGATCGGCTATGTGCAAGGGGAGGCCAATCAACTCGGCAATATCGGTGGGATCTACCACGACAAAGGGGAGCTGGACGAAGCCCTGC
>CAZQSF010000014.1:0-55004 GCA_964595955.1 uncultured Saprospiraceae bacterium
GCCAGTCCAACTCCCGGCATGCACCCACGCGCACGGTCCCCGGCAGGGGACAAACCTCCATAGCGCGGCCTCTTCCAGTACGGCAAGCCGGCCGCGCTGCGAACACCATGACGTATGGGCTACGCCTTCCCGTCCATTCTCCCCTTTTCGGACGTCCGAATTCCTACTTTTCGGGACATTGGTCGCCTCGCGCCCGGGATTCCTGCTTTTTTGCAGGCAACGGTTCATGGCAGCCCTGCAACCGTTCGCACTGGCAAAAGCCCGTTTCAGGGAAATGCTCGGGCGAGGGACGCAGCCAGGGTCCATCTTTGTACCTGAAAAGAAACCACCCACGCATGAAACGACTGACCGCCACCCTGATCCTGAGCCTCGCCCTGGGCGCGGTTCTGACCGCCCAGGAGGTGCTGGACACCTACATCCAGCAGGCCTTGCGCTCCAACATCGCCCTGCGCCGGCAGGAGCTCTCCTACGAGAAGAGCCTGGCTGCCCTGCGCGAGGCCAAGAACCTCTTTTTCCCGAAGCTGGACCTCAACGCCCGCTTCTCCGTGGCTCGCGGCGGGCGCACCATCGACATTCCCGTGGGCGACCTGGTGAACCCGGTCTACGAAAACCTCAACCTCATCAACCAGATCAACGCGGCCACCATACCCGACTACCCCACGCTGCCCACCTACCCCTTCATCGAGAACGAGCAGGAATTCTTTCTGCGCCCCACCGAGCAGGAGACCTTCGTGCGCCTTTCCACGCCGGTCTTCAACGCCGACATCCTCTACAACCACCGCATCCGGGGCCACCTGGCCGAAGCCGAGCGGGTGGGGGTGGCGGCCTACCGGCGCGAGCTGGTCATGGAGGTCAAGACGGGCTACTACAACTACCTCAAGGCCCGGGAGGGGGTGGTGCTGTACGAGCGTTCTCTGGAGCTGGTGCAGGAAAACCTGCGCACGGCCGAGAGCCTGTTCAAGTACCACAAGATCACCCAGGACGCCGTCTTCTCGGCCGGGGCCCAGGTGCAACAGGTGGAGGCTCAGCTGGCCGAAGCCCGCAAGAACGCCCGCGTGGCCCAGGCCTACTTCAACTACCTGCTCAACCGGCCGTACGACGACCCCATAGAAGCGGTGGACCCCAACCCTTCGCCTCTGGCCCTGACCGGCCTGGAGGCCGCCCGCGAGCAGGCCTGGCAGCAGCGCGAGGAATTCGAGCAGCTCGATCACTACCTCTCGGCCCGCGAAGACGACATCCGCCGCAACAAGGCCAACTACCTGCCCGAGCTGAACCTGGCGCTGGACTACGGCATTCAGGGCCTCACCTACGACCTCTCCGACCCCAATGCCGACTACTTCTTGGGCTCGGCCGTGATGCGCTGGAACCTCTTCGACCCGGCCAATAAGAGCCGCACGCAGCAGGTCCGCATCGAAAAGGAGCAGATCGTTCAGCAGGAGCGCGAGGCCCGCCAGCAGATCGGCCTGCAGGTGGTGGAGGCCTGGTACGAGGTGGAGGCCGCCCGCGAACAGGTGGACAATGCCCAGGCCGGCTTCGAGGCCGCCCGCGAAGCATTCCGGATCATCCGCCGCAAGTACGAGCAGGGGCAGGCCAACCAGGTGGAGTACACCGAGGCCCGCACCCGGCTCACCAATGCCGGCCAACAGCTGATCATCACCCGATACGATTATCAAGTTCAACTCGCGGAGCTGGAGCGCGCCACTGCCTCCTATCCGATCCGTTAAAAACCTCACCCCATCATGAGATACGCCATCCTCCTCTTAGCCCTTCTTCCCCTGGCCTGGGCCTGCGCCCCCGGCAACGCCGCCGATACCGAAAGCCCCGGCGAGGACGTGAAAAGCGTAGAGACCGCCCGGGCCGAGCGGGCCGAAGACCGGCACACGGTCTTTGCCACCGGCCAGCTGGCCGCCAAGGAAGAAGCCAACTTGAGCTTCAAGACGGGCGGCATCATCCAGCGCATTCTGGTGCAGGAAGGCCAGCCGGTGCGCCGCGGGCAGCTCCTGGCTGAGCTGGACCTGGACGAGATCCGCGCCCAGAGCCAGCAGGCCCGACTGGGCGAGACCCAGGCCGAAGTGCAGCTCAACAACGCCCGCCTGGCCTACGAGAAGGCCCAGCGCGACTTTGCCAACACCCGGGGCCTGTACGAAGACAGCGTGGCCACCGAGGAGCAGTTCAAGGACGCGCTCACCCTGCTCAACAACACCCGGAATCAGGTGGAAGCCGCCGAGGCGGCCCTGGCCTTTGCCGGCCAGAGCACCGAAGTGGCCGATTTCAACCTGCGCTACTCCCGCATCACGGCCCCCAGCGACGGCCTCATCCTGCGCAAGCTGGCCGAGGTCAACGAGCTGGCCGGTCCGGGCAAGGCCGTTTTCCTGTTCGGCTCGCGCGAAAAAGCCCAGGTGGTGCGCGTCAACATCACCGACAAGGACATCATCTACATCGATCTGGGCGATTCGGCCGAGGTGCGCTTCGACGCCTATCCCGGGCAGGTATTCCGGGGCGTGGTGCGCGAGCGGGCCAGCAAAGCCGATCCCTTCACCAACACCTTCGAGGTGGAAGTGGAGGTCTTCCCCGAAGGCCGGAAGCTCTTTTCGGGCTTCATCGGACAGGTGCGCATCCTTACCGACCGCAGGCAGGCGGTGATCCGCATCCCGCTCAATGCCCTCATCAGCGCCGACGGCGATCGCGGGACCGTCTATGTGGAAAAGAACGGCCGCGTGCAGAAGCGAGTCGTGCACATCCTTCGCCTGGACGAGGAGCAATTGCTCCTCCGCGACGGGCTGGAGCCCGGCGAAGCCGTCGTGGTCAAGGGCGGCAGCTACTTGGAAGACAAGGATTCCATCTTCATCGGCAAACGATGAGCGAACCGCGCACCGGTACCGGGCGGCAGAGCCCAACGAAAGGGCGCGTGCCCCGGCGGTCGGACGACTTGCAGCGAATACCGGTTTTCAACTTTTGACTCCAACATCCAGCAGATATGAACATCCCCAAGCTCGCCATCAGCAATTACCCCTTCACGCTCACGGCCTTTGCCCTGCTGCTTTTCCTGGGCATCACCTCCTTTCTGAGCATGCCGCGGCGCGAAGATCCCTCCCTGAAAATACCCAATGCCTTTGTGGTGGCCGTCTACCCCGGCGCCAGCCCCAAAGACATCGAAAGCCAGGTAGTGGACCCCATCGAGGAAGCCGTCAACGAACTGGACAACCTCAAGGAGGTGAATACCACCATTCGCGACGGCGTAGCCGTGATCGAGGTGGAGTTCGTCTTCGGCGAAGACCCCGACGACAAATACGACGAACTGCAGCGCCAGGTGGGCACCGTACGCGACGAACTGCCCGACGGCCTCTACCAGCTGGACGTGCGCAAGATCTCCACCAGCACGGTCACCATCATGCAGCTGGCCCTCGTATCCGAAACGGTGGACTACGCCGGCATCAAACGGGATGCCGAGCGCCTGAAGCGCGAGCTGGAAGGCGTGGAGGGCGTGCGCAAGGTGGAGATCGAGGCCTATCCCGAGCAGGAGGTGCGCATCGCCCTCAACCCGGTGCTGATGAAGGAAATGGGCCTTTCGCCAGAAGATGTGGAACGGGCCGTGCAGAGCAACAACGCCAACATCCCCGGCGGGGCCGTCAAGGTTTCGGACAAGCTGTTCAACATCAAAACCTCGGGCTCGTACGAGGATCTGGAGGAGATCCGCAACACCGTCGTGGGCGTTTTCCAGGGCAACATCATCTACCTGAAGAATATTGCCGGGGTTTTCTTTGCTTACGAAGACGACCGCTGGATCGCCCGCTTCAACAAGCGCCCCTGCCTGTACGTCAACCTGCAGCAAAAGGACGAGACGAATATTTTCAGCGTGACCAAACCCATTCACGATATCCTGCAGGATTTTTCCTTCAGCGATGGGGTGGAGCTGGCCGTGGTGTTCGACCAGTCGGAAGGAGTGCGCGAGCGGGTGAACGGCTTCTTGCTGAATCTCATCCAGGGCATTGTGCTGGTGGGCCTCATCATTTTCCTGGGGCTGGGCGTGCGTTCGGCCTCCATCGTGATGCTGGCCATTCCGGCCTCCATCCTCATCGGCCTGCTGCTGGTGGAGCAGGGCGGCTATGCCCTGCAGCAGATGTCCATCGCCGGCCTGGTGGTGGCCCTGGGCCTGCTGGTCGACAACTCCATCGCCATCATCGAGAACATCGAGCGCTACATCGGCCGGGGCCTTTCGCCCCGGGAGGCCGCCATCGAAGGGGCCGAGCAGCTCAAGGCGCCCATCATCAGCGCTACGCTGACCACGGTGCTGGCCTTCGTGCCCATCATGCTCATGCCGGGCACCACGGGCGCTTTCATCAAGGCCCTGCCCATCACCGTGGTGGCCACCCTGCTGGCATCCCTGGTGCTGGCCCTCACCCTCACGCCGTTTCTGGCCAGCCGCTTCCTGAAAAGCCCGGCGGAAGGCACGGTAGCCAGGCGCCCCTGGCTGCTGCGCCAGATGCATCGCTTCATCGAAGGGCCCTACCGCCGCGGGCTGGACTGGGCGTTTCGCCACAAGTTCTGGGTCATCGGCCTGGCCGTGGCCAGCCTGCTGGGTGCCCTGGCCCTCTTTCCGCTGGTGGGCGTGGCCTTTTTCCCGAAGGCCGAAAAGCCGCAGTTTCGCATCACCGTCACCCTGCCCAACGGCAGCAACCTGGAAGCCACGGACGAAGCCATGCGATACGTGGAAGACGTGCTGAGCAAGCGACCGGAAGTAAAATCCTACGCGGCCAACGTCGGCCACGGCAACCCGCGCATTTACTACAATGTGCCTTCGGCCAACTATTCGAACAGCTTCGGGGAGGTGTTCGTCCTGCTCAAGGCATACGATATCGATGCCTTCTACCGGCTGCTGGATGAGCTTCGGGCCGAGTTTGACGACTATCCCAACGCCCGGATCGATCTGCGCGAATTCGTGCAGGGGCCGCCTTCCGAAGCACCGGTAGCCATCAAGATCTACGGCGAAGACCTGGACCGCCTGCGCGAGTACGCCCGCCTGGTGGAGAACGTCGTCAAGCAAACGCCCGGGGCCCTGAATGTGGAAAACCCCCTGCGCACCAACAGCACCGACCTCTATTTCGACATCAATCGCGACAAGGCCATGATGCTGGGCGTGCCCGTCTTTGCGGTAGACCAGACCATCCGCACCTTTGTCAACGGAAAGGACATCGGCACCTTCCGCGATACCGACGGGGAAGACTACGACATCGTCATGCGATACGACTTTGAGGATAAATTCCGGCTGGACGATTTCGACCGCATCAGCGTGCAGAGTGCCGTTGGCCATTTCGTGCCCCTGCGGCAGCTGGCCAATGTGTCGTTCCGGGAAGCCCCCAGCCGGATCTCCCATCTCGACTACCAGCGCACGGCCACCGTACTGGCCGACCTGGAAAAGGGCGTGACCCTCGACCCCGTCGTGGCAGCCATCCAGCAAAAACTGGACCGGATCGACTGGGCAGACGGGTACCACTACGAATTTAAGGGCGACCTGGAGAACCGCAACGAATCCTTCGGCGGCATGGGCATCGCCAGCGTGATCGCCCTCATCCTCATCCTGGGCGTGCTCATCATACAGTTCAAGTCCTTCTACCAGCCGCTCATCATCTTCTCGGCCCTGCCGCTGGCGATCATCGGCTCCATCCTGGCCCTGCTCATCACGGGCATCCCGTTCTCCTTCACCGCATTCATCGGCCTGACCAGCCTGATCGGCATCGCCATCAACAACTCCATCGTGCTGGTCGACTTTGCCAATACCCTGCGCGACCAGGGCGCCGACATCGAGGAAGCCGCCAAACAGGCCGGTGAGGTGCGTTTCACCCCCATCGTGCTCACTACCCTGACCACCATTCTGGGGCTGCTGCCTCTCACGCTGGGCGGCGGGTCGCTCTGGGCCCCCATGGGCTGGACCATCATCGGCGGGCTGCTCACCTCCACTACTTTCGTGCTGCTGCTGGTGCCCCTGCTCTATCAATTGTTCACCCGCCGGGTGGAGGCGGCCTAAGCTCCCCGCACTCATCGGATGACTTGAGGTCGTCCGATGAGTGCGGCATTAAGGCGTCAGGCCCTGCGGTACTTTGTTTATATTGCCGGTGCTAATTTGCACCTCTTATGAAAGCCATTATCCCGGTGGCCGGTGCCGGAACCCGGCTTCGCCCGCTGACTTACACCCAGCCCAAACCGCTCATCCCCGTAGCGGGCAAGCCGATCATTTCATTCATTATCGACCAGCTGACGGCTCTGGGCATCCAGGACTTCGTGTTTGTCATCGGCTACCTGGGCGAAAAGATCAAAAACTACGTCGAGCAGCATTACCCGGACCTTCGCAAGGAGTTCGTCACCCAGGAGCGCCGGCTCGGTTCGGCCCACGCCATCTGGACGGCCCGCGACTACTTCCGGGAAGCCGGGGAGGTGTTCATCTTTTTCGGCGACGTCATCATCGATGCTGATTTTGAGGCGGTCATGCAGTCGCCCCAGTCGGTCGTAGGTGTAATGAAGGTGAAGGACCCGCGCGAGTTCGGCGTGATCGAATCGAACGAGGAGGGCTGGATCGACCGGGTGGTGGAAAAGCCGCGCATCCCCAAATCCGACCTGGCCATGGTGGGCTTCTACAAGATCCGCGAAGTGCCCGCCCTGCTGGAAGCCCTGGAGTTCAACATCCAGAACGATATCCGATCCTATGGAGAGTTTCCGCTTACCGACGCGCTCATGCGCATGATCGAAAAGGGGGTAAAAATCCGGCCGCTGACTGTCAACAATTGGTTCAATTGCGGAAAGAAAGAGGTCTTGCTCGAGACCAACGCCATCCTGCTGGACCGCGAGGGCTATGCTTCCATGGACCTGCCCACTTACGACAACGCCATCATCATCCACCCGGTGAGCATAGGCGACGAATGCGAGATCAGCAACTCCATTGTGGGGCCGCACGTCACCATCGGCAATAACGTGCGCATTGATCACGCCATTATCAAAGATTCCATCATCGGCAACTTTGCGTCCATCAGCGAAGTGATCCTGCAACAATCGGTTGTGGGCAACGACACGGCCATTACCGGCCTGCGCCAGAGCCTGAATATAGGCGACAATACCGAGATCGACTTCAGCCTGCCGAGGTAGGGGGATGCGGCTTCCGGGCCTGGCGATCGCCGGGCCGTTTCGGCGGGCCCTGCCTGCCATTCCTATTTTGCATAAAGCGCTTCGCCCAGCCAGGCGATGCGGGCAGCCAGATCGGCATTGTCCTTTGCGAGCTCGATCTGGGCGTATTTGTGCAGGGCTTCCAGCGGGTTCTGCTGGGCCAGAGCCTCCTGCACCCGTTCATCCTCCCGGCGCAGGGCCTGCACGGCCTCCGAACTGGGCGCTTCCAGGATGCCGGCCAGTCGCCCCAGATCGTTGCCGGTGAGCACGCGGCTTTCGCGCACGCTTTCGGGCAGCTGCAGGTAGCCGATGGGCAGGGGCTTGACCGGCTGGTAAATGCGGTAGATGGCCTCGCCGCTGGCCCGGGTATAGAAGGCGCGGCCCATACGGCCCATGAGGTCTATTTTGTGCGGATCGATGCGCCCCTTTTCGTCCAGCACGTCTTCGCGGATGTGTACGCGCACCACTTCGCTGATGATGAGGTGCCCGGCGCCTCCCTCCTCGCCCAGGGGGATGATCTGCTTCACCCGGCATTCCAGCTGGGCCGGCGATTCTTTGACCCGGAACGGCTTGACCACGTCCGAAGGAACGGGCGTGAGGCCGGTCTGCTCGAACTCGCTCTCCTCCAGGGGAAACTCCACACTGGCCAACGCCATCTGGCGCACGATGTCGTAGCTGACGGCATTGATCACCACCTCGCCGGTCGTTTTCACATTGTGCAGGGTATCCTTGGTGGTATTGCCGGCCACGCGCCGGTTGGAACTGAACACCACAATGGGCGGATTGGAACTAAAGCAATTGAAGAAGCTGTAGGGCGCCAGATTGGCCCGGCCGTGCTCGTCCAGCGTGCTGGCAAAAGCGATGGGGCGGGGGGCGACCATACCCAGCAGAAGTTGATGCAGTTCAGCTGTTTTTAGCGCTTTCGGGTCCAGGGATTGCATTCGGTCATGGGTTAATGGAAGGGGGAAATTACAAAAATAGCCGGCCGGAATTAATCCGCAGGCCTTCTTTCGCGTTATTGCCAGCGGAGGGACTACCTGCCAATTTGGCCGAAGCCTTTCCTTTGGCAAAGCTTTTGTACCCTTTAGAACGATCAAAACGCGATCCACATGGACCATAAAGAACGCGAAGGCTGGAAAGAGCAGGAGCTCGAAGAACAGGATATACCCCAAGAGGAAACCGAGGAGACCGCTTCTCTCTCCGAAGAGGACGACCTGCAGACTCTGCAACAGGAGTACGACGAGCTGAAGGAAAAATACCTGCGCCTGTATGCCGAGTTCGACAACTATAAGAAGCGCACCGTGCGCGAAAAGCTGGACCTCATGAAAACGGCTGCCCAAGACACCATGGCAGTCCTTTTGCCGGTTTTGGACGATTTTGACAGAGCCAAAAAATCGGCCGAAGAAAACGACAAGGGCGACCTGTTCCGCGAAGGCGTGGGGCTGGTGTACCAAAAACTGTACAACTCCCTCCGGCAAAAAGGCCTGGAAGCCATGGATACCGACGGCCAGCCGTTCGATCCGGAATTGCACGAGGCCCTGACCGAGGTGCCCGCTCCCAGTGAGGACATGAAGGGCAAGATCGTCGACACGATCGAAAAGGGATACAAACTCAACGACCGCATCATCCGGCACGCCAAGGTGGTAGTGGGCAAATAACCGATCGCCCGAAGACGGGCGAAAGAACAGCATTGGAATGGCAAAACGAGACTACTACGATATACTGGGCGTTTCCCGCGATGCGGATTCCGGAACGATCAAGAAGGCCTATCGAAAGCTGGCGCTCAAGTATCACCCCGACCGCAATCCCGGCGATCAGACCGCGGAGGAAAAGTTCAAGGAAGCGGCCGAGGCCTACGAGGTGCTGAGCGACGAGCAGAAGCGGGCTCGCTACGACCGCTTTGGGCATGCCGGCATGGGCAACGGCGGCGGATTCAGCGGCGGTATGACCATGGAGGACATCTTCCAGCAGTTCGGCGATATTTTCGGCGAGGGGAGCCCTTTCGAGTCCTTTTTCGGCGGGGCAGCCGGCGGCGGGCGGCGGCGGGCCCGCGGCAAAAAAGGCGCCAACCTGCGCATCCGGGTCAGCCTTACCCTGGACGAGATCGCCAAGGGAGCGACCAAAAAGATCAAGGTCAAAAAACAGGTCACCTGCGATGTGTGCGACGGCAGCGGGGCCAAGGACAGCAGCTCGGTGCGCACCTGCGGCACCTGCGGCGGCTCCGGCTATGTGCGTCAGGTGCGCAGTACTTTCCTGGGCCAGATGCAAACCACCACCACCTGCCCCACTTGCAACGGCGCCGGCGAGGTGGTCACGGAAAACTGCCCCAAATGCAAGGGCAACGGCGCTGTTCAGGGCGAGGAAACCATCGAAGTGGAGATCCCGGCCGGCGTCGAAGAAGGCATGCAGCTCAGCCTGCGCGGCAAGGGCAATGCCGGCTTGCGCGGCGGCCCGGCAGGTGACCTGCTGATCAGCATAGAAGAAAAACCCCACGACTACCTGCAGCGCGACGGGCAGAATCTGGTGTACGAGCTCTACCTCAATTTTGCCGATGCCGCCCTGGGTACCAGCGTGGAAGTGCCCACCATCGAAGGGAAGGTAAAGATCAAGGTGCCCTCCGGCACGCAATCCGGCAAGATCTTCCGCCTGCGCGAAAAAGGCTTGCCCTCCGTTCAGGCCTACGGGCGGGGCGACCAGCTCATTCACGTCAATGTATGGACGCCCAAGAAGCTCAACGACGAGGAGCGCAGCCTGCTCGAAAAACTGCGCCAGATGCCCAACTTCCAGCCCGATCCGGGCAAGACGGAAAAGGGCTTTTTCGAAAAGATGAAGGATTTCTTCCGCTAGGCCTTCCCCCGGCGGAAAAGCAGCCGCAGCCGGCTCCGCTCCCAGAGCAAGACCAGGCCGGCGAACAGCGCCAGCAAGCCCGTATTCACCAACAGCCGAAGAGTGAGGGTCTTGCCGATGTTTGCGGCCAGCCATTCGCTCAGGCCGTAGGTGGCCAGAGCCAGCGCGATGTAGGCCGCCATTTTGAACAGCGGATAGGGCGCCCGGAAGGTCCTGCGCCCCGTCCAGTAGCCGGCAGCCGCCATGAAGCCGTAGCAAGCCAGGGTGGCCCAGGCCGGGCCGTAATAGCCCACTCTGGGAATGAGCAGTGTATTCAGCCCCAGCACAATGGCCGTGCCGCCCAGAGCGATCCAGCCGCCGATGCGGGTCTTGTCTTCCAGTTTGTACCAGATCGAGAAGTTGTAGAACAGCCCAAGCAGAAGGTTGGCCAGCAAAAGAATGGGCACAATGCCCAGGCCCTCCCGAAAATCTTCCCCCAGAAAATACTGGATCACCTCCAGATACAGCATGATGCCCAGAAAGACGAGGCTGCCCACCAGGGTGAAAGCCTGAGCGACCTGAGCGTAGATGGACTTGGAGTCCGTTTCGCCGGCCAGCTTGAAGAAGAAGGGCTCGGCCGCGTAGTTGAACGCCTGGGTGAAGAGATTCATCAGCACAGCCAGTTTGGCCGCCGCCCCGTAGATGCCCGCCTGAGCCAGGTTGAACGAAAGATCGGGCGAAGCCAACCCCTTGAGCATGGGGGCCCCGATCATCTGGTTGGTCACGCCCGCGATGCCGGCAATGACCAAAGGCAGGGCATAGCGCAGCATGCGACGCCAAAGGCCGGCATCGAACTGCCACCGGATGCGAAAATAGACCGGCAACAGGAGAAGCCACACCAGCCCGCTGGCGAACAGGTTGGCCAGAAAGAGATAGCTCAGCCGGTCGCCCGCTGCGATCCAGGGCGGCCAGGCCGGGGCTTTCAGCCCTTCGAGGAAGAGAAAGATCAGGCCGATGTTGAGCAACATGCCGCTCAGCCGGATGAGGGCAAAGCGTATCGGCCGCCCCTCCAGCCGAAGGCGAGCGAAAGGCAGAGCGGCCAGCACGTCGAAAGCCAGGATGAGCACAAACCAGATGACGTACTGGGGAAAATCCGGATAGCGCAACCAGCCGGCCACGGTGGGCGCAAAAACCAGGCCCAGCAGGGCAAACAGGAGCGTGCTGCTCCACAGCGAAAAAGAGGCCGTGGAAAAGACCCCGTCCCGATCCTCCCGCGCCCGGCCGAAACGGAAGAAGGTCGTTTCCATGCGGTAGGTGAGCAGGACGAGCAACAGGGCCGCCCATACGTACAGGTCGGTGTAGATGCCGTATTCCACCGGGCTCAGCCGCCGGGTGAGATAGGGGGTCAGGATCACAAAATGCAGCATCCGCCCGAGTATGCTGCTGAGGCCGTAGATGGCCGTCTCTCCGGCCAGCCGCTTTATCCATACCGACATAGGGCGCAATATACGCCATACCGGCAGAGCTTTCCGGCATATCAGAAAGTAGTACCTTGCGGGCTGATTACCCAAGAATCCGATCTATGATCAACGTCGCTCTACTTCAAACGATCTGTGAAACTCCGGGCGCTCCTGGTTTTGAGCAGCGCATTCGCGAACTGGTGCTGCGCGAGGTGCGCCCTCTGGTGGACGAGGTGGAAGTGGACCCCATGGGCAATGTGATCGCCATCCGCCGCGGGCAGACGCGCAAAAAGGCCATGGTGGCCGCCCACATGGACGAGATCTCCTTCATCGTCACCCATATCGACGAGGACGGTTTCCTGCGCTTCCATCCCCTGGGCGGCTTCGATCCCAAGACGCTCACCTCCCAGCGGGTGATCGTGCACGGCAAGCAGGACGTGGTGGGCGTAATGGGCTCCAAGCCCATCCACCTGATGAAGCCCGACGAACGCAACAAGGCCGTGCCCATCACCGAATACTACATCGACCTGGGGATGACCAAAGCGCAGGTCACCGAGCTGGTATCCGTGGGCGACCCCATTACCCGCGAGCGGGCCCTCATTGAGATGGGCGACTGCGTAAACAGCAAATCCATCGACAACCGCGTGTCGGTATTCATCCTGCTGGAGGCCCTGCGCGAGCTCAAGGATGAAACCCTGCCCTTCGATGTATACGGGGTTTTCACCGTGCAGGAAGAAGTGGGGCTTCGAGGCGCCATGACGGCCGCCAGCCGCATCGATCCGGATTTCGGCTTCGGCCTGGATGTGACCATCGCCTTCGACGTGCCCGGCGCGCAGCCGCACGAGTACGTCACTCGCCTGGGCAAGGGCGCCGCCATCAAGATCCTGGACGGCAGCGTGATCAGCGACTACCGCATGGTCAGCTACCTCAAGCAGCTGGCCGGAAAACACGACATCCCCTGGCAGCCCGAGATCCTGCCCGCAGGCGGCACCGACACGGCCGCCGTACAGCGCTACGGCAAAGGCGGCTCCATCGCCGGGGCCATTTCCATCCCGCTGCGCCATATCCACCAGACCATAGAAATGGCGCACAAAGGCGATATCCGCGCCTGCATCGATCTGCTCAAGGCCGGCCTGCAGGAGCTGGACCAATTCGACTGGGGCCTGGATGAACAAAAGGACCCCTATTCCGGTCTTCTTGGATAGACGCAAACACACGAGCACCCATGTGGAACGAAACCGACAACAGCCTCCAGCGCACTTTCCAGTTCAAGGACTTCAGCCAGGCCTGGGCCTTTATGACCGAGGTGGCCATTCAGGCCGAAAAACACAACCACCACCCCAACTGGAGCAATGTGTACAACACCGTAGAGATCAAACTCAACACCCACGATGCGGGTGATGTGGTCACCGAAAAAGACCGGAAGCTGGCCAAGGCCATCGATGCCGTCTTCAGCCGTTACCAGGAAGGGTAGCCGCCGGCCCCGGTACGCATCGTCGCGCTCAGCTCGCCGGGCTTTTGCCCGCCATCGCTTTCAATCGCCATCGATATGGACTCGATCAAACGCGTGCTCCGGGAAATGATCGCTCTTAGTCCGGAGGAAGAAGAGGGCTTTCTTCGCGACTGCTTCGAACGGACTTACCGCCGAAAAGAGATCCTGTGCGAAGCCGGCCAACCAGCCGACGAGATTTTTTTCATCCTTGAAGGGCTGGTTCGCGTAGTCATTACGGATACGGAAGGTACCGAGCACACCGTCCATTTCGCGCTGGAAAACCAGTTTATCGCCGATTATTCCGGCTTCCTGCAAGGGCTGCCCTCCGTATATCGCCTTCAGGCCGTCGAGGCCACCCGGGCCGTGGTCCTTCCGCGTTCGGCCATTGAATGGGGCTATCGGCACTTACGGCAGGGCGAACGACTGGGCAGAATGGTTGCCGAATACTACTTCATTTACAACGACAACCGGATCAAGGCCCTGTATACCCAAAGCCCCAAGGAGCGATACGATGCCATTGACCAGATCTTCCCGAACATACACAACCGGGTCCCGCAGCACATGATCGCATCCTACCTGGGCATATCGCCCGTGCACCTCAGCAGGCTCAAACGGGCGAGCCTCCGCAAAACGTAAACATATGTTATCGTTCGCCCCTTCCCCGCTCCCGTAATTTTGTGGAAAACAACAAGACCATGGAATTATCACAACGGGAGAAAGCGCGGCTGAAGGAGAAGTACGGCCCCTGGGCCTTGGTTACAGGCGCTTCGTCCGGCATCGGCAGGGAGCTGGCCCTGCGACTGGCCGAAGCGGGCCTAAACGTGGTGCTTACCGCCCGGCGCGTGCCCGTACTCGACGAACTCGCCGGACAGATCCGGGCGGAATTCGGCGTTCAAACCCGCGTACAAGGCGCCGACCTCGCCCGGCAGGAAGGCACCGGTCTCGTTTTGGAAGCGGTAAAAGACCTGGACGTCGGTCTGTTTGTCGCCGCGGCCGGTTTCGGCACTTCCGGCCTGTTCGTAGAAAGTGACCGGCAGGAGGAGCTGGATATGCTGCGGGTGAACTGCGAATCCCTGTTCGTGCTCAGCCACCATTTCAGCCGGGTTTTCGCCAGGGCACAGCGCGGCGGCATGATCCTCCTGAGTTCCATCGTCAGCTTTCAGGGCGTGCCCTATGCGGCGCACTACGCCGCCACCAAGGCCTATATCCAATCCCTGGCCGAAGGCCTGGCCGTAGAGCTCAAGCCCTTCGGAGTCGACATCCTGGCAGCCGCTCCGGCTCCGGTGGACAGCGGCTTTGCCGAGAGAGCGGACATGCAAATGGATATGAGCATGAAACCCACCGACGTAGGCATCCCCATCCTGAAGGCGCTGGGCCGGAAGTCCTCCGTCTGGCCGGGCTGGCTGTCCAAGTTTCTGATCGGCTCCCTGAGCACGGCTCCCCGATGGGGCAAGATCCGCATCATGAAGGCGGTCATGGGCGGCATGACCAAGCACCAGCGAGCCTCCTGAATGCAAGAACAGCTCCCTGACGAAGCCAGGCTTTTCAGGGTCCAAGACGCCCTGCCCCGGCCCGCACCACAGCACCTCCGGATCCCATGCTGTACGGGGCCATTCCGCCTACTTTTCGTACTTTCCGCACATGGCTAACGCTCCGAATTCCATCGCCTCCAAATTGCCGGAGACCGGCACGACCATTTTTTCCGTCATGTCGGCCCTGGCCCGGGAATGCAATGCTATCAACCTGTCGCAGGGGTTTCCCGACTTTCCATCCGATCCGCGCCTGATCGAAGGCGTGTATCGCCACATGCAGGCCGGCCACAACCAGTATGCGCCCATGCCGGGCCTGCCGGCGCTGCGGGACGCCATAGCCAAGAAAATGGCGCGCACGCAGGGCGTGAACCTGGACCCGGAGACGGAGATCACGGTCACCGCCGGTGCCACGCAGGGGCTTTTTTCCGCCATTCAGGCGCTGGTGCATCCCGGCGATGAGGTCTTGCTGTTCGAGCCGGCCTACGATCTGTACCGGCCGGCCGTCGAACTGGCCGGGGGCCGGGCGGTCGCCCATCAGCTGAAAGCGCCGGACTACGCCGTGGATTGGGACGCGGTAGAGCGGCTGATCGGCCCGCGCACCCGCTTCGTCCTGGTCAACACCCCGCACAACCCCACGGGCAGTATCCTGGGCCGGTCCGATTGGCAAGCTCTGGAGCGCCTGGCCGAAAAGCACGCGCTGTTCGTGCTCAGCGACGAGGTGTACGAACACCTCATCTTCGACGGCGAGCAGCACTTCGGCGCCCTGCAATGTACCGGCTTGCGCGACCGAAGCCTGGCCTTCTTTTCCTTCGGCAAGACCTTCCACAATACGGGCTGGAAGGTGGGATATGTAGCCGGCGCGGGCCACCTGATGCAGGAGGTTCGAAAGGTGCATCAGTACACCGTCTTCTCCGTGCACACCCCCACCCAGTATGCCCTGGCGGACTACCTGCAGGACGAGCAGACCTACCTGGGCCTGCCCGCTTTGTTCCAGCAGAAGCGCGACCGGTTTTTACAGGCCCTGAGGGATTCGCCCTTTCGCCCGCTGCCCTGCCGGGGCACCTATTTCGTTACCTGCAACTTCCGCGCCCTCAGCGCCCTTCCCGATCTGGAATTTGCCCGCTGGTTCACCCGCGAGCACGGCATCGCCACCATCCCCGTCAGTGTGTTCAACCACAGCGGCCTGGACGAAGGCGTGGTGCGCTTCTGCTTCGCGAAAACGGATGCGGTGCTGGAGCGGGCCGCATCGAAGTTGAAGGCTCTGGCTGCCGTATGACCGTCTGCGGCGGGCATGCGATCTGACCCTGGATTTATCGCTATGCGGGGGCAAGGTATGGGCTAAACGCATCGAACCCGCCGGGCAGGAATGGGATGTCGACATCAAAGAAAGGGGGGTACGCCAGGCTACAGCTGTTCCGCGAAATACTGAGCATTTCAGCTCCAACATCCCGGAATCTGCCGAGGTCTCAGTACGCCCGCACGTCCTTGCCTTCCATGTAGTTGATGAAGGACCGGTTCACGACGCGGTTGCCTCCGGGGGTGGGGTAATTTCCGCTGAAGTACCAATCGCCCTTGTGCTTGGGAATGGCTTTGTGCAGGCCCTCCAGGCTCTGGTAGATGATCTTCACTTCCGGTTTGATATCGACCGGTTTGAGGATCTCGGCGATCTTGTCGGAAACCTGTTCGTAGTCGAATTGCTCGTAGAGCCCCTGGACCACATTGGTCATTTCGTGCACCGTCCGGCCCTCCTGTTCCTTGGCACATTGGTAGGCTTCCCGCAACAGATGCTCCTTGCCGTGCTCGCGCAGCAGTTCCACCAGGGCCCGGAAGGCCGCAAACTCCTGCATCTTGCTCATGTCGATCCCGTAGCAGTCGGGATACCGGATCTGCGGAGCGGAACTGACGATGACGATCTTCTTGGGGCGAAGCCGGCTGACGATCTGCAGGATGCTGTCGCGCAGGGTGGTGCCGCGCACGATGGAGTCATCCAGGAGAACCAGGTTGTCCTTGCCGTTCTCGACGATGCCGTAGGTCACGTCGTACACGTGGGAGACCAGCTTGCCCCGGGCCGTGGTATCGGCGATGAAGGTGCGCATCTTGGCATCCTTCACGACGATCTTTTCCATGCGCGGGCGGAAGCTGAGAATTTTTTCCAGCTTCTTGGGCTTGATCCCGCCATCCTGGCTCATTTTCAGGATTTTCTCGTGCTTGATCTGGTTCAGGCGATCTTCCAGGCCTTTCATCAGGCCGTAGAAGGCGGTTTCGGCCGTGTTGGGCACGTAGGAAAACACGGTGTGCCGGTAGTCGTAGTCCACCGCCTTGAGCACGGATTCGGTGAGCTGATAGCCCAATCGGAGGCGCTCGTGATAGATGTCGCGGTCGTTGCCCCGGGAGAAGTAGATGCGCTCGAACGAACAGGGTTTTGGGGGGAGCAGGTCGATGTAGGGCGCATGGGTGACCGTGCCTTTTTTCTTGACGATGAGGGCGTGGCCGGGCTCGATCTCGTGGACCTTGTTGGCGTGCACATCAAAAGCCGTTTGGATGGCAGGCCGTTCGGAAGCGACCACCACCATTTCGTCGTCATGGTAGTAGAAGGCGGGGCGAATGCCGGCCGAGTCGCGGATCACGAAAGCATCGCCGTGCCCAATGAGGCCGGCCATGACGTAGCCGCCGTCAAATTTTCGGCTGGCTCGCTTGAGCATGCGCAGCACATCCAGGTTGTCGTAGATGAGCTCATTGATCTCCTGATTGGAGTAACCGTCGGGCTTGAACCAGGTGAACAGGCGCTGCACCTCGTCGTCCAGGAAATGCCCCAGCTTTTCCAGGACGGTGACGGTGTCGGATTTTTCCTTGGGAAACTGCCCCAGCTCTACCAACTCCTGAAACAGCTCGTCCACATTGGTGAGGTTGAAGTTGCCGGCCAGGATGAGGTTGCGGGTGATCCAGTTGTTCTGCCGGAGGAAGGGATGCACGGTCTCAATGGAATTGTCGCCGTGGGTGCCGTAGCGCAGATGGCCCAGGATGAGCTCGCCCGTATAGGGCAGGTTTTCTTTGAGCCAGGCCGGATCGTTGAGCTTTTCGGGAGGCAGTTCCTCAAAGCGCCGGAACACCCCTTTGAAGAGGTCGTCCAGGTAGTTGGGGGCATTGCTCCGCTTGCGGCTGATGTATTTTTTGCCGGGGGAAGGGTCGAGCTTGATGGTGGCCAGGCCGGCGCCGTCCTGGCCCCGGTTGCGCTGTTTTTGCATGAGCAGGCGCACCTTTTCCAACCCGTAAAGGGCCGAGCCGTATTTTTCCTGATAGAACGACAGGGGCCTGAGCAGCCGCACCATGGCCAGGCCGCACTCGTGTTTGATGGAATCGCTCATCCGCCGGAAATTGGATTCAAAAATCTAAAAGTACCGCTTACATCCGTGGCCAACAACCCGGATCCGTCCAAAGTTGTATCCACCCTATGGAGACGCCCCGGGCCGCCAAAGTCACCATTCGATGGTCTTGGGAAAGCCGGCATACCTACGGTTAACCAACTCTGTGCATCTATCCTATGTTATAGCTGCACAAGCGGGTTTTCCGGGTGGGATGCTCCCTGCAGCCGTATTCGACCGGAATTTTGTATTTTTTAATCACAGTACGAGCCTTATGAAATTTTTCGTCACGCGTACCCCCAAACACCGGCAGTTTGACTATAAGCCGCGCTACTGGGACCAGGAGGCCGAAGAACGCGAAGAGCGACTGAAGCGACTGGAAAGCCTGAAAGACGGTTCGGTAGAGGGCACCAAAGCGCGCATATCCAGTGGATTCAAGCGAGGTTACCGGGGCAATTCCACCGTGCGGCGCAGGCAGGTGATGCGCTCCAATCTCATCCTGATCGGCATTGTGGTGCTGCTGCTGTTTTTTTGCTACCTTTTTCTAACCGTATATTTGCCGAGGATCGAAGGCTTTCTGGGCAGCCCCAATCCGCTGCAGTGAGGCCTTTGGCAACATGCCAGACCGCAACGCGGTGAACGACTTTGAGAAAAAGAATACTATGGCTGATGTCATTCAGCTGCTCCCCGACGCCATAGCCAATCAAATCGCAGCCGGCGAGGTGGTGCAACGGCCGGCCTCGGTGGTCAAAGAACTCATGGAGAATGCCCTGGACGCCGGGGCCAGCACAGTGAAGGTCATCGTCAAGGATGCCGGTAAAACCCTCATCCAGGTCATTGACGACGGATGCGGGATGAGCGAGACCGACGTTCGCATGGCCTTTGAGCGGCACGCCACCTCCAAGATCCGAAAGGCCGAAGACCTGTTCACCATCGGCACACTGGGCTTTCGCGGCGAGGCGCTCCCCTCCATTGCGGCCGTGTCGCAGGTAGAAGTCCGAACCCGCCAGCCCTTCCTCGAGCTGGGCACCCGCCTGGTCATTGAAGACTCCAAGGTGAAGGCACAGGAACCCTGCCAGGCGGTGCCGGGCACGAATATTGCCGTCAAGAACCTGTTTTACAACCTGCCTGCCCGCCGAAAATTCCTGAAATCCGAGACGGCCGAGTTCCGTCGCATTACCGAAGAGTTCCTCCGCCTGGCCATTGCCTATCCGGATGTGCATTTCAGCCTGCATCACAACCAAACCGAGATCCGGCATCTGCCCCCGGCCAACTTGCGGCAGCGCATCGTCGCCATCCTGGGCAGCCACCACAACAAAAAGATAGTACCCGTCAAGGAAGAGACCGATGTGGTGAAGATCTCCGGTTTTGTGGGCAAGCCCGAATTTGCCAGGAAGAGCCGGGGCGATCAGTACTTTTTCGTCAACCGCCGCTTTGTCAAGGACAACTACCTGAACCACGCCGTGCGAAAGGCCTACGAAGAGCTCATCCCCGAGCATGCCTATCCGCTTTACGTGTTGTTCATTGAGCTGAATCCGGCCCAGGTGGACGTCAACGTTCATCCCACCAAGCAGGAGATCAAGTTCGAAGACGAACGGCTGATCTATCAATACCTCCGGGTGGCCATTCGCCACGCCCTGGGCCGCAATGCGGCTATGCCCACGCTGGACTTCGAGCAGGAGCCCAGTTTCACCCGGCAGTACACGCCTTCTACCCCCGGCAATCGGCGCGAGCCCGGCAAGGGGGATTTCGGCCCCAGCCCTGCGCCGGGCAGTGCAGGCGGCAGGCAAGACTGGGAAAAGCTCTACCGGGAGCTCGATGCACCGGACGAAACGCCGGCGCCCAGCCAGGGCACCCTGACGATCGAAAGCAGCTGGTCGGGGGGCAAGGAAGAGGACGACCCCCAAGCGCTTTCCCACGCTACAGCCCAAAAGCCGCCCTATCAGGTACACCAGAACTACATCATCAGCCCGATCAAATCCGGCTTCCTGCTCATCGACCAAAAGGCCGCCCACGAGCGCATTCTCTACGAGCACTTCCTGAGCGTGCTCAGCGAGCATTCGGCGGGCACCCAACAGCAGCTCTTCCCGCATCACGTGCAGCTGGCTCATTCGGATGCCGATCTGCTGCGCAGCCTGCTGGCCGACATCAACAAGGCCGGCTTCGACATCGAAGCCTTCGGTCAAAACTCCTTCGTCGTCAAAGGCGTGCCCGCGGAAATGGCCGGGAAGGCCGACGAAGTGGAGTTGCTGGAAACGCTGCTGGAGCAATACAAGATCCACGAAGAATTGGACCTGCCCATTCGGCAAACCCTGGCGCGGTCGCTGGCCCGTTCGGCTGCCGTTTCCAAAAGCCAGCAACTGAGCCAAATGGAAATGCAAAGCCTGATCGACCGGCTTTTTGCCTGCGAAATGCCCTATCAGAGCCCGTCGGGCCGGCGCTGCTTCCTCACCTTCGAGCTCGATGAGCTGGCCAAACGATTTAGCGCCTAAGATGTTCCTACTTCATACGCTGACCAAACACTTCGCATGCTGCGCCTTACCGACGTCACCAAGAATTTGCTGATCATCAACGTGCTCGTTTACTTCGGAGCCATGATCCTGCTCGGGCAACCCACCTACCCGCCTCAGGCGTTTGGCGACTGGGGGATGTACATGCTGGGGATCTTTTACCCGGCTTCCGAATTCTTCCGGCCATATCAGATCATTTCCCACATGTTCATGCACGGCAGCATCACGCACCTGTTTTTCAATATGTTCGCCCTGTTCATGTTCGGCCCGCCGCTGGAAACGCTATGGGGCCCCAAGCGCTTTCTCTTCTACTACCTGTTCGCCGGCTTCGGCGCGCTGGGCCTGCAGCTGCTGGTGCAGTGGATCGAGCTGAGCAACGGTTCGGTCCCCCAGGCTTCCGTGAACATTCCCATGGTGGGTGCGTCCGGCGCCATTTTCGGCATTCTGGCCGGCTTCGGCATGAAGTTTCCCAATTCCGTCATTCAGCTCATCTTTCCGCCCATCCCCATGAAGGCGAAGTATTTCGTCATCATATTTGCCGGGCTGGAACTGGTACTCGGCCTCAGTGGGCGCCAGAGCGGAATTGCGCATTTCGCCCATGTGGGGGGCGCCCTGTTCGGCCTGCTGCTCATCCTCTACTGGAACCGCTTCGGAAGCCGCCTGGAATAGTCTGCACAACCGGATGGCGTCCTTCGTTGTTTATCTGCCGGACTTGGTCTGAAAGTTTTGACAATCCATGGCCAAGGCCGTACTTTTAAGGAAGCCAAAAAACCATTCATAGGGCATGTTTTCTTCGATTTGGGCCGATCTGAAACGAGAATATAACAGCGGTAACATGGTCACCCGGCTGATCCTGGTGAACGTGGCTGCTTTTGTGCTCATCAACCTCATCTGGCTGGGTTTCCGCCTGGCAACCGGCCACATGCGCCCGGAATGGTATGCGGAGATCGTGCGCTTTTTCAGCCTGCCTTCCTCTCCGCTCTATCTGCTCACCCACCCCTGGACGATCTTTACGCACATGTTCCTCCACGAGGAGTTTTGGCACATCCTCTGGAATATGCTCTACCTGTACTGGTTCGGCCGCATTGTAGGAGGGCTGATCGGCGATCAGCGCATTCTGCCCATCTACCTGTTGGGAGGGCTGGCCGGCGGCGTGGTTTTCTTTCTCTCCGCCAACCTCTTTCCCGCCTTTGTAGGCAATGCTCCTTACGCCCTCGGCGCCTCGGCGGCGGTCATGGCCATTGCGGTAGCCTCGGCGACCGTAGCGCCGAACTATCAAATGCACCTGCTGCTGATCGGGCCGGTCAAGCTGAAATGGATTGTCGGGGTGCTGGTTCTGCTGGACATAATCTTCCTGGGTCGCGACGGCAACACCGGCGGCCACCTGGCCCACCTGGGCGGAGCCGTTATGGGATTTGTGGTCATCCGGCAAATGCAGGACGGCAACGACTGGACCGCCCGCATCAACGAGGGGCTGGAGCGCATCCTTCAGTTCTTCCAAAAAATCACCTCCGGAGGACGCAACGCCAAAGGCCCCAAAGTGGCCTACCGGAACCCCAAGCACTTCGGAAGCCGCAAAGGAGGCGGCCACCCCCGCAGCGACAATCCTGATCACCAGGATCAACTGGACGCCATTTTGGAAAAAATTAAGCAAACCGGCTACGAAAGCCTTTCCCAGCGGGAAAAGGACTTCCTCCGGGATGCCAGCCAAAACTGATCTGTGTACCGCGTATTGCGTTGGATCAATATAGCGCTTGCCTTGCTCACCCTGCTGGCCTTTCTGGCACCCCGCGTGAGTCCGGAAGGGTTTTGGCCCTCGGCCTTTCTGGCCTTGCTGCTGCCCTGGCTGTTACTCATCCACTTTCTTCTGGTTCTGCTTTGGATGTTGCTTCGCCGCAGTGAACTCTTTTACTCGCTGGTGGTGCTGGTCCTCGGTTTTCCCTTCATTCGCAAATTGGTCACCTTTTTCCCCTCCAATGCCGAGCACATCGGCAAGGTCGAACTCGTAGCCACCAGCTTTAATACCCACGGGATGCTGAAGCGAAAGGAGAAGGGCCACGATTGGGTCGTTATGGAAACCCAGTGGAAACCGTTTCCCGCCCTGCATTTGGCCGATCTGCTTTGCCTGCAGGAATTTACCCGAAACCCGAAAAGGCGCGCTGCCTACCTCGAATGGCTCAAAACCGAGACCGGCATGCCCTATCAGCTGCAGGAGCCCGGCCACGGGCTGGTCATCTGCTCGGCCTACCCCATGCGCAAAGTTGCCTTTCGCGACTTCGGCAACGCCAACAACGGCTACCTGGTGGCCGACCTGGCGCTGAACGGGCGAACCGTGCGCCTCATAAACGCCCATTTGCAGAGCAACGATGTATCCAGCCTGGCGGATAACGTGGCCGAAGAGGGCAACCTGCAGGAGCGGGAAACCTGGCTCCAACTGAAAGGTATGGCAGGCCGGTACCGCCAATCGGTACAGCTGCGCGCCCGCCAGGCAGACGAAATCCGCCAGGTGATAGAAGAAAGCCCCCATCCCGTACTCCTGTGCGGCGACCTCAACGATCTGCCCACCTCCTACGTATACCAGAAGTTGGGCCGTGGAAGAAAGGACAGTTTCTGCGAGGCGGGCATCGGCATGGGCGTTACCTACCGCGGCAAGATCCCCGGCCTGCGCATCGACTACCTCCTCCCGCCCGCCGGCTGGGAGGTCTCAATGCATCAGACGGTGGACACTCCCTTTTCCGACCACCGGGCGGTGAGTGCGGTCCTGCTTTTGCCCTAGGATTTCAACCCGGGGGGTGAAAGACGGGCAAGCTCCTTTTTCCTATTTTTGCGGGCAAAATCACCCTCAGGCCTATGTCCGCATCCCTGCACATTTACAACAGCCTTAGCCGGCAAAAGGAAGTTTTCCAACCCCTGCACGAGGGGCGAGTGGGTATGTACGTGTGCGGCCCGACGGTCTACAGCGATGTCCACCTGGGCAACGTGCGCTCCTTTGTGAGCTTTGATCTGGTGTACCGCTACCTGACCTTTCTGGGCTACCAGGTGCGCTATGTGCGCAACATCACGGATGTGGGCCACCTGGAAGGCGATGCCGATACCGATGCCGAAGACAAGATCAGCAAGCGCGCCCGGCTGGAACAGCTCGAACCCATGGAAATCGTTCAGCAATACATGAACGGCTTCCACGAGATGATGCACACCTTCAACGTGCTGCCTCCCAGCATCGAACCCAGGGCCACCGGCCACATTCTGGAGCAGATCGCTATGGTCCGGGAGATCCTGGAGAACGGGTATGCTTACCTGGTTAACGGATCCGTGTATTTCGACACCGAAAAGTTTGCCCGGGAGCAGGATGTGTACGGCCGGCTCAGCGGGCGCAAGATGGAAGATCTTCTGGCCGAAAGCCGGGACGACCTCAAAAATCAATCCGAAAAAAAGCACCCTTCGGACTTCGCCATCTGGATCAAGGCCGATGAGCGCCACCTGATGCGCTGGCCTTCGCCCTGGAGCGAGGGCTTTCCCGGTTGGCACCTGGAATGCTCGGCAATGAGCACAAAATACCTGGGTAAAACCTTCGACATTCACGGGGGCGGTGCCGATCTGAAATTTCCCCATCACGAAAACGAAATCGCCCAGAATTACGGCGCCTGTGGCTGCGGGCCGGCGCGCTACTGGATGCACGGCAACATGCTGCTGCTCAACGGCAAAAAAATGTCCAAAAGCGACGGCAATTCCATCACGCCCCGCCAGCTTTTCACCGGCGACAGCCCACACATCAGCAAGGGCTATTCCCCCATGGTGATCCGCTTTTTCATGCTCCAAAGCCACTACCGGAGCACCCTGGACCTGACCGATGAAGCGCTCCAGGCGGCGGAAAAGGGCTATCGGCGCCTCATGGAGGCCTACGCCGCCCTGGAAGCCATGGCCCACCCCGGCAAAGGAAAAGCCGGTCCGCTGGACGAGGAGATTCGGGCACTGATCGGGCAGGCCCATCAGCATATGCAGGACGACTTCAATACGCCCCGTGCCCTGGCAACGCTCTTCGAATTGGTGAGCAAGATCAACGGGCTGAAGGACGGGCACCTTTCCTTCGAGCAACTGACAGCCGATACCCTCGACCTGCTCCAACAGACCTTCCGCGAATTCGTTTTCGATATTTTCGGGCTCAAAGACGAGACCCTGGCGGCCGCCGGTGACGATAACGGCCTGGTGGACGGGCTTATGGACCTCCTGCTCGACCTGCGCCAACAAGCCCGGGCCAACAAGGACTGGGACACTTCCGACAAGATCCGGGATGCCCTCAACGAACTGCATATCGTGGTGAAAGACAGCAAAGAGGGCAGCACCTGGACGGTAGAATAGTCCGGCACATCCCTATCACCCCCTCTCCCGGCAGGACCGCCCTGCCCTTGCCAAGGGTGCCCCTTCTCTTGCCTCATAAGAAGGCAAAGCTCCGGGGCCGACGAGCAGGGCCCGCAGAGGAGACAGGTGCCGGGATATGGTACCTCACCATCCCCAGGTGCCGGCGCCTCCCTTGAAGGGGCCTACAATCTGCGAAGTGATCCAGCCGCCGTAAAAATCGCCTTCCTGAGCCTGCACCCGTTCGCCGTCTACGAAGCAGGCATCTACTTTGCTGGGGTAGAACGCCAGGTAGTCTTGTATCGGCCGGAATGAAGGACTGGGCTCGGGATAGCTCCAGGCGGCCATCAGGCTTTTTCGATCGCCCAGATGGAGATCCCAGTACTCGGCCTGGCCTTTCCACTCGCAAAAAGTGCGTCGTCCGGGATGGGGACGCAGATATTCCGTGTGCACGTCTTCCGGCGGAAGGTAATAGACCGGCGGATGACTGGTCTCCAGTACGCGGTAGCCGCCTTGGGTCTCGGCGATCACCTTTCCGGCAAATTCGATACGCAGCGTCTTGCTGACCGGTTCCAGGCGAGGCGGTCGCGGGTAATCCCACACGCTCTCCTGTCCGGCTTTGGGCTTGATGGGCTTGGGCATGGTTGAATCAGAGGTTTGAAGCTAATACCGGGTTAAGGCTAAAATGTCATATTCGTTAGAGGCATTTTAGCCTGAAAACCGTATAACAGGAAGAAAGGGGAAAAGTTATGCGGGTGTCGAAGCGAACGGGCGGCCCAATCCACTTCAAATGCAGTATGGACGCGGCGCAAGACGGTTGAAGATATCCCACACCCTTTCGCGTTGTGTATCATCAGACAATGCCCAGATCGACCATGGATTGTGCCATGCTCACCACGGCTTCCTCATTGGAGCGGGGTGCATAGCCGAGGCGGCTGATGGCTTTGTCCTGGCTGACCTCATACTTCCGGTTCAGGTCTACCAGCACAGAGCGGGTCTCCTGATCGCGGAGGGCGAACAGGCGCACCAGCCAGGAAGGCAATTCGCGCTTCGGGATCCTGGCTTGATAGGCCGGATAGTTGGCCCGAAGGACCTCGGCGATACGGGGCAGGCCCCAGAATGCATTGCCGCAGATAAAGCGCTCGCCGGCCGCTTCGGGTTTTTCCATGGCCAGCAGGTGGAGTTGGGCCACGTCGCGCACATCCACCAGGGGAAACCCCAGCTTGGGCAGGCCGGGGAAGTCACCACTCAGGATCTTGTATACCACCTCACCCGAAGAGCCGTAATCTTTTTCCAGCACGGGCCCCAATACGAGGGCGGGATTGACGACGGCCAGTTCCATGCCGGATGGGTCCGATTCCAGAAATGCCCAGGCGGCCCGCTCGGCCTTTACCTTGGACAGAATGTAGGGATTGGTGCGGGGGCCTTCCGGGTCGGTCCAGTCGGCTTCGGTGTAGGCTGTCGTCTTCGGTTTGTTTGGACCGTAAACAACTGCGGCCGTCGAAGAGGTGAGTACAGTGCGTTTTACGCCGGCATCAGCGGCCGCACCCAAAACCCGCAACGTGCCCTCTACCGCCGGCCGGATGACCTCCATGGGGTCTCTGGGCACGTAGGTAGGTACCGGGGAGGCCACGTGTAGCACGTAGCTGCAGCCGGCCATGGCCTCGGACCATCCGGCCTCTTTCGTAAGATCGGCCTCAACAAATGCCAGCTTGTCTGTTCCGCCCGGATCGATCGCCTGCCGGATGGATTCGGCCCGGGAGGCGGTACGCAAGGTGCCCCGTACGCGGTACCCTTTTCGGAGCAGGGCCAGTGCACAATGCGAGCCGATAAAGCCGGTGATGCCGGTGACCAGGACGAGGGGAGCGGAGTTCATAGCAGGTTGGTTAGGTGATTGAGCGGAAGAAGGCCCTGAAAGGCTTTCGGTTCAGGTCGACTCCTTCGATCCGGACGTTGGTGCTTTTGCGAAGAAGCGGGAGCGATCAACCCACATGGTACCCCGGCGCCAACAGCTCCTTCCACTCCGGATGGCGGGCCATGTAACCGGCCACAACCGGACAGAGGGGCACTACCTGAAGCCCTTCGGCTCTGGCGTGCTCCAGGCCGGCAAGGATTAAAGCCGAAGCCATGCCTTTGCCCTCCAGGGCGCGCGGCACTTCCGTGTAGGTGAAAATGATGCGATCGGGTAGGGAGATGTACTCCGAGACGGCGCGGTGGCCGTCGGCTTCTACCTGGAAACGTCGGGCAGCAAGATTGTGGATGACCTCTACTTTTGCCATTCGGGCTTTTGCCGTAAAACTAGGGCTTCTCCGGGGCTTTTTTGGGCTTTTTGCGTTTTTCCACCGCTTCATAGGCCAGCCGGAAAAGCAGAATAGCCCGTGCTATATCCTCTTCCTTGCGAATGTATACGGTGATCCAGCCCGTTTCCGGATGTATGTGATGGGGGTGTGCCAGTCCCTCGCGCACCAACTCTTCGCGTTTGGCCCGCGTGAACTTGATATCGGCCTGGTGGTCGCCGTGGGTATGCCCCAGTTCGGTGTTGAACAAGCGGTATTCGATGCCGCCGAAACGATGAGGGCCGGGTTGCAATTGGTTCCATTTCGAGAGCGTTTCCAGGATTTTTCGGGAGGCTCCTGGTACTCCTTTGGGCTTAATGGACACCATGGACGGTGATTGATTAGGGATTACAAAGATCGGGCACCAAGCCCTTCCGCCCGGGCCGCGAACGGGCAACGCGCAAAGAAGAGCTGTATGACACGTTACTGATGCAGAACAAATTTATATCATTTTAGGAACGACATCAACCGAAAAAGAGTTGGCAAGCGGTCATGTTTTCTTCATTTTTCTTCGGGGAAGATCGCCCAGAGGCTCTCAATGCGGGGCCCCCAGCAATATACCTTTTGAAGAGGCGGCAAAGTGAGTTGGAGGTTGTCCAGCAGTTTGAACGACAGGTCGGTAAAAGCACACCGAACGTTGTCCAGATAAAAGATCCGGCCGCCGGTATTGTCGGCCAGGCAACCGTAATCCGAAAAGGCGTCGACGTTGTTGAAGCTGGCATCCAGAAAGGTGAGTACGTTGATGGTAATGCCTTGCTTACGCACCCGGGCCGCCCAACTGCAGATGTCCTCTCTTCCTTCGGCACAAATATTGGCGCCATCGCTGATAAGAAAAATGGCACGGCTCTTTTCGGGGCGATCCGAAAAAAGGGAGACCGACCGGACGACCCGCTCTACCAGGGGGGTCGTACCGTGCGCCGTGAGAAACCGAAAGGCATACCCGAGATCCTTGCGGCTCATCGAGTCGACCGGAATCCATTGCTTGGGCTCGTCGCCGCAGTCGCCACCTACCGTACCCAGGGCTATGCCTGCGGTATCGGGCAGATCACCGACCAGGTAGAGCCCGAGATTGCGCATCACTTCAAAGCGGCTGAGTCCCATGCACAGCACTTTCTCCTGAGTCATGGAGCCCGAAATATCCACCAACAGGACGAGTTCGTCGTATTGGGCCAATTCCAGCACCCGCGATACATCCCGGGGCAGGCCGGTAACCAGGGAGCTGGGCGTGTGGGCCAGGCCGGTGTCCGCCCGTTGGAGGAGCACGGGCGCTCGCTGCAGCGTATCCCAAAGCAGCTGAGCGTTCTTGCGAGCCGCTGCATGCTCGGGCTGCACCGCCAGGGCGCGCTCGAAGTGCGGCAAAGCCTTTTCGAGATCCCTGCGATGCACGTGGTAGTGCACCGGCAGATCCTCCCCGTGATTGGAACCCGCACCCTGATGATGCAGGATCACATAGCCCAGCGCATTCTCAAAAGTGGCTTCCACATCGGGCATGGCCAGCAAACCGGCGGCCTCCACACTCCGCTCCAGGCTTCGAATGGCCTCGGGCGACCGGCCGGCATAGTGCAGCACCATCCCCCGGATGAAATGGCGAATGGCCACCTTGTGCTCGTAGTAGGGGTCCGTGGCCGGCAGCTCGGTTCGGGAAAGCAAGCGAAGGCCTTCCTCGCCCCGTTCGATCCGGCTGAGGCAAAGCGCCAGGGCCAGGGAAAAATTGAAGTTGCCGGGTACGATCTGATGAGCCCGCTGCAGGTGGTTCTCGGCCCGCCCGAACTGCCCTTCGCTGTAATACAGGAGGCCTTCGTAGTAATTTCGATAAGCAGCTTTGATGCGAGCGGCCTGGCCCAAGCCTTCCGGGCCGGGTGCGGGAAAAAGAAATAGCCCGAGAAAAAGGAGGAGGTATTTCATGCCGGAGCAAAGCTAGGGAAAAGTGTACGCAACGCACCCGAAAGGTCAACCGGCCAGCTGCAAACCGAAAGGTCCTTCCCGAGTCCTTCCGCCGGGCGGAACGATCCGGCAAGCCGATCACAATATCGGGCTGAACAGTTTAGCCACCCCTTCCAGCAGGCGGTGGTCCCAGGGGCGCTCCAGGTGTTCGTCCAGCATCAGTTCCCGGCTTTTTTCAAGGTCTTCCAAAAACCAGCTCCTGAGTTGCGTTGCAATGGCCCGGTCGTACATCACCGCATTGACCTCGAAGTTTTGCTCGAAGCTTCGAAAGTCCAGATTGGCCGTCCCGACCGAAGCCAGCACATCGTCGGCTACCATGACCTTGCTGTGCAGGAAGCCATCGGGGTAGAGGAAAATGCGAACTTCACTTTCCAGCAACTCCTGGAAATACGAACGGATGCTCCATTTGACGACGATGTTGTCGGACTTTTCGGGCACCAGCAGGCGGACATCCACGCCGCTGAGCGCAGCGGTTTTGAGTGCTTCCAGGACCGCTTCGCCGGGTATCACATAGGGGTTTATAATGTACACGTATTTCTGGGCTTCATTGAGCAGGGTAAAGTACTGCTGGCGTATGGCGGGGTGATCCGAGTCAGGTCCGCCGGCAACCAGCTGTACGGTCGACGGGCCCGCTGGTTCGGGCTGTGCCAGATATTCCGGCTGAAGCAGCGCTTCGCTTTGGCTGGCGAATTGCCAATCGACGGCGAAAATGGATTGCAGGCTGTTGACCACAGGGCCTTCCAGCCGCAGATGCATGTCGTGCCAGATGCCCAGTTGGGGATCCCCCTTGAGGTATTTATCGCTCACATTGATGCCGCCGGTATACCCCACCCGCCCATCCACAATGGTGATCTTTCGGTGGTTGCGATAATTGACGGTGGTGACGATCCAGCCCACTTTCAGGGGCAGATAGCCGTAGGCTTTTATCCCCGCTTCGCGAAGCTTCCGCAGAAAGGACCGGCTCAATTGACGGCTGCCGATACCGTCGTACAGAAGCCGGACCGCCACGCCCTGGCCGACCTTCCGTTCAAAAAGCTCAAGCAGGCGGTCGGCCAGCTCGCCTTCCTCGAAAATGTAGAACTGCATGTGAATGAAGTGCTCGGCCTGCTCCATATCGGCCAGCATAGCCTCAAACGTAGCCGGCCCGTTGCGCAACAGCCGCGCCGAATTGCCGCGGTACGGAAGCAGGTTGGCGTTTCTCAGGATCAGCCGCGATAGCTTGGCAAAGCGCTGCATTTCTGGCGGGAACCGAGTGAGCTGCTCGTCGAAGGAATGATAGAAGGAAGCTACTTTTTCCTGGTAGGCCTGTACGCGCGGGCTGCGCTGGATGCGGGAGAACTTGTACCGCCTTCGGTTGAGTCCAAACATGAGGAAGAGCACCATGCCCATCACGGGCAACAGCAGCAGAACCAGCACCCACCCCAGGGTCTTTACGGGGCGTACGCCGGTGAGAAAGAGCACGAACAAGAGAATTAGCGTGACCAGCGCATATAAGATGCTGTATACCATGCCGTGGTCAAATTACGCTTTTTTGCGTCCAGGCCCGAACCGCTTCTTCGAGATGAGCCTCCCCGGTGGGGGAAAGCCCGATCCGGAGATCCCAGGAAGTGCCGCGAATGCCCAGCAGGAATGCCTCCGGTGCCGCACCGTAAACCGCCTGGCAAAGGTGAAGCACCGACTGAGGGCTCAGGGCATGGGTACTGAAGGCCGTAGCGGACTGGGGGCGGCAGGGCGCGAAGTAAAAAGGCTCGTTTTGCCGGGTTTTCCAGGCATCCGCAAAAAGAACGGCCGGAAAATCTTTGAGGAGGTCGGCGTCCTCCACCTGCAGTTGGTAGCGAAAGGCAACCGCTCCCTTAAAAAGCCCTCGTTCTTGCAGGGCTTTGGCAAAGGCCCAGCCCAGGCCGTCGTCCTCGCGCCCGTCGTTGCCGATGGCCACCAACAGGGCATGCTCGCCCTGATTCAGGAACGGAGCGGGTAAAGGACGGTCCACTTCGCATGCTTCGGATCGGTTCACACGCCTTCTTTGTAGCATTCCTGGATCAGCTCGCCCTGCGGGCCAAACAGCTGAAGGTGCAGCGGCATCTGCCCCAGAGCGTGGGTAGCACAGCTCAGGCAGGGATCATAGGCCCGGATGGCCACCTCTACCTGGTTGAGCATGCCTTCGGTGATCTCCCGCCGGCCGCTCAGCTCCGTGCGGGCCACTTCCCGCACCGCCCGGTTCATGGCTTCGTTGTTGTGGGTAGTGGATACGATGAGGTTGCACCAGGTCACCTGCCCCTTTTCATCTGCCTTGTAATGGTGTATGAGTGTGCCCCTCGGGGCTTCCACCACACCGACCCCTTCCGGCTGCCGCTCGCCTTCGCGAAGCAGGTCGTCGCTCAGAATGGTTTCGTCTTCCAACAGCTGCTGCATCAGTTCGGCGCAGTGCAGCAGTTCGATGAGGCGAGCCCAGTGGTAGTAGAGAGACCGGTTGTTGGGTAAGCCGCCGGACAGGTCCGCCATTCTTTGCCGTTCGGCTTCAGCCAGCGGGCTGGGTATATAATCGCAAACATTGACGCGGGCCAGTGGCCCTACGCGGTTCCAGCCCGCTTCGCGGCCCCGCTCCAGCAGGTAGGGGAATTTGAGGTAGGACCAGGCTTCCACCCCTTCGCCGAAGTACTGCTGGTATTGCTCGGGCGGAATATCGTCGAGGATGCGGTTCCCGTCTGCGTCCACTGCGCGAAGCCGGCCGTCGTACAACTCCAGGGCACCGTCGTGGGCTACGAGGCCAAGGTGGCCGGACGGGTAAGCGGCAAATGTATCCAGCCAGGCTTTGTGCTCCTGTACGTATTGCCGGATGAAGTCATTGGTTTCCCGGGCCCAGTCGACCATGGTGCCGATGCCGGGCAGGTCGCTGCTGCCTTGCAGGAAGGCTTGGCGTTCCTCCGCGGAAAAGGTTTTGTACATACCGCCGGGCACCGCAGCCACTCCGTGAATCCGCTTGCCGGTAATGGCCCGGATGATCTCCTGTCCGTATTTGCGCATCAGAATGCCTTTGCGGGCCAACTCGCGGTTGGCCTGAGCTACGGCCACGACATTGCGCTGCTCCGGAGGCGCATCGGCGCCGAAAAGCAGGTCGGGCGAAGCCAGGTAGAAAAAGTGCAAGGCATGCGACTGGAAAATCTGGCCGTAGTGAAGCAATCGGCGAAGCAGGGTGGTGGCCGGCGAAAGATCGCCGGGCTGAAGGCCGGACAGGGCATCCACGGCTTTTCCGGCAGCCAGGTGGTGACTTACCGGGCATATGCCGCATAGGCGCTGAACCAGTACGGGCACCTCCCAGAACGGGTGCCCCTGAATAAAGCGCTCGAAGCCCCGAAATTCGACAATGTGGAAAAAGGAATCCGTTACTTCCCCTGCTTCGTTGAGGTGAATGCTCACCCGGCCGTGGCCTTCCACGCGGGTTACCGGATCTATGACCAGTTTTTTGCTCATGGCTAGGGTTTGGTTCCCCTCCACCCGATGGCTTGCCCCATCCGGCGGGTGGGAGCGATCAATCGTATTTAAATTCGGCCTGCGTGACCGCATAGGGTTCATCCAGGGTGAGGTAGCGAAGCACCTTCCAAATGTGGCTGGCATCGGGCGGGCAACCCGGAATGTAGTAATCCACCTTCACGATCTCGTTGCAGGCATAGACCCGGTCCAGCAGTTCAGGCAGATCTTCGTGGCTCGGAATGACCAGCCCCTTGGCCTTATCCGTTGTGCGGCTGTATGCCTCCAACAGGCATTCTTCCAGCGGGACCATATTGCGCATGGCCGGCAGACCGCCCCAAATGGCGCATTCGCCTACCGAAATGAGAATGTCGCAGTTTTCCCGGAAAGCCCGCAGCACTTCCACATTTTCCGAGTTGGAGCAGCCGCCTTCCACGATCCCGATATCGCAACGTTTGGTGAACTCCTTGATATCCGTAAGGGGCGACCGGTTGAACTCCACCAGTTCGATGAGGTCGAGCAGATCGGTATCGATATCCAGAAGGGACATATGGCAGCCGAAACACCCGGCCAGGGAGGTCGTGGCAATCACCTTTTTGCCCTTACCGTTGGAACGGGACGGCTTCGGCGGTGCCGGCAGGGAGAACGAGGTCGCCGGTTCGTCGTATTTCCGATCGCCCCGCGGGCGGGCCAGGCTGTCGCCTCGCACCAGGATGGCCCCGGTCGGGCAAATGTGCATGGCGCGGCGTGCCTGTTCCTCGGTGAGCCGTGCTTCCTGCTCGTAGTCGATGGCCACCTCGGTCTCGTTACCCCGGTTGACAAAGGAAAAAACCCGCTTGCCGTCATCGGTGCATACCTCCTCCACGCAACGGCGGCAGCGAATGCAGCGGTTGTGCTCGATGATCATGCGCAAGGGGCGATAATCCGTGATGCGGTCCACGAAAAGGTGCGGAAAGCGACTCACGGTAACGCCCAGCCGGTAGCCCAGGCCCTGCAGGTCGCAGTCGCCGCTTTTTTCACAAGAGGGGCAGAAGTGGTTGCCTTCGGCGAAGAGCATTTCCACCATACCCCGGCGCGTATCGGCCAGGTCGGGGGTGTCGGTTTCCACTTCCATACCGGGGCGCACCTTGACCGTGCAGGCCGCTATGGGCTTTCCGTTGATATTTACCGTACACACCCGGCAAGTGCCCAGGGGCGGATCGATGTGCGGATAGTAGCACAGGGAAGGCAGAAAGATATTCTGCTCCTTGATGACATCGGCCAGGTTGGCGCCGATAGTCGCCTGGTAAACTTGCCCGTTGATGCGAATGGAGGTCTGTTCACTCATGGTTCGTGGTTTTGGGCTTTAGCGCCTGGCGATACGGCTTGGTTGCCGATTCCAGGTCGAACGAAGAATACCCGCATTCGGCCGTCTCGCCGAAGAGGCAATCGAAGTACTCCGGAAACGCTTCCATGGAGGTGTTGAGGGCGCGGGTAGCGGCCTTGCCCAGGCCACACCGGCTGGCCTGCTGCATAATGCGCGTCCAATTGGCGATCTCGGTGCGGTCTTCGGGCTTGCCCAGGCCTTTGGCCATGCGATCCAGCTTTCGGCTGAAGATAAAGTTGCCGGCCCGGCAAGGGGTGCATACCCCACAGGACTCTTCCTTGAAGAAGTCCGTGAAATTGCGCAGCACGCGCAACAGATCGCGTTCTTCGTTGAAGAGGGTCACCGCACCGCCGCAGCGCAGGTCTTCGGTATCGAAACGGCGAAAGACCTGATCGGCAGCTACGCAAAGGCCGGAGGGGCCGCTGACCTGCACGAACATGGGGTTTTCGGCCCCGCAGAGATTCAACAGTTCGCCCAGGGTCATGCCCCACTCGATCTCGTACACTCCGGGGCGGGCGCAATCGCCGGCCACGCTCAGCAAGCGGGTTCCCGGGGTCGTGGAGGTACCCAATTGCTGGAATCGCTCAGCGCCCATTTCCAGCACCCGGGCGGCAGCAGCAAAGGATTCCACATTGTTGACGATGGTGGGCTTGCCCAGGTAGCCGCGTTCCACCGGGAAATAGGTGCGCACCGTGGGTTCGCCCCGATACCCTTCCAGGGATTTGATCAAGGCCGTCTCTTCGCCGCAGACGTAAGCTCCGGCTCCCAGCTGAATGTGGATATCGAAGTCGAAAGGCGTTTGGGCCGGCAGGTTCTTACCCAGCCAGCCCGCCGCCCGGTATCGCTCCAGGAGGGCCTCCAGCTGCGGCAGGAGCCACCGGTATTCGGCCCTGAGGTAAAGGATGCCCTCTTCGGCCCCGATGCAGTACGCAGCCAGGATCATGCCGTCGATCATCAGCTCGGGATGAGACTGCATGAGCACCCGGTCTTTGAACGTCCCCGGCTCTCCTTCATCGGCATTGCAAAGCACGTACTTCGGCCGGGCGGGTTGCTCCCGGCAAAGGCGCCATTTGGCACCAATGGGGAAAAACGCCCCGCCCATGCCTCGCAACCCGGACTGCTCGATCTCGGTCAGGGCTTCGGTAGGCGAACAGGTCTGCAGTCGTTCGAGGGTCTGGCCGGGCTGGGAAGGGCGAAGTAAAACCGCTCGGTCGCCGGGCGGGACGTACCGGATATGATGCGGCACTTCGTCGGCCAGGTCCTCCGGACGGCTGCCTGCGCGAAGTTGCCGGATGATGCCGTCCACCTTAATAGGTGTCAGTTGGGTGAACGGATGAAAGTCGATGAGAGCCGCCGGCTCCAGGTCGCTGAGCCCGATGCAGGAGGTGTCGTACAGGCCGAACAGGCCGTCGGGCGACACCTCGCCCCACTTGGCTCCGGTCGCTTTTTCCAGGGCTCGGCGCACAGCGGCATAGCCGGCATGCTGCGCCGTGATGCTAGTGTTGAGGTAGATGGGATACCGGCCTGCCGGACGGCGTTGGAAAAAGTGGTAAAAAGAAATAACGCCTTCCACTTCGATGGCCGAAATGCCAAGCCGGTCGGCCAGGCTATCCACATCGGCATCGGCGATATATCCCTTTTCGTTCTGGAGTGTCCACAGGGCGTCCAACAACTGGGTGCGCTCCTGGATGTTTGCGGCTGAGGTCATAATAGCTGTCGGTTAGGCTATCCTAACTTAGCTATACCCCCTGCGCCCATCAATGAGCATTGTCAGCGAAAATGGAAAAACGACGACCTCATGCCGGATTTCAGACAAACGAATACGTCGGGGCTTCAGGGGAGGCTCCGGCGTCGAAGCCTGGCCGTGGCAATTATGCTCTCCGGAGCCCGGACGTGGGCAAATTCCACCCAGAGCTCATCCGGTCCTGCTCGCTTGACGTAGATCCAGTCCAGGTTGGCGCAGCGGCCCGAATTCCGGGTGATGATCTCCTGAAAGACGAGCTGATCGGCTTCGCGCCTGCGGAGCACCCAATGGCCTTTGCATTCCAGCTCCGGATATTCGATCAGGGGATGCTCCTGCCCGGGATACCAATCCAGCAGCGATAGCCATTCCGATACCACATCCGTCTGGTAGCCGATGCCCTCCCAGTGGCCTGCCATCCAATCGGGCATCGATTGGGTAGCAGCCAAGCCGGGGAACAGAAAAAGCGGAAGCAGGAATAGAAATCTGTACATGGGGTCTGGTTTTTTGAAGCCATTTCAAGAATATCCCTGCCTTTGCCGGCAGGCAGGTCTCCTTTTTGCCGCCAAAAACATGGGTCAGACGGCTTCCAGAAAGAATAACGCGCGAGCTGCCCGCGGGATTTCCCGCTGCGGGGCAACAACGTCTGCTTTTCCCGGTGTGGTGAAGCGCAACAGCAATGAGCGGAATGCGAATATTTTTCAAAAAGTCGGATTGTCTTATTTTCCGGTCATGAACAAGCACCTCTATCTCCTGCGGGGCAGCCGGGAAGAACCCTATGAATCCTTCAGCCGACGCATGCGGGCTCTGGGCGAGCAGGTCGCCCGGCAGCCCGAGGTCAGGGCGCTCAAATACGTGGCCACAGAAGAAACCCCTCCTGCCCTTTCCATCATTCCCTTTCGAAAGGACCGGGTAGCGGCCTTCTCCGTCTACCAGGATCGGGACGACCCACTGGCCGGTGTTCTTCGCGAGCAGAGCGGACTGAAAGGGATTTACCGGGCTGAGGAGGCCTTTCCGGTAGCTTATGAAAAGAACTGGCCGAACGGAAATCCCACACCGGGCGTTTGCCTGCTCACCCTTTTTCGCCGAAAGCCGGGGCTGGATTACGCCACGTTCATGGACCGGTGGCACCACGGCCACACCCCGCTGTCGCTGCGCCTTCACCCGCTGTGGCACTATGCCCGCAATGTACTGACGGAGAAAGTGCATCCCGAGTCCGAGGACTGGGACGGCCTGGTAGACGAATACGTCAAAACCCGCACCGAACTCCTGAACCCCTACAAATTCTTCGGCAATTCCCCGCTTTTCCCCTACCACATGTGGGAGGTGTACCGGGATGTGAAGGGCTTTTTGGACTACAAAAGCACCGAAACCTACCTGGCTACGGAGTACCACCTCAAGTAGAAGACCTCGACCAACGGCCGATTTTTTCGACGAACGGACAGGTTTTTCCGATCAAACCGATCCAAAGGCAGACAGAACGGGGTATTTCAGCGAAGAACGGGGGTTCCTCGCATTCCTTTCCGTCGGGTCTCGTGCAACCCCGGCGACAGCTCATGGTCCTTGAAAGCGATGATTCCTTGGAAAAACTATGCACCCCTTATTGAAAGGGATAGCCTTTGAACATCGCCTCCATTTCCTTTACGAGTTCCGGAAATTGGCGGTTCAGCGCCTCCACTTTTTCGCGGCCTGTCTTCCCCTTGAGGTTTCCCTCTTCCAGTTTGTACACCTCCGCTTCCCAGGTATAGAGCGTTTCGTCCAGGGCCCGCATGCGTTCCAGAAAATCGAGTTCGGCCGGCCGCAGGGCCCGCCCTTGTTTTTCCAGTTGGAAGCGAACTTCGTTTAGCTTTTCGTATTGCGGAGTAAAAAGGGAGTCTCGCTTTTGAAGCAGCGAGGCCTGCTCGGCCGGAAGGTTGAGGGGCGTGGCACATTGAGCTACCCATCCGGCCAGGAAAAGGACGAGGGAGGCCGCCAGCACTGTTCGCATATGCATTGAGTTTTGGATTGGAGTTGCTAAGGGTCCGGCAGACCGATCGGGCCGTCTGCCTGGCGGAGGGCCAAAGATAAGCCTGAATTGGAAAAAGGGTGCGACTTCCCCCCATTTCCGCGGTCGCAAAGCGGGCTCAGGACTTCCGGATTTCGTCCAGAGCCTGACGAGCCTGGAGCATGTGGCGCTCTTCGTGGCTGATGATGAAGTCGAAAGCCTCGGGCAGGCGAAAACGAATGATGGATCCGATAGCCGAAGGGATGGTTTGCTCCCCGACCGCCTTGAAAGGAATCTGGCGAACGGCTTTTTGCATGTGAGCTTGGTGATCGTAAAAGGTGGAGAACAATTCGTCCAGGACCTCGGGGTCAACCGATTCGGGCAGTTCTTCGGGCAAGAACCGGTTCAAGGTGCCCATTTTCCACTTCCGACGCCCATCGGCCGGTCGAATAGCCAGAATCGCCTTTCGGGGAAGCCAGCGGGCCCGATGGGCATGCCGGGGCGGTTCGGCTTCGGGAAGTTCTCTCAGAGCCTGATCGATGCGCGGCCGGTAGGGCTCGTAAGCCCGATTCATGTGCTCGATGATCTCCGCAACACTCCAGGCCTTGGGCGCAGGGCGGCGGGTGAGCAGCGAAGCCGGCTGCTTCTGGAAGGTCTCTGCCTCGTTCACCAGCTGGCGAAGCCGAATCTGCAGATCTTCGGTGTGGATGAAAAGGACAGTCATGGATGAGCGATTAGGCCGATCTAAAGCTAGGACTTAAAATCCAAAAAGCAAGCCTAATCTCTCAGGCGCTGATAGGGCGAGTACCCGAACGATTCCTTGAAGAGTCGGGAAAAATAATCCGTGCGGATGTACCCCACTTCGGCCGCTAGTTCGTTGACCGTCTCCACGCATCCCTCTTCCAGGAGTTCGAGGGCTCGCTTGAGCCGCAGGTGGCGAATATATTGCAGGGGAGTATGTCCGGTGAGCTGCTTCACCTTGCGGTAAAACTGCCGCTCGCTCAGCCCCATGGCTTCGGCCATGTGACCGATGTTGAGTTCCGGGTCCGAAAAGGCTTCCTCCAGGTACTGATCCAAGGCGTCGAGCCAGGGATCAGCCGGAAATGAAGGATCGGTAGAATGGTCGTTCAGAACTGTTTTCTCCTTGATTTGGATGTCTGGGTTCATACAGGAAAACCGGCATTTATTCAATAGCAAGATCGAGCTGCCGAGGCAGCCTTTTCGCTTTTGGGAAAACAACTTGCTAGCAGCCTATGCCAAGGCAAGGCGTTTGCAGGTATTATCGGCTCTTGGGAGGAGCAGGTGTACCTGCCTGCGGTTTTACTCGAACTCTCTCGTACGGTGTGCTTCCATCGCACAGCGGGTGTCCCGTACCGGAGAAGCCGCCTGCAAATCAGGCGGCGTGTAGATCAGCGGGGTGAGCGCCGTATGCTTTTATGAATAGTTGCGAGAAATAATCGGACCGGTGATACCCGACCTGTCGGGCCAACTCGGTGAGGGTCCGCGCTTCCCCCTGATCAATGAGGGATTTGGCGCGAGCCAACCGCCGGGAACGCACAAAAGCGTGAGGTGTCAGGCCGGTGTATCGCTTCAGCTTGCGGTAAAGTTGGCGTTCGCTTACACAGGCCACCACGGCTAGGTCGATCACGGAGATCTCCGGTCGATCCAGGTTTTCGTCTATGTAAGCAGCCAGTCTTTCAAGCCATGCGCGTTGTGAAGGGCGCAGTTCTTTTTTGGTTTCAATTGGCATTTGGGGTACCTGATTTTTTTCAGAACCTGTCGAAGTCATAGCACTGGGGTTGTTAATATATAACATTTACTTTTCTACGATACTCACATTTCTGCCATAGCGGACTAAAGCGGAGCCGCACATTTTTTTTGCGGTTGCTTTCAGGTCCCGAACGGCTTCGGTTGTGGTAGTAGATAAAGCCTTAACGAACATCCGTAAACGGATTCGAAAAAGCCGGTAGCCGCCTGTTTTTGACGACTGTGCTAGCCTCTCAGTCCTTGATGTTAATGTAGAGTGTGGAGATCGACGACCTACCTAAAAGGGCAGATCAAATCGGATTTCGGAAAGGATGCTTTACAGCAGCCCGGTCTTGAATAGCCTCGAAAGCGGGTACCAACGCCCGAGAACTGGGGGGTACAGTGAAATCTGCTTTCGAGAATGAAGATAGGTGATTGATAAAAACCTACATACCCCCAATTCATGGGGTTTTAGGTGATCCGTACTCAAATCGGAAGGTAAATTTCGTAAGGTTTTGCCATTCAGCAATTTAGAGACCATTCCAATCCCAACCTCGCATTGAGTCCAATATACAAAAGGCGCTTACTGGAAATCAATACCCTGAAAAGGGGATTTTCTGAAAAAAAAGCCGGACAGCGGCTCACCCCTGCCCGGCTCCAAACCCAGTGCTATACGTTCTAACGGCTCATCACGGCCTTACCGCTCACCCGGTACGGATCGGCCTCGATGGTGTAAATGACCACCCCCATGGGCCAACCGAGTGGCGGTGTGTAGACAGCATCGTGCTCCCCGGGCCATTGATAGGTATTGAGGAGGGTGGCCAATTCCTGGCCTGCCGGCGTGAACACCCGCACGCGCACCTGCAGGGCGTCCGGCAGCTGGTAGCGAATGGTGAGCCGTCCCTCGCTGATAAAGGCCCGGTGGGCGAAGGAAGCATAGGCCGGCGAGGGGCTCGAAGTGGAAGTCGTGATGCACTCGATGCCCAGCGAGGGCACTCGCTCGAAGGTATCGCCCAGGACGCCGTCCACGGTATCGGGGTCGATGCACAACCAATATTCGAGAAGCGTGGCGTACATCTGGCGGAAATCGGTGCTGAACTTGAGGTTACCCACCTCGTCCACGTCGCTGAGATCGGGCCCCGGCCCGATGAATCCCTGCCCGTTGAGTGCCGGACCGAAGAAGAGCATGGGCGCCGCTGCGCCGTGATCGGTACCCTGGGATCCGTTTTGTTCGATGCGCCGTCCGAACTCGGAAATGGTGGCACTCAGCACGTATTGGTCCCAGCCGCCCTCGGACAAGTCCTCATAAAAGTCCTTCATAGCCTCGGAGAGGGTCTCCAGCAAGTAGGGGTGCATATCCGGCTGGTTGGCGTGGGTGTCGAAACCGTCCAGGGTCACCATGTAAATACGCGTGTTCAATCCGCCCTTGATGAGCCGGGCTATGACGGCCAATTGCTCGCCCAGTCGGGAGTCGTACTCAGCGGCATTGCTCCCCTGTTCGTAGGCCTGGTTGATCACGCCGGCATACTGGTAGGTATTGTTGGCGACGGTGCGCACATATCCCAGTTGTTCGCCGTAGTAGCAAACCGGCACATCGGCAGGATCGTAAAGCTGGCCGTTCTGGGCAATCTGATAGAGCTGCTCGGGATTATTGATGATCATGGCCATGTCCACCTCTTCCTCATTGGTGAAGAAGAGGGTGCCGGTACCCCCAACCTGAATGGCCGGCGGGTGGGCCGGCGGGTCGATCAGAAAGTCGGGGTATTCGTTGCCGAAAAAGCGCCCCAGCCAGCCGGAATTCAGCACTTCCTCCGAATCGCTGGCACTGGCCCAGATATCCGTAGAGCGAAAGTGCGATAGATTCTGCTCGGGATAGCCCACATTGTGGGCCACCTTCATCTGGCCGGACTGCCACATCTGATGGGCGTCGCTCATTACCTGAGGCAAGGCAAAGGCTTCGTCCAGTTGCAGCGTCTGGTCGAGGGGAATATGCAGGTTGGGGCGCCGGCTCTGGTAGGTGCCGTAGTCGAAAAGGGGGATAATGGTGTTGAGGCCGTCGTTTCCCCCTTTCAGCCGCACAAACACGAGAATCCGATCGGTCTCAGCTTGGCTGAGTGCAGCCTCCAGCGGGGAGGAGGCCAGGGCCTGTACGGGGATCTTGCTCAGCAGAAAAGTGGCGCCACCGGCCAGGCCGAGGTTGCGCAAAAAGGTGCGGCGCGTCCACTGTTCGTGCTGTTCACTATGGGCGGGGCCGTGCTCCAGGGCGCTTCCTTGAGGTAGTTTTTTATCTTGATCACGCATGGTTGTCGTCCGTTTGAGGTGAGGAGAATGGGAATTAGCTCAGCTGGAATTCGGGAACCCGGATCATGAAGTTGAGCAGGTTGAACATCTGTACCGGCACCGTCTCCCAGTCGAGATTCCAGGCTCCGGTATCGTAGTAGTTCTGCGGCACGGGTTCCTTGAAAATATCGGTTGCCTCTTCATAGGCCATGACGTCCTGCATGCCGTTCGGGAGGAAGTGGTCCAAAACCGCCTGCGCGACCAGGTAGGGGTCGTTGGTATTATTGCTCAGCGTTTTGGCCAGGTTGCGCAGCAATTCCGGAAAGGTGGTGAGTACATAGCTGTTGAACAAATCGCCGTATTGCCAGCGATTGGTGATCGAGTTGGAATCGATCCAGGTTCGGTTGCCGGGCCAACCGGCCACGTCCGGCGGACTAAAGAGCTCCTGCCCACTGGCGAAAATGTAAAACCCGACGACCTGGATGACTTCCTGGCTCTCGAAAGGAATGCCCGCATCATTGAAATAGGACAGAAAGAAGTCGATCGGACTTTTCACCTGGGTGCCGATGACGTAATCGTCGAAGAAGTGCTCGCTCTTGAACAATTGCCGGAGCACCGGCGCGAGTTCGAAATCGTTGTCCTTGAAGGTTTGGGCCAGGCCGCTCACTATGGCATCGTCCGTTTCCGGATGGATGAAGAAGCGGTACAACTTGCCGCAAATGTACCGGGCCACTTCATCGGCTCGCTGGCTGAAGAGAATGTCGTGTACGTCCTCGTAGCCCCAGTTACCGGTTTGGCCGAAAATAGTCTTTAGGCCGTCGTCAAACAGGCCGGGCAGGAAGTCGATGCTTCCACAGGCGGTAAAGTAGCCGTTCCATCCGGTAAGGGCGCGGGCGGTCTCTTCGATGTCCTCTTGCGTGTATCCGTTGTCCGCACCCAGGGTGAAGAGTTCGTAAAGCTCGCGCGCGTAGTTTTCGTTGGGGCTGAAGCGGTTGTTTTCCACTCCGTTGAGGAATACCAACATGGCGGGCGTCTTCCCCATTTCCCGGGTGAAGGTCTTGAAATTGCCCAAGGCAAACTGCTGGAGCAATTTGTGGTATTGGTACATGTGCGAAGAACACTGGTAGGTCTCCAGCATGGTCACAAAGTGATTGTGCCAGAACAGGGCCAGTTTTTCGCGCAGACCGTTGCGGTACAGATCGCGCAACCACTGGACGATCCATTCGAGGATCTGCTCGTTGCGCTGTACGATGATGTTGTCGTAGTCGTTGATCGTCCAATAGCCCCATTCCGGTTCGGGAGCCAGGGGCATGGCAAGGGCTTCGTCAATGAGTTCGTCCACCAGTTGAGACGGAGATTTGCTGAGGGCTTCCTGGATCTGATCCGGTTGCAGGCCGAAGCCCATGCGGCGATACAGGTGCATCACCTGCCGCTTGGTCCATGGCCCCGAATACGGAGCCAGCGTGCCAGTTGCACAGTTGAGCATATCTACCATAGGAAACAGGGTTTCTGTGAGTAAACAATCGTTGGCCGGGGTACGCTAGGTTCGACGCTCCATCCCCGCCCGAGGTTTAATCCCGATGTAAAGAAAGGCGAAAATCCGGCCTTCCTGCTGCCGGGCGCACCTTGGCGCCTGGGTCATACCGACCTGTTCTCCACGGGCTCCGTGCGCATGCCTCCTTTTCAAAGACGGGCCAACCTTCTGCCGGAGAACGGGGTTTGTTCCAGGGAAGGGCAATTGCCGGGCATTTTCGCTCCGGGGCCTCTACCCTTCGTTTTTTGACGGAGCGAATCGCCCGACTGGAGATGAAGAGAACCGCGTAAGCGGCTTCTGACGCCCTCCTCAGGCGATTCCTTTCGCATGTGAACTTCTAAATCCATTACCTCTATGAAACTCCAAGATAAAACGGCTTATATAACCGGCGGCAGCAAAGGCATCGGGCTGGGTGTAGCCGAGGCTCTGGTGCAGCAGGGCATGAAAGTCGCCATCACCAGCCGCACGGAATCCGAAGTAAAGGCCGCTGCGGAGCGCCTCAATCAGATCCGGGCCGGTCATGCCCTGGGGCTGGTATCCGACGTACGCCAATTGGCTTCCGAGCAAAGGGCGGTGCAGGCCACCCTGGACCAGTGGGGCCGCCTCGATGCCGTTGTGGCCAATGCCGGCCTGGGCCACTTTGCCTCCATTGAGGAGATGAGCGCCGAGCAATGGCAACAAACCATCGACACCAACCTGACCGGCGTTTTCCACACTGTCAAAGCCTCTGTTGAGGCCCTGAAGGCCAGCCAGGGATACCTTTTGACCATAGCCAGCCTGGCAGGCACCAACTTTTTCGCCGGCGGCGCGGCCTACAATGCCAGCAAATTCGGCCTGGTGGGCTTTACCCAGGCCATCATGCTCGACTTGCGGCATCACGGCATCAAAGTGAGCACCATCATGCCCGGTTCGGTGGCCACCTATTTCAACGATCACACCCCTTCTTCGGCAGATGCTTGGAAAATCCAGCCCGAAGACCTGGGCCAGATGGTCGTAGACCTGCTTCAGCTTCCGGCACGCACCCTGCCCAGCAAGGTGGAGGTCCGGCCCAGCATGCCCCCAAAGCGATAGATCAGTCGGGCGCGTGGGCCAGCAGGCTTCCCAAGGTCCACACCTCCTCGAAGGTATTGTACAGGGGCACCGGCGCCAGCCGGATTACCCCACCGGGCTTTCCGCCGGGCAGGTTGTATTCCCGCCAGTCGGCAACCAGGCCGTTTCCGCCGAGGTAGTCAAACAGGGCCTTGCCCTCGGGGCCGGTGAGCAGGCTGAGCTGGCAACCCCGCTGCGCCGGATCGGCCGGGGTGATGATCTGGAATCGGTGGCCGTGCACCTCGTTGAGGTGTTGGACGATCCAGGCCAGGTAGCCGGTGAGCTGTTCGCTTTTTCGGCGCAGGTTTTCCATGCCGGCCTCGGCAAAGAGGTCCAGACTGGCCCTGTGTGCGGCAAAACTGAAGATCTGGGCATTGCTGAGCTGCCAGCCGGCGGCGCCCCGCATCGGTTTGAACCCCTTGCGCATCAGGAAGCGCTCGTCCTCGTCGTGGCCCCACCAGCCGGCAAAGCGCGGCAGTTCGGGGGCGTAGGCATGCCGCTCGTGCACAAAGACCCCGCTGGGACCGCCGGGGCCGCTGTTGAGGTATTTATAACTGCACCAGGTGGCGAAGTCGGGCCCCCAGTCGTGCAGGTTCAGCACCACATTGCCGGCCGCGTGGGCCAGGTCGAAGCCCACGCAGGCCCCTACGTCATGCCCCTTTCGCGCAATGGCCTCCAGATCGAAAAACTGCCCGGTGAAGTACTGCACGCCGCTGAAGAGCACCAATGCCGTCTGCTCGCCTTCCTTTTCGATCGTCTGGAGGATATCGTCTGTGCGGAGGATCTCTTCGCCCGGCCGGGGTTCGACTTCCACGATAGCTTCACCGGGGTCGAAACCGTGGAAGCTCACTTGGCTTTCCACGGCATACTGATCCGATGGAAAGGCCCCGGCTTCCATGATGATCTTGAAGCGCGACGGGCTGGGCCGGTAAAAACTCACCATCAGCAGGTGGAGGTTGGTGGTCAGGGTGTTCATCACCACTACTTCCTCTTCGGTAGCCCCGGCAATGTGCGCCGTCTGCGGCTGGAGGAACTGATGATAGGGCATCCAGGGAAGTTCGCCCCTGAAATGGCCTTCGACGCCTTCCCGGGCCCAGTGGTCCAGCTCGTGCAGAATGGCCGGACGCACGCTCTTGGGCTGTAAGCCCAGGCTGTTGCCGCAAAAATACAGGACCGGCTCGCCCTCGTGTCGGGGAAAAAGAAAGCGATCGCGAAAGGAGCGCAGCGGATCTTCGGCATCCAACTGACGGGCGTAATCCCTGGAAAACTCGTAGGCCATGGGGCGATGGGTTTGTCGCTAATATCGGCATTCGACCGGGAATCCCTGGGCGGCTGTGTATCTTGGCGGCCACAAATTCGCCTCATGCCGAAGCGTCTTCTCCAAAGCTGGTTTGCCGACATGCCGCCCGCCCCTTTCGGGTTGCTGCTGACCATCGTCCTGGGGATACATTTTTCAGGCCTTTTCAACGACATTTTCATCGCCGACTCGGCCCTGTATGCCGTCATCGCCAAAACGATGGCCGAGACCAACAACTACCTGGAGCTCTATGTGGACGGGCGCGACTGGCTGGACAAACCTCATTTTCCCTTTTGGGTGACGGCCCTTAGCTTCAAGCTGCTGGGGGTAAATGGCTTTGCCTACAAATTGCCGGCCTTCCTCTTCACCGGCCTGGCTCTGCGATATGTCTTTTTGTTTGCCCGCCACTGGTACGACGGCAGCACCGCCTGGTGGGCCGTGCTGGTACTCGCTTCGGCCGTACACATCATCTTGTCCAACAACGACGTGCGGGCCGAGCCTTTCCTCATGGCCGGGATCATGGCCAGTGTTTACCACTACAGCCGCTGCCTGACAGGCCCCTGGGGGTGGCAACTGCTGGCCGCTTCTTTTTTTGCGGCCTGTGCGGTTATGATCAAGGGCATTTTTACCCTCATCCCCATCGGAGCGGCCGTGTTCTTTCACCTGGCGATCAACCGGCAGTGGAGCCGGCTTTGGCATTACAAGTGGCTGCTCAGTGCCTTGCTCATCGGGCTATTTATTCTGCCCGAACTGTACGCCCTCTACATTCAGTTTGACGTGCACCCGGACAAAGTGGTGTTTGGCCGGCAAGGGGTTTCCGGCCTTCGGTTTTTCTTCTGGGACAGCCAGTTCGGAAGATTTGTGAACACCGGTCCCATCAGAGGCAAGGGCGACTGGTGGTTCATTCCGCAAACTACGCTCTGGGCTTTCGGCCCCTGGGCGCTGTTGCTTTATGGGGGCATGGTGCAGGTATTCCGCGGCAAGTGGTCGGTACAAGAATGGTTTAGCCTGCCGGCTTACCTGGTGATGTTGCTGTTGTTTTCCAGCTCCAGTTTTCAGCTGTCGCATTACATGAACATCGTATTCCCCTTTGCTGCGGTACTCACCGGTCATTTTTTGCTGCAATTGGAACGTCCCCGGGCCATACGCAACTTCCGCATCGGCCAGTGGATCTATTGGGTCCTGATCGGCGGGCTCATCCTGGGCGTCGAACTCTTGCTCCGATCGGGGCGGTGGTGGTGGCTGGGCGCGCTGGCCTTGCTGGCAATGGCCCTGGGTTGGGGCATCCGGCGATCTACGACCGATCCGGTCCGACGGATCACCTATTATTCAACCCTCGGCAGTATTGTGATCGGGCTCTATCTGAATGCCGTTTTTTATCCCGTCATCCTTCGCTACCAGTCGGGCATACCCGCTGCCCGATGGGTGAACGAACACTACCCCACGGCCACCGTAGGAGCCGCCGGGCTCAACAGCTGGTTGTTCGAATTTTACCTGGACCGCCCCCTGCAAAGGGTGGCTGCAGATGCCGAATTGCCCGAACTGATCTGGTGCGACCGGTCTTTCCTGTTCGAGCTGGCCAAGAAGAAGGATGATCTTCAGCTTCTGACATCCTTCGGCCACTACCACACCACGGCGCTCACCCTTCCCTTTCTCCAAAAAAGCCGGCGCGCTTCTACCCTGGAGCCGCGCTACCTGGTTCGGACGACGGCTCGCTAGCCAGAATTCCCTATCTTTTGCCTATTCAAGCCGACGCTCTATGCTCCGTTCCATCCTTCCCCTGTTCGTCGTTCTGTTCATTCCGGCCTGGGCCTGCCTGCAGACGGCTACGGTCACCTTCGAGCTGGAGGCTCCGGGCCTGCCCGATACGACGACGGTCTACCTGACCGGCAACCGGGGGCAACTGGGCCCCTGGGACCCGGCCAAAGTACCCATGCAGGCCCAGGGCGATCAGCGGTGGAGCCTGGAGGTGGAACTGGGCACCGGCCTGCTCGAGTACAAATTCACCCTGGGCAGTTGGGAACGCGAAGGCGCCCGGCCCAACGGCAAACCCATGGCCAACCTGCGCGCTGCGCTGAGCCGCGACACGACCCTCCGGCACCTCATTGAGGATTGGACCGGCGGTGAACACCTTTTCAAAGGCCAGATCACCGGCACCCTCAAATATCATCGCGCAACCAGCTACCCGGGCATAGCCGAGCGCGATGTCGTCGTTTGGCTGCCGCCGGGCTATGAAGACGACCCCAAGCGGCACTATCCAGTGCTCTATATGCATGACGGCCAGAATGTGTTCGACCCGGCCACCAGCTCCTACGGCGTAGACTGGCAGGTGGACGAGACCTGCACTCGCCTGATCAAGAGCCGGGACATGGAGCCCCTGATCGTCGTGGGCATCTACAACAGCCCCGACCGGGCCCTGGACTACAGCCCGGGGCCCAAGGGATCGGCTTACATGGCGTACCTGGTCAAAAAGCTGAAACCCTTCATCGACAAGATGTACCGCACCCGGCCGGAGCGCGAACACACCTTTACCGGCGGAGCTTCCATGGGAGGTCTCATCTCCTTCATGCTGGTCTGGGAATATCCGGAGGTCTTCTCCGGAGCCATCTGTATGTCGCCGGCTTTTCAATATAAGACCTTCGATTTCGTAGCTCCCGTACGCGCCTACTCCGGCGATCTCAAACCGGTTCGCATTTATCTGGACAATGGCGGTGTGGGGCTGGAAAAGCAATTGCAGCCCGGCCTTACGGAAATGTATCAGGCTTTGCAAAAGCAGGGGTATCGCCCCGGCGAGGACCTGCTCTGGGTGTACGCGCCGGGAGCTGAGCATTTCGAGTCGGCCTGGGCGGCAAGGATGCCTGTGGCGCTCAAATGGCTGATCCCCAGGCAAAGCCGGTAACCTTCCCTGAAAAAAATGTTTACTTTTCTTTCCGGAAATCACCTTACCCTAAACCCCGGTATCATGCGAAAGATCCTGCGAATCGCGGCTTTTGTCCTGGGTGGCCTTCTCCTGATTGTGGCCGCCGTCGTATTGTTCCTGTCCATGTCCGGCCTGCCGAAACACGAGGTGCCGGAGATTACCTACGAGTTGGCATCCACTCCCGAAAAGGTGGAGCGGGGTGCAAAGATAGCCGCCGTGGTGTGCAACCACTGCCATATGGACCCGACAACCCGCCGCCTCAGCGGCCGGCGAGTAGAGGACATCGACCCGGCCTTCGGCGAGGTGTATTCGTCCAACATCACCCAACATCCGGAGGTGGGCATTGGCAAATGGACCGACGCCCAGCTGGCCGTACTGATTCGTTCCGGCCTCAAACCGGACGGCACCTACGTTCCTCCCTACATGCCCAAATTCCCTTTGCTTTCCGACGATGACCTGGAAGCCGTGATCGCCTACCTGCGCTCCGACCGCCAGGAGCTTCAGCCCAGCGAATCGGAGCCTCCGCCCTGCAAGCCGTCCCTGCTCACCAAGATCCTGAGCCGTACGGCTTTCGGCCCCTTGCCCTATCCGAAGACGGCCGTCCAACACCCCGCTCCGTCAGACCAGGTTGCCTACGGCCGCTACCTGGCTACCGGCCAGCTGGGTTGCTACCACTGCCACTCGGCCGACTTCAAGACCAATAGCGATCTGATTCCGGAAGAATCCGCCGGTTTTTTTGGAGGCGGAAATAAGTTGTTCGACATGGAAGGGAAAGCAGTGTATGCGCCTAACATTACTATGCACAAGACTACCGGCATAGGTGAGTGGACCGAGGAGGAGTTCGTTCAGGCCGTGAAATGGGGGCGAAACCCGGACGGCGGCACCTATGCCTATCCCATGCTGCCCTACACGACGATTTCGGAAGAGGATGTGCGGGCTATCTATGCCTATCTCAAGACTGTGCCCGCGATCGAGAACGAAGTCGTGGCCGTCGCGGAGTAGCGAAGTAAAGGCGGCAGTGCAGCAGGTTGTTTTCCCCTGGAGGGGAGCCTCGCCTTCCGAAATCATTCATCTTCTATTCCGCTGTTCTTTCAATGGAACAGCTTGCCTTGCTCGGCGAAGGCCCGGGGGTTTTCCATGGCCAGGAGCTTGCGCTTGAAGTCGAGCCCGTAGAAGTAGCCCTGCAGTTCGCCATTGCTGGCGATGCAGCGGTGGCAAGGCACCACAATGGCCAGGGGATTGTTCTTGTTGGCCTGGCCGACGGCCCGCACGGCCTTGCGGTCGCCCAGTTTCATGGCAATGTCCAGGTAGGTCGTCGTATGGCCGTAGGGAACCCTGCGCAATTCATCCCAAACGTGCCGGTAAAACTCCGGCGCCCCGCTGAAGTCCAGCTTCAGATCAAATGAGGTGCGCTCCCCGGCGAAGTACTCGCCCAATTCTGCAGCAGCCTTAGCTATCGGCTCCGGATGCTTGTCGGGCAGTTTCCGGGCTCCATTCGATCCCAGAAGGCTCACGGCCCGCAGGCCCCGCTCACTGCCCACCAACTGCCAGTAGCCCAGCGGAGAGGCAAGAATAGTCGTATGTAACATGGTCAACCTTGGATGTATCCTTCCCTAAGATACGCATTTCAGGGCAGTGCCGGATTTCCTTTTTAAAAAATCCGGTTTCCGGTTAACACCTGAGGAGCGTTTTATCGCTTGTACGGGGTGAAGGACCCATTATTTCACTAAAACGATCGAAACATGAACCGTTTTCTGTTTGTACTGGGCACCCGCCTGCTGGTGGGATGTCTGGTTTTGGTTTTTCTGAGTCTGAACTCCTGTAAAAAGGAAGAGGATATTGCTCCGGGAGAGTCCATCGAGCTCAAGATCCGCAATGCCGATCCCCTGACCGACGAACCCGTAGACAATGAACCTCAGCTCGATCCTCAGGATACGGTCATTCTGGATCCGGTGGATGTAGATGGTGGCCTGCTGCGTTGCAATGAAACGGCCTATACGGCCAGCGAAGTCCGCCAACTGGTAAATATGGTGGGATCGGACGGTACGGTCGGGAAAATATACCCGGGCTCGATAATTCAAGGGGGTCGATTCAAGGCCGGCGAATTTGTTGAAGTTACCATACCAAAGGTCGGGGGCCGCTTGTTTCTCACGGGCTTGAGCCTGGATGGCTCCGTAGTGGACCGGGAAATCACGGTGCCGGAATACTCGGCCGGGCAGGTAGACGCGGCCATTTCGTCCTATCTGGCCAATGTCGGTTCCGGAGTACAGGCTACAACGGCCAACTTCGGCCTCTTCATTGAGGAGACCAACTCCAATGAGGAACTCTACTTTCACATGGGGCTGGACGGCCGGTTTAAACTCAATCAGGTAGAATCCCAGTTCAACATTGAAGAAACCCGCACGGGAAGCCTGGTGACCATGCAGTTCACCCAGATCTATTACTCCGTCTTTATCAACACCCCGGAGACTATGTTTTCGCTCTTCCGGGACGGGGCCGATGCTCGAGACCCGGAAAACCAGATCGGGCCGAATAATCCCCCCTTGTATGTAAGCCGGGTGGATTATGGGCGACAGATCTTTTTCCGGGCCGAATCCACGGCCAGTACCAAAGACGTCAAAGCCATCCTGCAGGCCGCCATTCAGAAAACCCCACTGGACCGCATCGAGCTGGAATCCAGCCTTTCGGCCTCCGAGGTCATGGAAAAAACGAGGATCGACTATGTCGTACGAGGGGGATCCTCTGAAATTGCCCTTCAAAACGCCGCCAACTACGAGGGGGTGCTGAATGCCATTGAAGAAGGTGCCGAATGGAGCCTGAATAATCCCGCGGCACTGGTCGGCTATGAACTCAACTATCTCGTAGATCGCAGTCCGGCCGTCATGGCCTTCGCCGCTGATTTTGTTCGCAAATTCTGTGAACTGGATCCGCCCAATGTAGCGGTCTATGAGATCAAGCTGGACCGGCTGGTTTGTTCGGATTGTGAGCCGTTTGGAGAGATCGAAGGCGGCAACGCGGAGTTTTACGGCAATGCTTTTATCAAGACCAATCAGGATCCGACGGAAAAGGGATACAACCTCAGTATTGAGAATGTGCCGGTGAACGACGGTTCCCGCCCTTACCCTTCTTCCCGCAGGCACGAGTTCACGTACGAAGGGGACGGCCCACGGACCATAACCGTGCGCGGGACGCTGACGGAGGATGACCCCACCAACGATGATTCCTTCGGACAGGAAAGCCGCACCATCAACATGCAGGTGTTTGACGACAATGGCGGAGGTGGCGAATTCTCCCTGCTGTTCGAACGCGGAAGCGGGGGCAGTTATCAGCGGGCGAGGGTCTATTTCGTAGTGGACCGGCTCCAGTGAGTCCAGGATAATGCGGGAAAAGCCCGAGTGGGAAACGATACTTCCGCCAGGCTTTCTTATTGCATAGTACTGAGCAGCCTTCGGGCCTTGGCCATCGACTCTTGGTGGGCGAGGGAGTCGCGGGCAAAAGAGTTCAATGCCTCCCGCAGATGCGATCGGGCTTCCCCTGGCCGGTCCAGCATCAGCAGGCACTCGCCCAGGGTGCTTTGCACGGCGGCAATATCGCGGTGCCCCTCCGGCAGGCGGGCCCTCCGGATGCGGAAGGCGTCTTCCAAAAGGGAAAGGGCTTCCTGCGGCCGCTGCCGGTCTACCAGCAGCTTGCCCAGGCTGTGCAGAACGTAGGTGCGTCGGGGATCATCTGCAGCCATTAGGCTGTCTCCCAGGGTCATGGCCCGGCGGTACAGGGCCTCGGCTTCCCGTGACTGTCCGAGTTGTACCTGCACCGCAGCCAGGTTGGTCATCAGGGCAGAAACGTAGGGATGAGCATCGCCTACCGCCACTTTGAGCTGTGCCAATGCTTCAGTGTAGATCCCCAGCGCATCTTCCCAGCGGTCCATACGCTTGTAAATGCGGCCCAGATTGCCCAGGCTGGCGATGGTGTGCAGGTGAGCCTCGCCGAAGATCTGCTTGCGCTGCGCCCAGGCTTCCCGCGCAAAAGGTTCGGCCTTAGCGGGTTGCCCCATGTTGAGGTACAGGCTGGCCAGATGATTGAGGTTGGAGGCCAGTTCGTCGTTGGGCGGGGTATAGAGTTCTTCATACAGGGCTTTTGCCTGAAGGAGATATCGTTCGGCATCCTCCCATTGCTCCTGTTTGCGGTGCGTCGTGCCGATCATGTGCAGGCAAAACGCGATCGCGTCGCGGTGATCGCCGGGCAGGCTGCGGTATTTTTCCAAGCCCAGGTGGAAGAGCGAATCGGCCCGGGCGTAGGCCTGCTCATCGTAGGCCGCACCGGCCAGTTCCCTCAGAGCAAAGGCCTCGAGCCTGGGGTCGTGGTCTTTGGCCGACTCCAGCATCCGGCACCCCAGCCTGGCCAGCGAATCGGCCAGATCCGCCCGCACAAGACCACTCGAGTTGTACAAGGTGCTCATTTGAAGCAAGGCCCTGGCTGTGCGCAGGTGCGGTCGTTCGTACAGCGAATCGCTCAGGCCAAGGGCTTTATCCATGGTTTTTTTTGCCTTCTCCAACAGCCCCATCCCCAGGTAGGCATCTCCGATGACCAGGTACATGTCCAGCAGCACGTCCGGCTGATCGCGCAACTGCTGCTCCAGTTCGGTCAGTTTGCGGTCCAGCACCTCGCGCACGGTGATGTCGGGCTGCTGGGCCTTGCCGGGATCGGCCTGCTCGAAGAGCCCGAGGGTGAGCTCCTTGATCTGTTCCGCGCGTTCGGCCTCCCGCACGGCCACTCGCCGCTGGCGGTTGAGCTCGATGGTATAAAAAAGACCGGTCGCCAACAGGGCTATGCCAAAAAAAGCACTCAGCCCCACGGCTGTCCGGTGGCGAGCCAGGTATTTGCCCAGCTGATAAAAAGGAGTTCTCCTCCGCACAGATACCGGATAATGCTCCTGATAGGCCTCCAGGTCGCTCTGCAGGGCTTCCACCGAAGAGTAGCGGTCTTCCGGCTTTTTCTGCATGGCCCTCAGGGCGATGGCATCCAGATCGCCGCGCAGCGCACGGGCGCGGGAAGGCGGCCGGAGCCGCGGCTCGCTGCTGGGCGCTGCCGGCTGGAAATGGGCTGCCAGGTTTTGGGGTGAAGATGCTGTTGCGGCCTGATCGGCATAGGGATGTACGCCGGTCAGTAATTCGTAAAGGATCAGGCCCAGAGAATACACATCGGCCTGGGTGCCTACGGCTTCACCCCGGATGAGCTCCGGTGCTGCATAGGGCAGGGTAAATGCTCTTGCCGGATGGGAATCGCTGGCAGAGGCATTTTCGGCCATCAGGCGGGCAATACCGAAGTCGAGCAATTTGACCCGTCCGCCTTCTCCCACCAGGATGTTGGCCGGCTTGAGATCCAGATGTACGATCAGTTTCTGGTGGGCGTAGCGGACGGCCTCGCACACCTGCCGGAAAAGCTCCAGCCGCTCGCGCAGGGCCAGATCCTGCCTGCGGGCGTAATCGGTAAGCGGAACGCCTTCCACCAGCTCCATGGTGAAGTAGGGACGACCCTCCTCACTGATACCGCCGTCGTACAGGCGGGCGATGTTGGGGTGCTGGAGCTGCGCCAGGATCTGCCGCTCCTGGCGGAACAGGGATAGAGCCTGCTCGCTCCACCGGCCGGGGCGCACCAGCTTAATCGCTACTCGCTGGTCAAACTCACCGTCTGTGCGTTCGGCTTCGAATACCGAACCCATGCCCCCGGCGCCCATCCAGCGGGCCAGGGTGAAGGCGCCTACCCGGCTGCCGGTCAGCCGGGCGTCTTGCTCCAGGTTCCAGGTTCCGGCGAGCTCCGACTCCAGCAGGGGGTGTGGATCGGCATCTTCTTCCAGCAAGGTCCGCACTTCGCGGGCGAGCTCGGCGTCCTCCCGGGCGACCAGCCCGAGTTGTCGGTCCTGGTCGGCTTTGCGCAAGTCGGCTAATTGAAGAAACAGGGCTTCCACTTCTTTCCAGCGTCGCTTGTCCATAGCCGTCTAGTTGATCCATTGCAATTCCCGCCTGAGCTCCCGGCTCAGCCAGGCGCGGGCCAGGCGCCAGTCGCGCCGCACCGAAGCCAGGGATACGTCCAGGATCTCGGCGATCTCCTCGTGCTTGAAGCCCCCGAAAAACCAGAATTCCACCACCTGATACTGCCGCTGATGGAGGGCCTTGAACTGCTCCAGAAGCTCGTGCAAAGCCAGGATCTCCTCGGGAGTGGATGGGACCACCTTTCGGTCTTCCTGATGGGTGATGTGGATTAACCCGCCGCCACGCTTGATCCGCTGTTGTTCACGGGCGTGGTCAATGAGAATTCGCCGCATAGCGCGTGTAGCCAGGCTGAAAAAAGCAGCTTTCGGGAGTTGCTCCTCGCCCAGCGATTTTTCCAGGCGCATGTAGGCCTCGTGAACCAGCGCAGTGGTGTTGAAGGTGTGGTGGCGCGCCTCGCCCCGGAGATGGTAATGGGCCAGTTGCTTGAGTTCGCCATACACTTTTCGAAACCATTCCTCGGGAAGTTGCCGCTCGTCCTTCATCCTGCCTTCACTAGGTGGGTTATACCGTTTCAAGTATGAAATGACCTGTCCCGCTTTAAAATAGGTTGGATGCA
>CAZQSF010000015.1:0-54673 GCA_964595955.1 uncultured Saprospiraceae bacterium
AAAGTCCTCGAAGCTATCCACATCCGGGTTCGGGGTCTGGTTCATATAGGCGCGGATGGCAGCCAGGGCCGTTTCACTCCATTCCTCCTGATCCAGGAAATTCAGGATGGCCGGCAGCAAGGTCGCCCGGGTATCCCATAAGGCCATTTCCTGGCTGCAGTTCAGGCCAGTCAGGCCGTCTATGGCTTCCAACTGGTTCATTATCTGCCGGTCCGCTGCCGATAAGGGATTTTGCTCGGTTCCCGTCGGGTCAAAATCCTCATCGCCCAGGCCGACCACGGATTCGGGGCCGTACAGGATGCAGAGGGAGGTTTGCTCGTACCAGTCCGGCATCGAATTTTCATCCCCGCTTTCATTATTGTTGTTGCTGCTACTACCCCCACCTCCACTTCCAAGAGGACGTCTTCTTGAGCTACGCCACCGCCATATATCATGGATATTACCACCCCAACCGCTAAGGCCCACCGGAACCGGAGGGGACCACTCGCTCAAAATGGATACAGACCAGTAGTTAGGCTCAGTAGGCTGATGGTACAGGGGGGGATCCTGGTCACAATCATAAACTACAGAGATCATTATATATCCAGATGGGCAACTTCTTGGTATGACAAACGCAATAGCGTTGGATCCGCCGCTACCACCACCTCCTTCATATGGTGTGCAAGTCAGGTAATGGCATTCATCACGAGGCTGAAGGGTCTCCAAGTTATCTCGATGGGCATCCCACCACTCGCTCCAGTTTGGATCGCTGTGGTTCAGGATGTCGGCATCATAGAATTGGAAGGTCAAAAACGAATAAGCAAAATTCGTTTCGTAATAGCCTGAAATTCGCTGGCCGTCAATAAAAATTCGAGGGATCAAATGAAAATCGTAGGTATCTCCCTCCGTCTTTATAAATAACACGGCTTCGGTCACCTCCGAATTGAGTCGATAGAAGGGAATGGTCCAAAGCGCTGTATCAGCAGAGACCCGGGCAAGGTCCCAGGCCGGAAAGCCGTACCACCTGACCAAGTCGTCCATGAATTGCTCCACACTATCTTGGTAAGCAATGACATACTTGATCTGATTGAACTTATCCAACACCCCCTGGCTTCTGGACCGCAGGCGATCCTCTATAGCATCTACCTCCCGGATGCCGGGATGACTGGACGAAAGGAACGAGTTGGAGAAGGCCTTTTGAAGCAGTGGTGTACTGGCAATATAGGCCTCATAGTCAAACGTACTTTTCGGTCCTTTTTCAAGTTCCATTGGTTCGGGAAGATCCTTCCGGCAAGTGGAAACGAGTAGGGTTAGGATACAACAAAGGAAAAATACGGTACGCATGAATGATGAGCTTTAGGTGATACAAAGTGTCCTAAAATTACCCCCCCCCCGCAATAATTCTAATCCAATTTCAGGTTTAACAAATTTTGATTTAATTCAATTATATGGAACTGTTTTAGGCGAATGGATCCTTCCTCAGTGCTCTGGGCGCTCAAGCCCTGCGGCATGCCCATCCAAATAAAACTTCGCCGCCCAGCTCAGCTGCCGGAAGGGCTGGTAGGCCCCCCAGGGCGGGGCCGAGCCGGCGATGCCGCCGTTGCGGGCCAGGGGGATGCCCTGCAGCAGGCGCCGGGCAGTGTTCCGGTAGGCCGGCGCCGGGCGCTGCGCATGCATGCGCCGGAGCAGAACGGCCAGCTGGGCCTCGCCGGTGAGGCAGCGAAAGGCATGGTCGCCCTGCCAGCGGGTGTCGTAGCGGCCGGCCAGGCGGCCCCGGGCGGCATAATCTTCCAGGAGGCGATGTACGGCCAGCTGCACGGCTTCCAGCCCTTCAGGCTGTTCCAGCAGCAGGCTGCTTTCCCACAGGCCGCGCAGGCTGTACAGCAGGGTATGGGTGAAGGCCGTATCGCTGCCGCCAAAGCCCCAGGCGCGGAAGCTGCCGGCTTCCGTCCGCCGGGTCAGCAGCTCGTCCAGGGCCTGCCGGGCGAATGGCGGAATGGCCGGATCGTTCAGCAGGTGCTGCGCCCGGAGCAGGGCGCCCACCACCCGGGCGAAGTAGGTGGGCTCGGCCTGCGGCCGGTAGGTGTACACCAGCCATCGGGCGGCCCGGGCAGCGGCCTCCGGGAAGGCCGGATCGTCGAATCGCCGGGCAGCCGCTGTGAGCCCGAGGAGTATCATGCCGGTATTGAAGACGGAGGGCGGCCCCGCCTCGCCCGTACCGCCGGGCAGGGCGCCCTCCGGGCGTTGCAGGCGGCAGAGCCATTGAGCGGTGGCCTCGGCCTTTTCGGCCAGGCGAAGATGAGGGAACAACTCATCATAGCGCAACAGGGTGGGGATGAGGTAGCCGCTCACCTCGGGGTAGGGCGGCCCCCAGCGGGGCCGCCGGAAGGGCAGCAGCCGGCGGTAGGCAGCAAAGCCCCGGCCACCGGTCGCCTCCCGGGCGCGCAGCAGCCAGTCCAGTACCCGGCGGGCGTTGGGCAGCCCGTCCACGATAGCCTAGTTGAGCGTGCCCTGGGCCTCGCGGTAAAGGACGGCCAGCACCACCTGGCCCACGGCGCGCAGGGTGTTCTTGTCGATGATGTCCAGGTTGTCGTCGTGGGTGTGCCAGTAATGGCCAAAACCGGTCTGCGAGTTTGGCGGGCGATTGATGATGTCGATCATGGGGATGCCGGCGATGGTGTTCACGAAGTAGTGGTCGTCCAGGATGCCGGGGGTGGTTTCATTCACGAAGTAATTGCCGTAGCCCATGGCCTGGGCCAGCTTCCAGACTTTATTCACCACCTGAGGGGCGAAGCGCATGGAGAAGCCCTCCTTGGTGAAGCGGGCGCCCTTGGAGCCCACCATATCCAGCAGGATGCCGTACTGGGCATCGTAGCCGGGCACGTGCGGATTGCGCGACCAGTGCTGGGAGCCCAGGCCCCAGCTTTCGTTGTTCTCGCCTCCGCTCTCGCCGTAGTCCTCCGCATCGAAGAAGACGATGTCTACCCCAATATCCGCCGGGTTTTCCCCGAAAAGGCGAGCCACTTCCAGCAGTACGGCCACGCCGCTGGCGCCGTCGTCGGCCCCGAGTATGGGCTCGTCCTTGCGGCCTTCTTCATCCTCCAGGGGGGAGTCGGCAAAGGGCCGGGTATCCCAGTGGGCGGCCAGGAGGATGCGCTTGCCGGCATCGGGATTGAACCGGCCGATGATGTTGGTGGCCTGCAGGCGGGTGCCGTCGTAGGCCGTGGGCTGGAAGTTCTGCTCCATCACCTGGGCGCCGTAGGCTTCCAGCTTGCGCACCAGCCAGGCCCGGGTGTTGCGATGCCCCTCGGTATTGGGCACGCGCGGGCCGAATTCCAATTGCCCCGCCACAAAGGCAAAGGCCGAGTCCTTGTTGAAGCGCGGAATGGGTGCCGCCGGGCTGTTGGCGGGCTTGGCCCCGGCTTCGGAAGCCGAAGAGGAAGCCCCGGACGAATCGGAACCGCAGCTGCTGAAAAGCAGGAGCAAAGGAAGGGCCAGGCCGGCAAAGAGGCGTGTCATAGCGATGGTTTTGAACAAAGAGCGGATCAAGAGGCCAAGGGTTGATTGGAGAGGTAAAAATCGGAAATTAATGGGTTTCGGGAAGGCTGTTGGCCATTTGCTTTGGGCTGTTGGTTCATTCAGACGGTTAGATGGTAGACAGTTAGACGGTAGACTCCTGGAAGTGTTCTTACCTATTCACCTCTGCTGCTTTTTTCAGCTTGCCTGCCGGGCTTCCACCAATTATACGGGAAGCGAAGCCCGAAGGGCTGGCATTTTTCTAACTCTCTACCCCGCAAGCAAGCTTCGAATCCCGAAGGGATGGCATTTTGAGATGCACAGGATCTTTGAGGAACCTACCTCCCTTTTTGGTCTCCGAGCCCGGCGAGGGAAGGTGCAGGCTTCAACGTATTCAACCCCTGTCGGGGTTGATTTCCCTATTCATTTGGATACCCCCGATTTCATCGGGGGGCATTTCATGTTCCATCCCTTCGGGATGTCTCCCTTTCCACCATCTACAAGCCCGAAGGCTTGCCTGCCGGGGCAGGGCTGGCATTTTGAGATGCCCAGGGTCTTTCCGGCACCTCTCTTCTTTCTATTCCTGTAAACCGGGATGGTGCCCTAGAGTAGGCGTATCACCACTACGCCTTCAGATGCTGCCAGCCCTGGGCCTGGATATCGTGGAGGTTGCCGCCCTTGGTGTGCAGCTTGATGCCGTCGGCTTTGGGTACGATCTCGCCGGCGATATAGATATCGGGCAGGAAGCGCACTTTGTCCACCTCCTCCGGGGCGATGGTGAAGAGCAGCTCGTAGTCCTCGCCTCCGTTGAGGGCGCAGGTGACGGGGTCCAGTTTGAACTCCAGCGCCTGCATCTGGGCATCGGGATGGATGGGCACACCGCTCTCCTCTACAAAAGCCCCCACGCCCGACTGGGTGCAGATGTGGAAGAGATCGGAGGCCAGGCCGTCGGATACATCGATCATACTGGTGGGGACCAGCCCGTTTTTCTCAAAGGCCTCGATCATCTCCTTGCGGGCTTCGGGCTTGAGCTGCCGCTCGATGAGGTAGGCCGATTCACCCAGATCGGGCTGCGTATCGGGGTTGTCCAGGTAAAGCTGCTTTTCGCGCTCCAGCAGTTGGAGGCCCAGAAAGGCGGCGCCCAGGTTGCCGGTCACGCACAGCAGGTCGCCCACGCGGGCGGTGTTGCGGTAGGTGACGCGTTCTCGGTCCACCTGACCCAGGGCGGCCACGCTGAGGACCAGCCCCTGGCGGGAGGAGTTGGTATCGCCGCCGATGAGATCCACGCCATAGCGGGTGCAGGCCAGCTTGATGCCCTCGTACAGTTCCTCCACGGCCTCCACGGAAAAGCGGTTGGACAGGCCCAGGGAAACCGTCACCTGGCGGGGCCGGCCGTTCATGGCGTAAATGTCGGACAGGTTGACCACTACGGCCTTGTAGCCCAGGTGCTTGAGCGGGGCGTACATCAGGTCGAAGTGGATGCCTTCCAGCAGCATGTCGGTGCTGAGCAGGGTGAGGGCCTCGCCGCCGTAGTCCACCACGGCCGCGTCGTCGCCGACCCCGCGCACGGAGGAGGGTTGTTTGAGCTCCAGGTCGCCGGTGAGGTGATCGATGAGGCCGAATTCGCCCAGGTCGGCTATTTCGGTTCGTTTGGGTTGATCCATGAGATCCGTCTTGGTTTTAACCGCCCGGGGGTGCCCGCCTCCGCGATGCCCTGGGCGGGAAAGAAAGGGGGCGGAAGTATGGGTTGTGCTGGTTGTCGTGTTGCAGCGCAGCCTGCCGGGAAAGAAGTTCAGCGCACTACCTCAAAGTTGGTCGATCAACTCCAGGAGTTCGCTGGTTCCGGAGTAGTCCTCCCCTTGCGCCTTGGCGATCTCGATCGCCTCTTCGGCGGCTTTGCGGGCTTTTTTCTTTTTGCCCAGCTTGTAGTAGAGCGCGGCCAGGGTATCCATATTGTAGTACTGCTTGCTCAGGTCCACCGACTTCTGGGCCCAGGCCAGGGCCTCCTCCAGCATGGCTTCGTCTTCCACGCTTTCGTAGAAGGTCCAGGCTATGTTGTTGAGATCCACGGCAGCGACCTCGCCTTCGCGCAGCATACTTTCCATGAATCGAACGGCTTCGGGGGCGAATTTTTCCATGTCGCCCTTGCGGTCGTAGTAGCCCATGCGAAGGACGTTCTTCATCTGGTCGGCTTCCTCGGGCGGGTAGGTGCGGTCCAGCATTTTCTGGGCCTGCTCGAGGCCGTAGTCGCCCAGGTCGCCGAAGGCCAGCTGAATGGCGCCGTTGGCGATCTTGCCGCGCACGGCCGGCTCGCCGATGAGTTGCTCAAATGCCGCCCGGTGGTCCAGCAGATAGTTGAACATATCGGAGGCGGGATCTTCGGCGTATTCGAAGATGAACTCCATGTTCTCTTCCGTGCTCCAGTCGTCCTGGGTGGCCATGTACTCTTCGGCAACGCGAAGGTGAGAACCGTCCATTTCGGCCGCTCTGAGGGCGGTGTATTTTTTCAGGAATTCCGGCTCGCGATTGCCATCGGCATATTGGGTTTCCAGGTAGGCCATATTGGCCTGGGGATCATTGGCAGTACGGCCCAGCTTCACGAAGGCCTCGGCTTCGTGGTAACCCAGGCCGCGGTGTACCAGGTCACCGTTGCTGTTGAGGAACAGCAGGGAAGGGTAGGCCTGCACGCCGTATCGCTCGGCCAATACGACGCCTTCGCCTTTTTCCATATCCATTTTTACGTTGACGAAGTGCTGGTTGTAGTACCCGCCCACTTCGGCATCGGTGAACACATCGCGGTCCATCATCTTGCAAGGGCCACACCATACGGCATAGGCATCCATGAAAATGAGCTTGTCTTCGGCTTCGGCTTTGGCCAGGGCTTCCTTGAAGGTGCCTTCTTCAAATTCGATTTGCGCGTACAGGCCGACGGCCGGCAGCAGGAAGGTAAAAAGCAGGGCGTAAAGACGCATGGGGTTGGAATTTTACACACATTAAAAAAAGCAACATTCACCTTAACCGAGCCGGCGAAGGAAAAATTGCACGCGCATCATGGCTTCTTTATCCGGAATGGCCAGTTTCAGGGCCTTTTCAGCGGCTTTTCGGGCATCCTCCTTTTTGCCGTTGGCCAGGAGCTCTTCGGCATAGCGAAGGTAATACTGGAAACTGTTGCCTTTCTTGGCAGCTTTCCCGGCCAGGTCCTCGGCCAGGGCGGTGGTAGCCTCTGCATCGGGGAAAGCGCTGCGAATTTGCCGGGCCAGTTCGGCCAGGCCGGCGGGGTCTTTACCCACCTCTTTTTTGGCGTAGGTTTTGGCCGCATCAGCATAGGCCTCAGGCGGACCCACCTGGCGGAAATAATCCATGCGTACCTCATGCTCAAACGACCGCGCTGCCCCGGGATAATGCGCTTTCATGTCGTCGATGGCCTCGTCGAGCAGCATTTCGGTCCGGAATTCGGCAGCCTTGCGGGCGGTGTTCAGGCAGGCGCTGTAAATAGCCGATTCCACTTGCTCTTCGGAGGTGATTGCCTCGATGGCTTTCCGGTTCTCGATCAGCGCATCGAATATGCGGGAGTCGCATTCGGTTGCGGCTTCCAGGATAAACCGCAGGTTGAATGCGGTGGTCAGGTCGTCCTGGGTGTCGAGGTACTCATTAGCGATCTTCAGGCTGGGCTTGCCGGCCTGGTTGAGGGCCTTTACGTACTGGTAGATGAGCTCGGGCTCGCGATCCCCCTGTTCGTACTGTTCGGCGTATTGGCCGGAGCGGTCGATCTTGCTGAGGGCCTTTTTACCCAATTGGATAAAGCCGTCCACCTGCTGGGCCCCGCGCACCTGTTGGACGACCTCACCGGTGTAGTCGATGTAAAACAGGGTCGGATAGGCACTGACCGGGTATTTTTTTCCGAAGGTCGGCCCTTCGCCTTTCTCCATGTCCATCTTCACATTGATGAAGTGCTGATTGTAGAAGCGGCCCACCTCGGGATTGGGAAAAACCTGCCGGGCCATGCGCTTGCAGGGGCCGCACCACTCGGCATAGGCATCCACGAAGAGGATCTTGTCCTGTTTTTGAGCTTCCGCCAGGGCTTCCTGCCAGCTGCCTTTGAAGAATTCAATGCCTTGTGATTGGCCTTCGCCGAGCAAAAAGAAAAAGAGGACAGCGATCAGAAGGCGAAGTTTCATAGGAGGGATTCTTTTTATTGTTCAATTGCGTTGCCTGGAAAGAGAAACGCATCGGAGGAAGCACTGGTTTGACCGGCTACTGAACTTCTTCCTGTTGCTGGCTTTCAAACTCCCGGATGAGCTGTTCTGGCGTTTTGCCCATTTCCAGGTAGGCGATCATGGCCTGGGCATCGCGGGCCAGGGGGTGCTCGCTGTAGGTGTTTACGAACCTTTTGTACGATTCCAGGGCCCGGGCTTTGTCTCCGAGGTCCTCGTCGTAGATGAAGGCCCGCAGGAAAAGGGCCTCGGCCGCTTTTTCGTATTCGGGATGCCGGTCGATGATCCCTGTGAGCATCTCTACCGCCTCGGGATACCGGCCTATGGACCGGGCCAGCTCCGCCCCCTGGTACAGAGCTGCCGGGGTCAGGCTGTCCTGCGGCTGGCTCTGGGCGAGCTGCCGGGCCTGGTCGACCAGCGATTGCACGCGGGCCGTGTCTATGGGCGCTCCGATGTCGCGATTGGCCACCTCTTCGATCAGGGCTTCCATATCGTCCAGCAGCTTGCCGGCAGACGGCTGGGGCTGGCAGGCGGTCATTAGTAAAACAGCAGAAAGCAAAAGGAAATGCGTCGTTTTCATGGCGTGTTTTGATGGTCAGGTCCGGATCGGGGCTTTGCCCGCGGCAGGGGTGAAGGAACGGCTAAAGATCCCGTCCCCTTTTCTGCCCTCAAGCCCCGTTTCCCGGTTGTGCAAATATAGAGGACTGGCCGAATTAAACGTTTAATCTCCGAGCGCATCAGAGTAAACGCAATCGATACGACTTATGGAACAAAGGCGCAACCAACACCTGCTGTGGCGGGCGGGCTTCGGCTACAGTCCGGCAGAATGGAGCCGATACCGCCAGATGGATTCCGACCAACTGGTGGATACTCTTTTTGAGCAGGCCAAACGCGGCCGGGCTTTGCCGCTGCCAGCGTTTAACCTGCCCACGGACCGGTCCATGCGGCGGGCCTTCATCCAAAAACAAATCCAATTGGTAGGTGCAACCAATGCCGCCTGGCTGCGGCGCATGGCCGATCCGGCTGAGCCGGCCCTGCTGGAGCGCATGACGCTCTTTTGGCACGGGCATTTTGCCTGTCGCACCCGAAGCGGCCGCCTGGCGGTTCAACAGCTCAACACCCTCCGCGAGCACGCTCTGGGTAACTTCCGGGATCTGCTGCGGGCTGTTTCGCGCGATCCGAGCATGATTCGCTTTCTCAACAACCAACAAAACCGCAAGCAGCAACCCAACGAGAACTTCGCCCGCGAGCTGATGGAGCTCTTCACCCTGGGCCGGGGGCACTATACCGAAAAAGACGTCAAGGAAGCCGCCCGGGCCTTTACGGGCTGGTCGAGCAACCTGCAGGGAGCGTTTGTCTTTCGGGCAAACTGGCACGACGAGGGGGCGAAGACTGTGTTCGGCCGCTCCGGCCGCTACGACGGCGACGATATCATCGACCTCATCCTGGAAAAGCCGCAGGCTGCTTGCTTCGTCGCCGGCAAGGTGTACCGATACTTTGTAAGCGAACAGGCGGACGAAAGCCGGGTTGCCGAACTGGCGCAGGTATTCTATCAGAGCGATTACGACATTTCCGCCTTGATGAGGCACCTTTTTACCAGCGAATGGTTCTACCATCCGTCCATTGTGGGCAGCCGCATTAAGGGGCCGGTGGAACTTCTGGCCGGCCTCAGCCGACAGTTGGGGGTAAGCTGGTCGCAGGATCAAACCCTCGTGTTTCTGCAGCGCGCGCTCGGGCAAGTCCTGTTCAACCCGCCCAATGTAGCCGGCTGGCCCTTGGGGCGCAGCTGGATCGACAACAGCACCCTCATGATCCGGCTGAATCTTGCCAGTTTGCTGTTCAGCCGGGCCGAGTTGGATCTACCCGTCAGCTTCGGTCCGGAGGACGGACCGGCCCAGGTCCGATTGCGGGAGCTGAATGCGCAGGTGCAGCTGCAACCGCTCCAGGATCACCTGGGGCGGGATTTCGATCAGCTGGCCGATTTTTTCCTCCTGGCCGAAACCGGCCTTTCGGCCCGCGAGCTTCGAAGTGGGCTCTCCCCTTCGGCCCCCGATTTTATCCAACGATGCACACACCGGTTGCTAAGCATGCCGGAATACCAAATCGCATAGACCATGGATCGAAGAAAATTCCTCCAATCCTCCGCCCTGGCCTCCACTGCGCTGTGGGTGCCGCAATTCCTGCGGGCCTACCATCCCGGCGAGCCGCTCAGCAGCCGCTCGGGCAAGGCCCTGGTGGTCGTACAGCTTTCCGGTGGCAACGACGGCCTCAACACCATCGTGCCCTATCGCAACGATGAGTATTATCGCAAGCGTCCCCGCCTGGCCATATCCCCGGATGCGGTGCTGCCCGTGAGCGACGAACTGGGGTTTCACCCGGCCCTGGAGCCGCTGCGGCATCTATATGACGAGGGGCAGCTGGCCATTATCAATAATGTGGGGTACCCCAATCCCGATCGATCCCACTTTCGCAGTATGGACATCTGGCAGACGGCCAGCGACAGCGATACCTACCTGAGCACGGGCTGGCTGGGACGCTACCTGGACAACTCCTGCTCCGGTTGTGCACCCCATGCCGCGCTGGAAGTGGGCGACAGCCTCAGCCTGGCCCTCAAAGGAGATCAGCACAAAGGCTTCGCGATGAGCGACCCCAAGCGGTTGAAAAAGTCCTCCGACAATCCCTTGCTTCAAAAGCTGGGGGTTGCTTATCGCAATGGCAACGAAGAGAAGAGTGGGGAGCACGACCCCGTTGCCTACCTCTACAAGACCATGATCGATACCCAGTCCTCGGCTGACTTCCTTCATGCCCGGACCCGCAGTTTTCGGACTCGGGTCGGGTACCCGGATGGGCGTTTTGCCCAAAAGCTCAAGCTGGTAGCTCAGCTGCTCACCACCGAGGCCGACATCCACCTGTTCTACGTCAGTTTATCGGGTTTTGATACGCATGCCAATCAGGCCTTGATGCAGGATCGCCTTTTGAAGCAGTATGCGGAGGGCATGGCTGCCTTTTTGGAAGACCTGAAGCAACACCGCCTGCTGGACGATGTGGTCATCCTCACCTTCTCGGAATTCGGCCGGCGGGTGGAGGAAAATGCGAGCCGGGGTACCGATCACGGTACGGCCAATAATGTCTTCCTCATGGGGGGGCAGCTGCGCCGTAGCGGCTTCATCAACGAAGGGCCCGACCTGAGTCGTCTGGACCAGGGCGACCTGATCTATCGAGTTGACTTCCGTCGCATTTATGCCGACCTGCTGGACCGGGTGCTGCAGGCGGATACCGGTCAGGTGCTAGGGCGCTCGTTCGAGGGCCTGGGCGTGGTGTAGGCAATAGCAGCGGTTGCCCCTTCAGGAAGCCGGCCCCGCAGCACACTACTACAATACCGGACCGTTTTGCTCTGCCGAAACGGCCAGTGCATCCAACTCGGAGAGCGCTCCCCGGTAGACGTTGAAATCCACATAGCCCCGGATCCCGGGCAATCGGCCTCGCTGCCCGTATTGCCAGAATTGCCAGTCCGGCTGTCCGGTGAGCCTGGGCTGGCGATGGCTGTATCGGGCGATCCACAAGGGGTAAGAGTCCACCTGACCGGCCAGGTGCTGGTTGTAGAAATTCATATTGGTATACAGAATGGGAGTGACGCCGTAGTGGAATTCCATCAATTGCATCCAGGCGTGGATGTTTCGGACCAATTCGGGCGAAGGGAGACTGCCGGCTAGTTCCACGTCGAGTACGGGAGGCAGGTCGCCGGGGCTGAGTTTCACGGTTCTGGCAAAATGCAGGGCCTGCTCCCAGGCGGGCAGGCCGGGGCGGAAGAAGTGGTAGGCCCCTCGCCTCAGGCCGGCGCGCTGAGCGTCCCGCCAGTTGCGCGCAAAGGCCGTATCGCAATGGGTGCTGCCCTCGGTGGCTTTGAGAAAAGCGAAGTGAATATTTGCCGCGGCTATGGCTTCCCAATTCACCATTCCCTGATGGTGCGAAACGTCGATGCCGTGCACCTGGTAATCGCTGCGGCGCTCGGTGTCGCCGGTGCAACTCCAGCCCAGAAGGGTAGCCAGGAAGAGAATCGGGAAGCTGCGGAGCATGGCTATTGCGGATTTACCCTTTCTAACGAATTTCCGGGGCCGATGGGTCAGCCGGGCGGCGAAATATCTGCTGCTTTGTCTGCGGGCCGCCGGCACGTCCCCCTCAATCGCCCGGATTTGGCTTACGGATTGGCGCGGTCAGTTGCCAGAACCCGCGTCGAAGCGGAAGGCCGAATACCTGATTATTTTCGTATCATCCGGCAGCAAAGCTACGCCCATGTCGCACCCTCGCCAGCTCTTTCTGCAGCATATCGCCCAGACCAGCGATTTTCCGCTGGGCCTTGAGATCGACCGGTCAGAGGGCGTGTACCTCTACGACACAACCGGCAAGCGCTATCTCGATCTCATTGCCGGCATCGGGGTGAGCAGTCTGGGGCACCGCCATCCCAGGGTGGTGGAAGCCATACGCAATCAACTGGACCGCTACCTGCACACCATGGTGTACGGCGAATACGTGCTGGCTCCCCAGGTGCAGCTGGCCAGCCTGCTGGCCGAGCAACTGCCCCCTTCGCTGGACAGCGTCTATTTCGTCAATTCCGGGACCGAGGCTACCGAAGGCGCAATGAAGTTGGCCAAGCGATTTACGGGCCGCATGGAGTTCGTCTCTGCCCGGTATGCCTATCACGGCAGTACGCAGGGGGCGGCCAGCCTGATGTGGCCCACCACCTTCACCCAGCCCTACTATCCTCTGTTGCCCGGCATCCGCCATATCGACTTCAATTGTGAGTATTGCCTTCGCAGCATCACCGAGCGCACGGCTGCCGTCATCGTGGAAACCGTGCAGGCCGAGTGGGGGCTCCGCACCCCCCTGGACGGCTACCTGCCCGCTTTGCGAAAGCGCTGCAATGAGGTGGGGGCCTTACTCATTCTGGACGAGATCCAGGCCGGCTACGGCCGTACCGGCAGCCTGTTTGCTTTCGAGCGCTACGGCGTCGTCCCCGACATTGTATTGCTGGCCAAGGGGATGGGGGGCGGCATGCCCATCGGTGCTTTTGTGGCGCGCCGCGAACTGATGCAGACCCTGGCCCGGAACCCCATTCTGGGCCATATTACCACCTTCGGCGGGCATCCGGTGAGTTGCGCGGCTGCTCTGGCTACGCTCCAGACCTTGTTGGAGGGCGATTATATCGCGCAGGTCCCGGCGAAGGAAGCGCTGTTTCGCCGCCTGCTCCAGCACGAGCACATTCGGCATTTGCGCTCGGCCGGGCTGTGGCTGGCCCTGGAACTGGAGGACTTCGACCAGGTGCAAAGGGTCATTCAATACGGGCTGGAGCGCGGAATTATCGCCGATTGGTTTTTATTTAACAACCGCAGTATACGCATCGCACCGCCTCTCATCATCCGGAAAGAAGAGATCGAGGAAGCATGTGAGGTTCTGCTGAATGCCCTGGACGAGTTGTGAGTGCGTCCGGATACGGATGCCGCTACAGCTTTTTGCGAAGGCGGGCCACGGGCAGGCCCAATTGCTCCCGGTACTTGGCTACCGTGCGCCGGGCTATGGGGTATCCGGCCTTCTCTAACCGGTCCTTTAGTTTTTGATCGGACAGCGGGGCCTTCTTATCCTCGGACTCGATGAGTTCCTGCAGCTTTTCTTTGACTTCCCGGTTGGACACCTCCTCGCCTTCGGCATTGCGCACCGACTCCGAAAAGAGATCTTTGAGGCGCAAGATCCCGAATTCGGTTTGGATGTACTTATTATTGACCACCCGGGATATGGTCGAGAGGTCGAGGCCGGTAGGCTCCGCAATATCCTTCAGGATCATCGGGCGAAGTTGGCGGACATCTCCGGTCAGGAAATAGTCGTATTGATATTCCAGTATGGCCTGCATGGTCCGCAGCAGGGTTTGCTGGCGTTGCTGAATGGCTTCGATGAACCAGCGAGCCGAATCTACTTTTTGTTTCACGAACTGCCATTCGGTCTTTTGCTGCGTACTTAGCCCGCGTTTGTTTCCATAGCTTTTCAGCAGGTCGCGGTAGCTTTCACTCACATTGAGCACGGGCAGGTTGTATTGATTCAGGCTGAGTTCGAGTTCACCATCCCGGTTGTACAGGAAAAAATCCGGCTGGATGTAGGGCGTTTCCCGGTTATTGCCCGAAAACCCACTGGCCGGCTTGGGGTTGAGCTTCCGGATTTCTGCATCGGCCGCCTTGAGGGTGTCCTCGTCCAATTGGAGATGCTGCCGGATTTTTTCGAAATGCTTTTTAGAATAGGCGTCGAAGTGCTCCTCCACCATTTGCAGGGCTGCTTTCAGCACCCGCAGTTGGTCGATATCTCCTTCGGCTTCAGCCCGGTCCCACTTTTGCTGGAGCTGGATTTCCAGGCATTCCTGCAGATTGCGAGCGCCCACGCCGGGCGGGTCGAGGCTTTGGATGCGCTCCAGCACGGCCAGGATCCTGGCCTTCGGGATCTCCATGCCGTATTTGATGAGCAGGTCGTCCTGAATGCTGAGCACGGGCTGGCTGAGGTAGCCGTTCTCATCCAGGTTGCCGATCAGTTCCCGGGCGATCCGTTCTTCCTGGGCATTGGAAAAGTTCAGCAAGGCCAACTGCTGTTCCAGGTAATCGTGAAACGTATTTCGGCTGGCCAGGGGAAGTTGAGTCGGCTCTTCCTCGCTGCTGCCGGTACTGCGCTGATAGAGTACGGGATCCTCTTCGAGGTATTGCTCCAGGTATTCGTCCAATTCGAACTCCCGGTCTTCCTCATTGGCCGGTTCGGCAGCCAGCTCGTCGAGCTCGCTTTGCTCCGGCGGGCCTTCTTCCAGCGCGGGGTTTGCTTCCAGCTCTTCGCTCACTCTTTGCTGAAGCATAGCCCCGGGGATCTGCAGGAGCTTCATCAGCTGGATCTGCTGAGGCGAAAGAGACTGCCATTGTTTTTGTGTGAGACGTTGGCCGAGCATCGAGCAACGGTTTTTATCAAAGGTAGAACAATCTCGGGCAAGAAAGGATGCAGCCTTGGCTCACTCCTTGGGCCGGCTTCCCGCTTGCTGTCCCTTCTGCTTTTGCACCCTTCCCTAAGGCTTTACCCGGGCATGCCTTGAGTATCTGAGGAAATATTTATTTTTTCGGCCAAACCCTGAACACGCTATGGCTCCTGCTCAACGAATAGGCATTTTGCGCCAGCACATGACCCGAAACGGATGGGATGCCTGCCTGATCCCCTCCAGCGACCCCCACCAAAGCGAATACGTAACCGGCCACTGGAAGGGGCGCGAATGGTTGTCGGGGTTTACGGGTTCGGCGGGGATCGTGGTACTCACCCGGGAGGAGGCAGCACTATGGACCGACTCCCGCTACGTCCTTCAGGCCAAGCAGGAACTCGAGGGTTCGGGCATTGAGATGCATCAGCAGAAGGTGCCCTATGCGCCCGAGCACCTGGACTGGTTGTTGGAGCGCCTGGAACCGGGAAGCACCCTCGCTCTGGACGGCCATGTCTTTTCCATGAGCCAGATTCGCCGCATTCGAAAAAAACTGGGACCGCGGGATATCGTTTTGCACGCTGCTGACGATCCGCTGGATGCGGTCTGGACAGACCGGCCCGCCCTACCCGATACACCGGTCTTTGCCTTTCCAAGGCGCTATGCGGGCCGTTCGCGATCCGAAAAACTGGCCGAAGTGCGGGAAAAGATGCGCGAAAAGCAGGTGGATCAACATCTGATCTGCACCCTGGACGACATCGCCTGGCTCCTCAATCTGCGGGGATCGGATGTGGAGTGCAATCCGGTGGCGATCGGCTTTTTGCTACTCGGGACCCAGCAGGCTACCCTGTTCATGGACCCGGTAAAGGTTCCGGAAGAGATCATGGACGCACTGGCGGAAGACGGGGTACACCTGGCCCCCTATGGCGCGCTGACGGATCGCCTGCAATCCCTTTCGCCCGAGCAGTCCATTCTGCTGGATCCCCAGCGAACCAGTCTTCGCATATGGGAGTCCGTACCGGAAGAGGTGGCGGTCGTAGAGGGCGAAACCCTTCCGATCGCCTTGAAGGCGGTAAAGAACGAGACCGAAATCGGACATTTGCGGCAGGCCATGCAAAAAGACGGCGTGGCCCTCACCAAGCTGTACTGCTGGCTGGAGGCCGTGCTTCCCGAGCGGTCCATCACGGAGTATGAGCTGGCCCGGCAACTGGATCGCTTTCGGCAAAGCCAGGGGCATTACTACGGCGAGAGCTTCCACGCCATTGCGGGCTACGGAGCCAACGGGGCCATTGTACATTACCGCCCAAGTGCGACCGAAAGCGCCAGCATCCGGCCGGAAGGTCTTTTACTGCTCGATTCGGGCGGGCAGTACCTGGAGGGCACTACCGATATTACCCGAACCATAGCCCTGGGGCCGCCCACCGAAGAGCAAAAGCACATGTTTACCCTGGTGCTCAAAGGGCATATCGCGCTGGCCCGGGCTCGCTTTCCCGAGGGCACTACCGGCGTACAGCTGGATACGCTGGCCCGATTGCCCCTTTGGATGGAAGGCTGCAACTACGGCCACGGCACCGGCCATGGGGTGGGTTTTTTCCTCAATGTTCACGAAGGCCCGCAGGGTATAGCTGCTCAGCCGGCTTCCAAAGCAGCCAAGCCGCTCAAGGCAGGCATGCTCACTTCCAATGAGCCGGGCTATTACCAGGCCGAAGCCTACGGCATTCGCACCGAGAACCTCATCCTCTGCCGCGCTGCAAAGGAGGAGGGGTTTCTGGAGTTTGAAACCCTTACGCTCTTCCCCATAGACCTGCAGTTGATCGAGGAAAATCTGCTCGACCGAACCGAAAGGCAGTGGATCAATGCCTATCACGAAAAGGTATATGGAGCTTTACACCCCTTGCTCAATAGTGAGGAGGCGGAATGGCTGGCTCAAAAATGTGCGCCCTTAGCCTGATTCCCCGTACCTTTGTCTTATGCAGGAAGAAGTTGCCAAGCGGGATATCCGGCAGCTCCGGTCGTCGGAGCTGAAGGAGGTTCTGGCAGGTTGGGACCAACCCGGTTTTCGGGCCAAACAAATCCAGGAATGGCTCTGGAAAAAGAGCACCCGCTCTTTTGTGGAGATGACGAACCTGTCCAAATCGCTGCGCCAGCAACTGGCCGATGCGTTCGTCATCCGGCCGATCCGTACGGATGTGGTACAACATTCTCAGGATGGGACCATCAAGAGCCGGTTTCGCCTACACGACGGCCATTTGATCGAGTCGGTGCTCATCCCCGTGCCGGCGGATAAGCGGTTCACCGCTTGCGTTTCCTCGCAGGTAGGCTGCAGCCTGAGCTGCGCGTTTTGCGCTACCGGTCGAATGGATCGCCTCCGCAACCTGGATGCCGCCGAGATCTACGATCAGGTGGTGGCCGTCAATGCCCAGGCCGAAGCGGAGTTCGACCATCCCCTCACCAATATTGTATACATGGGCATGGGCGAGCCGCTGCTGGCTTACAAGAACGTCCTGCAGAGTATTGAACACATCACTTCGCCCCAAGGACTGGGCATGTCGCCGAAGCGCATCACCATCAGCACGGCCGGCATCGCCAAAATGATCAAACGCTTGGCCGACGACGCTTCCAAGGTCAACCTAGCCCTCTCCCTGCACGCTGCCGACGATGCCAAGCGAAACGAGATCATGCCCATCAATGCGCAAAACAACCTGGATGTGCTCATGGATGCGCTGGCGTATTACTATCGCCACACTCGCAACCGAATCAGCTACGAATACATTGCCTTTCAAGGCTTCAACGACAGCCTGACCGATGCTGAAAACCTGGTGCGGCTTTGCAAACGCTTTCCCGTGCGCGTCAACATCATCGAGTACAACCCCATCGAAGGAGCGGACTTCCAAAAGTCAGAAGCCGACCGGATCGATTCCTTTGCCCGCTACCTTCGCGATGCCGGCGTCATGGTCACGCTTCGCCGCAGCCGCGGCAAGGACATCGATGCGGCCTGTGGCCAGTTGGCCAATAAATAGATAGGGAGGGCTTTGATCAATCACCTGCCGGTTCACGGCGGTCTGCATCGTTGAGGTCCCAGTCGTAATCGAGGTATTGGATGCGGGTATCTTGCGCCAGAGGTGGATCTACATAGCGATTGAGGAAGGTGATGAGATCGGGTTGAAAATCCCCCTTGTACCAGGAGAAGATCTTGCTGAGCTCGACCCGTTGCCTTTCCTGGATGCGATTTCGAAGGGGATCGTCCAGAAATTCGAGGGCTGCCCGGTCCAATTGGGCATCCAGGTCCTCTGCCGTGTAGGCCCGGTTCCACAGCTTGGGGCAGGAAACCGAAGCGCAATTCAGCGCAAAATGGATGCGAGGCTCTTCAAATTGGGACCGCAGGATGCCGTGTTCTATATTATTGAGGTCGTACGTGCGCTCTTCGATCTCAATGAATTGGATGTCCCAGACCGAATTGAGGAAAGGGATGCCGTTTCGGATGTCCTTGATGCCGGCTACCGGGTAGTGTCGGAGGATGAGTTGCACAGTAAACGCATTGTACGCATTGATCCAATACGCCAGTTGCTCGTTCCGGCTCCAGTGGGCATCGTTTGGGTGGTGGTCGCCCAGCTGCTTCAGGTATCGGTTCAGTCGCGCCTGGTCTTTCTGGAAACCCGAATAATCTACCCATCCGGCCGGGCTTACGTGAGCCTGGAGCAGGGAGTCCCAGAGCTCGTGGGTTACGGGCTGGGCAGCGGATGTGTATTCGCGTACTTTGCAACCGCTGAAAAGCCAGCCGGCGGCCAACAAAAGGATGAGCGATCTCTTCATGAAGCGGTGTTTGAATGCCTGAAAAAGCGTACAGGCGAATGTACTGCCCCTGTATAACAGCACCGGCCGCAGTGGGGGTTGGGCGCCGGATCAAGTTCTTGGAGCGAAAGGCCCGGAATGTCCGGAGTGCCCTATCTTCCCGCCATGGAAACCCTCGAAACCCCACAGGGGCCGGCTGCCCTTTTTCGCTTCGGCCAGGGTGCCGAACGAGTTCTGGCGTTACATGCTTTCGGCCAGGAAGGGCACTCCTTTTCGGGCCTGGACCTAAGCCCCACAGCGGAAGTGCGGGCGCCCGATCTGCCTTTTCACGGAGCTACGCAATGGCCGGCCGATGTGCCCTTCCGGCCCGGCCCTTTTGCAGCGTGGCTTGAATGCCTGGCCGGCGAGGAGCCCTTTTTTCTGTTGGGGTACAGTTATGGTGCCCGTTTGGCACTGGCGGCCCAGCCCTATCTAAATGGGTTGCGCGGCCTCCTTTTGGTAGCGCCGGATGGTCTGGCAACCCCCGGCTTGCGTTATCTGAAATACTTGCCTCCCATGGCCCAGCAGGCAATGCAGCGTTCCCTTCGCTATACCCGGTTTCGAAAAAATGCGGCATCGCTTCTGTGCCGCAGCGGGCTGATGGGAACGATCGAAGAGCGTTTTCTGAAAAAGTATGTCCTGCCCGATGAGGTCTGGAACCGGACCACCTGGCCCAGTTGGCAGGCCCTGCCCCAATTTTCCCCTTCCCTCGAAGCGATGGGGGCTTCTCTGCGGTCGGAAGAGCTTCCGGTATGGCTTGCCTTGGGCAAGGCAGATCGCGTCGTGGCGGGCCAAAAGATCAGGCATTGGGCTGAGGAACTTCCGAAGGTCGAGTTGCATGAGTACAAGGGAGGACATCGGGCCCCCTGGCCTCAATTGGCGCCTGTGATTCGGCAATGGATGCTCAGGGTTTGAGGGGAATCCGAAGGCCCGCAAAGACGGAAAGGCTGCTGATGCGATCGCGATCCGGCCCAATGCCGCCGTCGAATGCAAAGAGATACGGCCGGTAGGCCGGCTGTATGAAGAGGCTCCAGTCGGGAGAGGGAAAGTATTCGGCACCTATGCCGACCTGGCCGGTCATAAAGGCATTGTCCTGGAAGGTGCCGCCTTCAAACCAACCCTCCTTGAGTTCTTTGTTGAGGATCTGCTCTGTGCCGCGGGGCGTACCGGTGCCTTCAGCCGGTGGCCTTCCGGCGACTTTGGGGTCGTCGAAGAACTGGCTGGCATCGGCCAGGTAGTAATTGGCTTCGAAGGCCACGTTCAGGTTGAAGCCTCCCTGAGCGTAAAGGCGCCAGCTTTTTCGGCGCAGAACATCGTAGCGGACATACAGGGGAATACCCAGGGTGTTGATTTGGACATCCTTGATCCCCAGCCCGTACAATCCTTCTTTCAGGCTGCCCTCCAGGTAAACGACCTGTCGGGGCTGGTAGGTGTAGGCATTGAACTCTAGGCCGCCCCCGAATTCCCAACGACCCCATTGCGTACCCAGGGTAATGCCCCCGCCATAGCCGGGGTCAAAGCGTTTAACTGCCGGGGTGCCGTCCGGCGCTTCGGTGCCTGCCGGAGTAAAGATCCGGTTGTAGTTGAAGGTGCCGTACATGCTCACGACCAGCGGATGGGACCGTAAGCGCGGAAAGTCGGGGTCCCAGTCCAGTCCTTCATCCGCGGGCCCGCTGGATTGATCCAGAGCCGGCAGGGGGGGCACCGCCTTTTCCATCTGCCGCGGAGCAGGCCTTTGGGTGGCCAATCGAGCGAAAGGAAGAGGCAGGGGGCGAACCGGCAAGGCGGGAAGCGGAGCCACCGCCTTGCCCGGAGCGAGCGGGTGCACCTCCCGGCGGGCAGGGGGCGACGATGCTTCCACCGGTGGAAGTGAGGCTGCCGGCACTTCCTGGACCCGCCCGGACCGAGGGGTTTGCCGAAGCGCTTCCGCTCCATTGGGCTGGACGGCGGACTCGGCTACCGCCCGGCTCGATGGGGTGGGAAGCAGGTCGAGGAGGACGAACAGGCTGAGGAGCAACAGGGCGGCTTCCAGGACCTTGACCTGGATGAGCTGAGGGCGGACCCGGGCCGCTTCGAGCCGGAAGGCCAGGCGTTGCCACCCCTCAGGGCCTTTAGCCGGAGCGAAGGCGTGCAGCTTTTCAAAAACGACCTGATCCAGCTCTTCCTCCGAATGAGCCGGGCTGCCCGCATCCATGCGAGCGGCCAGCGACGCCCAGCTTGTGGGGTCGTACTCCGGCCGGATGTTCTCCAGCTTTTTTCGAAGGATTCGATCAAACTCCTGGTTCTCCATACTTTCGGGTCAGAATCGCTTTCAGTTTTGTTCGGGCTTTCACCAGATTGGATCGCGAGGTGCTTTCCGATATGTTCAAAAGCACGCCAATCTCTTTGTGTGAATAGCCTTCCATGACATAGAGGTTGAACACGGTGCGATAGGTTGTCGGCAATCCCTGGATCGCTTCCAGGATTTCCTGTTCCGTACAACGGCTTACCGCATCGGCCTCCATGGAGCTGATGTGTTGAGCGTGATCCAGGTCTTCGGTGCGCCGCCGGACGACCTTCCGGTAGTAGTCAATGGACGTATTGACCATGATGCGGCGCATCCAGGAACTCAGCGAAGTGCCGGCCTCGTACTTGCCGATATGCCGAAACACCTTGATAAAGCCCTCATGAAGAATATCCATGGCGTCTTCTTCACAACTGGCATACCGCATGCACACCCCCATCATCGGGCTGTAGTACTCTTCGTAGAGCCACTGCTGGGCCCAGCGCTCCTGCCGGGCACAGGCCTGGATGAAGTCCCGTTCTTCGTAATTGATGGGTAATGCGATATCCATTCAAGGCGATTAGATAGCCCAAATTATCGTTTTGCCTGCTCTTCCGCAACCCATCGGCATGTTTACAAACGCAGAAAGCAAGGGAAACGCTGCCCGGTCCGCAGCGAGAAGGAAGAACCGGAGCGCATATCAGTTTCCGCGCTTGGCCAGTTCACCGGTGAGCCGCATCAGTTCCGTTTCCGTCGTTTTCAGATTGAAGATGGCCGTCAACTGAGCTTCCGAAGCCGTCAGGAAGCTGTTTTGCACCACCCGGAAGTCGAAGGAATTGATCAGGCCGCCGCGAAAGCGCTCGGTGGCGATTTCCAGATTGAGGCGGGCGTTTTCCAGGGCGGCATTGGTCACTTCTACCACGCGGCGCCGGTTTTCATAAGTCGCCAGGGTGTTGGCCAGTTGGGTGTTGAGGATCCGTTGCTGGTCCTGGTAATCGTACTGGGCCTGCAGCTCCTCCATTTGGGCCGTTTCGATGCGCCTTTTGCGCGCACCGAAATCGGTGAGCCGGTAGTTGAGGTTCAGGTCAAAGAAGCCGTTGAGGGCCTTGGCCCCTACGGAAGGGATAGCGCGGCTGGTTTCGCCCATTCCGAAGTCGAAGGTCTGGCTGCCGTCGGCTATCCCGATGTTGTAAGACACGCCCGTGCCCAGCGAAAGGGTTGGCAGGCGGGTCGAGCGCTCCAGTTCCGTGTTGGTACGGGCAAGCTCCCGGTTGAGTTGCAGGTTCTGAAGGCTTACGTTATTGGCCAGCATCTGGGCTTGCAACTGGCCGAGCGAATAGACCTGCGGATCGAACACCAGGGTATCGGTGAGGGTGTAGCGCTGTTCGAGCTGGTCTACCCCCATGGCGAGGTTGAGGTTGCGCAAGGCATTTTCGTAATTGGTGATCTGCACGAGGTATCTGGTCGAGTCGCTGAGGTAGGCATCGCGGGTCTGCAGGATGTCGAAGGTGCTGGCCTGGCCGAACTCCTTTTTCAACTCCTCGAACTCGATGCGATCGCGCGAGAGCTCCAGTACTTCTTCCAGTACTTCCAGGCCTTTTTCCTGAGCCAGGGCGTTGTAGTAGGCCAGCATGACCGACTCTACGGTGTTTTCCACGGCCAGTTGCACATTCCCGCCGCTGAGTTGTTCGAGTTGCTCCAATTGCTGTTTGGTAAGGCGAACGCGAGAGCCGTCGTACAGCACCCAGTTGAGTGCGGCAGAGGGGGTGAAATCGGTCGAGAACTGATTGGAACGCACCAGTACATTGGCCGGATTGTTCAGGTTGGAGTACGAATTGGCAGAGGTAACCCCCAGGTCGATCGTCGGATACCGGCCGGCAACGGACCATTCGTTGTTGTTGCTGGCGATATCCAGGTCCGTCTCGGCCCGTTTGAGCTGATAATTGTTGGCGAGGCCCAGGTTAATGGCCTGTTCCAGGCTCAGCGGCGGCTGGGCGAGCAGAAGAGACCATCCGGAGAAGTAGAAAAACAGGTACACAAGGGCGAGTCGATGCATATGGTTTGTTTTCAGTCAAGGGGCATAAAGCGCTTTTCAAAGGCCAGCCGCTTGAAGTAAAAGTTGTAAAAGAACATCAGGCCGGTTACCAGCAGTTTGACCAGATACTGGCGGGCTGCCAGAAACGGAAACCGGTTGAATCCCCAGATGAGGCCGCTGCTGAGCAGCAGCCCTCCGCCCGACACCAGCATAGCTCCGGCAAAGGCATGGGGCAGGGGCCGCTCCAGGCGAAAGACAAACAGCCTTTGCAGGGCGAAATTGACGAGCACGGCCAGGGAATAAGTGGCCAGGTTGGCCGGCACGGGCCGAACCCCAAAGCGCTCCACCAGCAGCAGGTAAAGAACGTAATCGAGCCCTGTGGCTGCCAGGCTGGTAGCCGCAAAGCGAGCTTTCATGGCGATTAGTTTCTTCAGTTTCATCGGGTCGGGTTCTGTGCGCTCCGCTCCCGCTCGAAAAAAGCGAGGACTTCCTGCCAATTATCCACGCGGGTAAATCCGGTTTCCTGTACGTTGTGGGAGGCCGTAAAGAGCAGCCCTTTTCCCCGGAAGCTTTTCAGGTTGTGCGGATGGTCGTCGATCATGTAATCGGCCGCAATAATGCTCTTATCTCCGCAAAAGACATAATGGCTCCACGGAATGAAAGGCAGGTGTGTCTGCAGCCAGTCGTATTTGTCTTCCAGGGAAGCCCGAAATTCCATGGCCGCCGTTACGATGAAGAGCTCGTAATGCCGGTGCAGTTCCAGGAGAGCCTCCCGGCAGCCATCGACCAGGGGCAGGTCCGAAAAGAAGCCTTTGTCGAAGAGGCGATCGCGGATCTCCAGGGCGCCGTCGACCTGATAGATCTTTTTGCCCCAATATTCCGCTTCGCTTAGCCGGCGACCGTAGGCCGCTTCGAAGAGGTCGAGAAATTTGGGCCGGACATCGGCCAATACTTCGTCCATATCCACAGCGATGCGGGGTACAGGCATGGCATTTTAGGTGTTTTGGGCAAAGGTCTGTGCCAGCGAACCGCCAAAAAAGCTCACCAGCCCCAGAATGAGAACGATGATCAGCAGAGCGATCCAGAGGAACTCGTATCCCCGTTCGGTGCGAATAGCCGGCTCCACGCTTTCCTGATCGGGTTTGAAGCCATTCCAGAGATAGCTGGCATACACCTTGAGCCGGTTGACGATCACCATCAGCACCGGCAGCAAAATGAGTATGATGGTGGTAATAGCCAACAGGCCGAAAGATACCGAAATGGCCATCGGTTTGAGGAATTGCGCTTGCAGGCTTTTTTCGAAGAGCAGCGGCGCCAATCCCGCAAAAGTGGTAATGGACGTAAGGACGATGGGGCGAAACCGCGAATAGCCTGCGGCCAGAATGGAATCCATGTGGGATTGCCCCTCTTTCATGGAGTCGTTGTAAGTGGAAACAAACACCAGCGAGTCATTGACCAGGATGCCGATCAGGGCAATGACGCCCAGAAAGGAGAACAGACTGATGGGGAGGCCCATGATAAAGTGCCCCCATCCCACGCCGATCATACCAAAGGGAATGAGAGACAGCACGATTGCCGTCTGGCCAACAGAGCGAAACAGCAGCGCAATGACGAAAAACATGAGCAACAGAATGCCTACCAGGGCCGGTATGCTACTCCCGAACGACTTCTCCTGCTCCCGGTTTTGCCCCTCGAAGATGGGAGTTACCCCGGAGAACTGCGCCAGGGTGCGGGGAACGATGTCTTCCTTGAGGCTGGCCGTGAGGTCGGAGACCGATACATCGTCGTTGGCCACGTCGGCTTCGATCTTGATCTCGCGCTTGCCGTTGAGGTGGCTGATGGTGGTGATGCCACGGGTGACGTCGAGGGTAGCGATCTCCGACAGGGGAAAAGCTCGCCCGTCGGCGAAGCGGATGCGCATGTCGGCCAGCTGGGTGATGTCCTTGCGGTCGGCCTCGTCGTAGCGCACCCAAACCTTCACTTCATCGCGCCCGCGCTGCAGGCGCTGCACTTCCTGCCCAAAAAAGCCCGCCCGAACCTGGCCGATCACCTCATCGAGGTTGAGTCCCAGGTAGCGCGCCTTTTCAGTCAGTTCCAACTCGATCTCCTTCAGGCCTTCCTGGTTGTTGTCCACCACGTCGGTCAGCTCCGCCAGGGCTTTCATTTCTTCCTTGACGGCCCGGGTAGCTTTTTCCAGTTGCCCGTAGTCTTTGCCCACCAGCGAGATGGAAATGGGTTTGCCGAAAGGCGTGGCGCTGCCGTAGGTCACGACTTCCGCCTGGTCGATAGGGCCTACCTTTTTCCGAATGGCATTTACCACCGTGCGTACGCCCAGGCTGTCGCGGCTTTCGCCATCGAGTATGGTGACCACCAAAGCGCCTTCGTAGGTGGTGGGCCCCAGGTTTTTCTGGATGCGGAGGATGGCTTCCTTTTCGCCCTTGAAATAGTGCTCGCTCAACTCCTCGTTCACCTGCCAGGAGGCTTCTTCGATTTTATCCAGCCAGCTCTCGGTAATGTGTTCCCGGGTGCCGGCCGGCATCTTGAGGTTGATGTTGATGTCGTCGCGGTCGATAATGGGGAAAAAGGTGGTCTTGATAATTCCGCCTCCTATGGCGCCTATAGTGAGGGCAAAAATGCCCAGAATGACGGCCAGCGTGAGGAATTTGTTGTATACGGCAAAGCGCAGGAGCGGCATGTAGGTCTTGTCGCGCAGCCAATACATGAGCTTGTCAAAAGCGGCCTGTACCCTGTTGGGGGTGGCCTCTTCGCTCAGTGCTTTGGAGTGGGCGACGTGGGCCGGTAGAATAAAGGTGCCCTCGATCAGTGAAAAGAGGAGGGAAAGCATGACCACGATGGCCATTTCGCCAAAGAAGTCACCAAGGGTACCCTTGATGAAGAAAAAGGCCGAGAAGGCCAGCATGGTGGTGAGAATGGCAACGAAAACGGCCGGCAACACCTGCATGGTGCCGGATACGGCGGCTTCCAGCCGGGGTACTCCCTTCTCGTATTGCTGGTATATACTTTCCCCGATCACGATGCCGTCGTCGACCAGGATACCGATCACCAGGATCATGCCGAAAAGGGAGATCACGTTGATGGTGACGCCGAAAATACCGGCGAACATAAACATGCCGGCAAAGGAGATGGGTATGGCCAGTGCTACCCAGAAGGCCAGCCGCCAGTGCAGAAAAACAGCCAAGAGGCCCAGTACGATAGCAAAGCCCAGGATGCCGTTTTCGGTAAGGAGGGAGATGCGCTGACGCAGAATAATCGACTCGTCGTTGATGACGGTGGCCTGCACCAGTTCGCTCTCTTTGTTGAAGTTTTCGATGTAGGCCTTTACCATATCGGTAATGCCGATCATGTCCTCCTCAATGGTGTTTTGTACGGTGACCACTACGGCCGGCTTGTCGTTGAGGTAGCTGCGGTCCGGATTGTCGCTCCACCGGTCGCGAATGTCTGCAACCTGATAAAGGCGAACCACGGAGCCTTCAGCGGTGGTTTTTACCACGACGTCGCGCAGGCCCTCGGCATAGTAGGACTTGTTTCGCGCCCGAACCAGCAACTCTTCGGATTCGCCTTTGATCGTGCCTCCCGTGATGTCTATGTTGGCCGCCCGAACGGCCTGAGCGGCTTGCTGAAAGGTGAGGTTGTAGGCGCGCAGATCGTCTTCCCGGAAGGCGATCTCGATCTCCTCTTCCGGAAAGCCGGAAAGGGTTACTTTGGAAAGGCCGTCCAGAGCCCGCAGGTCGTCTTCGGCTTTGCGCGCATAGCGCTTGAGCGCCGAGAGATCCACGTCGCCGCTGATGGCGAAGGTAATGGCCCGGCCCAGGTTTTCGCGCTTGTACACCACGGGCGGCTCGAGGCCGCCGGGGAAGGACGAGATCTGGTCCACTGCATTTTTTACGTCGTCCAGTACGAGGTCCGTATTGTACCCTTGCTCTACTTCTACGGTAATGGTCCCGCTGTTTTCTTTGCTCTCCGACGTAAAGCGGTCGATGCCCGTAACCCCGATGAGGTTCTCTTCGATTTTGTTGATCACCCCCTCTTCAATTTCCTCCGGCGAAGCCCCGGGATAGATGAGTTGAACGGAAATGATGCGGCTGGGAAAATCCGGGAAAAAGGTGGATTTCAGACTGAGAGAGCCCACCACACCCAAAATGAGTATGGCGAACATGAGGAGGTTTGCCGCAATGGGATTCTTGATGAAGTAACGCACCAGGCTGGTCATGACGGATGAGTTTTGGGTTGAATGCTATTGCAGGCTGCCTACAGCCCCTGTTTCGGGCTTATTCCCCTGGCGAGCGGTATCAGCTTCACCCCGGGACCGAATGCGCACGCTCATGCCGTCAAACGCGTCGGGCAGGCGGGTTGCAAGAACCGCTTCGCCGTTTTTCAGGCCCCGAACAATGACTCGCTCGGCATCTTCCTTGATTACCTGCACTTCGCGTTTGCGCAGCACGCTGTCCTGAACGAGATAGACCGATTTTTGATCTTCCAGGATGTTTTTGGGAATGACCATGGCATCCGGTATCCGGCTGCCGGTAATGCTGCCTTTCAGATACATGCCCTCGCGCAAACTCTTTCCGCTCACGCCGATGAACACCTTGACGGTTTGGGTGCCGGGATCTACCTGGTCGCTGATGCGCACTACTTTGCCGGTCCACTTACCGGGCAGGTCGTCCGAACGCAATTCCACGGCGAAGCCGGGCTTGATGTAGGAAAGCTCCCGAACCGGTACGGTCGCTTCCAGCTCGTAGTTTCCCGTGCGCATGAGTTCGCCCAGCTTCTGGCCGCTGCGCACCAGGGCGCCGGGGTTGATGCCCGCCTCGGTCACTACCCCTGAAAAGGGCGCATACAGGACGTATTTGCTCAGGTGCTCCTCAGCACTCTTGATCGTGTAATACTGAGCATAGATGTTTCGAGAGGCAATAAAAAACTTCTCTTGTTTGCTCGCCGGCTCCGGAAGGGACGGAATGGGCTTTTCCAGTTCGAAGCGTTCGATGTAATCCAGATATTGGCGGTAACTCTCCGGATAATCGATCTTCAGGTCGGGCATGAGCTGGGTAATGGCGCTGAGCAAATTGCTTTTTTGGGAAAACAAGTTGAGCTGAGCCTCTTCGGGATCGACCTTGATGAGTACACTTCCCTTGGGGAAATAGCTGCCCTCTTTAAAGGGGCGGGCGGTCTCCACCAGCGTCCCGGACACCTCGGAGAACACGTCGATCTTATCGAAGGCCACCAGTTCGCCCTGTATGGCCAAGGGTGCGGAGAGGGTTCGATTTTGAACGCGCAGGGTATCTACGATCTTGGTTTGATCGATTTCAGCCTTCCGGGGCGGGGGCGCTTTCAACTGGGTCAGCAGGTACGCGCCGCCGCCGGCCAGGGCCAGTACGGCTACGCCAGCCAAAACCCCGATGCGTCGGGATAGGGTACTCATGGTCAATGGTTGTGGTTTGTGCAAAGAAGCATTACTTTGGTTGCGTTTGCAACTTTTTATTTAGGTTTTCGTACATTTTATGCAAGACCCTTTTGCAGGTGTTCACGTCCTCCCGGGAAAGGCCCTGCACAGCTTCCGCGACGGCCTGATCGGCCAGGGGCATGAGGTCGTGCTTCAGCTGCTTGCCTTTGTGCGTCAGATAAATGCGCTTGGTGCGCTTGTCGGCCGGATCGGGAATCCGAAGCGCGATATTGTGTGCTTCAAGTATGTCTAAAGCCCTGGTGATCGAGGCTTTATTCTTAATTGTGGAGATAGCAAGGTCCTGTTGCCGAACCCCGTCCTCGGTCCAGAGGTCCACCAGCACACCCATGCAGTGCGGGGGGAAATCCTGCCCGGCCATCCGGTCCTGCTTTTGCAGGTGGTTGGCCAGCAACTTGCCCACCCGAATGGTGAGGAAGATCAGCGATTCACGAGGGTCGAAAGAGGGCATGGAGGCCAATTTGGTTGCACTTGAAACCAAACGAGCCCGGGCAGACAAAGTTTAGCTGAGTGGGGATTAATTGAGCGAAAACTGCTGGAGCATGGCCGTGTGATTGTGGAACATCAGTTCGCATACGGCCGGCCGGCCCAGGAAATCGAGGAGGGGAAAGCGCAGCAAGCGCTCGTGCACCTGCGCTTCGCTTTCTGCTTCCATAACGGTCCAGAAGCGGCTGCGGTCCATGGAAAGCGAGAAGGATTTGAGTATGCCCTCATCCATCATCTGGTCGATGACATATCGCTGTTTGGGGATCAGGGCTTCGAACTCCTCCGTAAAAACCGGAGGAAGGTCAAACTCGATCATGTACAATCTGGATTGCTCTTCCATAACATCCTTTGATCTGTTACCCTGCCAGGGGTAAGATGGCGTATCTCCGGAACGGATCCAGATGTTCACAGGGTGGATGGACAGTGCGATATAATCGCCCTGCGGCAGCCTGGTTGCCCGACCGGCATGTGAAAAGATAATACAAAGGCCCGGCGAATTGTTTACCGGCCTGGGATTTTAAGGGTTTATTCCGTGAGGATACCCATTTTGCCCGCTTCATAATCCTGGATGGCCTGCCTGAGTTCTTCGGGGCGGTTCATCACAAAGGGGCCGTATTGGGCCAGGGGTTCGCCCAGAGGTTCTCCGGCGAGAAGCAAAAAACGGCTGTCGGTCTGGGCGTGGAGTTCGAGTTGGCCTTCGCCTTCGTGAAAAACCGCCAGGTGTTCTTGTGGAATACTGCCCTGTCCGGGCACTTTCAGGCCGCCTTTCAACAGGTATACGGCCAGGTTGTAGCCCTCCGGTATGGCAATTCGGCCTCTTCCCTGGGCCGGCAGTTCACCTCGGGCCACGATCAGGGGCGACCGGGGCTCGATGGGCCCGCGGGTTTCGCCCAGGGTACCGGCCACCAGCCACAGGCGGATGTCTCCTGCCTGTACCCTGGACAGTTCTTCGGCCTGAAGTTCCTCATAGGTGGGGGCATCCATTTTGTTTGCGGAAGGCAGGTTGACCCACAGTTGCAGGCCTTCCAGCGTGCCGCCCTGAGCCACAAACTCCGGGGCCGCGTGCTCGCTGTGCATGAGGCCGCTGCCGGCGGTTATCCACTGTACGCCTCCGGCCCGGATCACGCCCTCATTGCCCAGGCTGTCGCGGTGCTGTACAGCTCCCTGGTACAAGAGCGTAACCGGTGCGAAACCCCGGTGGGGGTGGGGCCCTACGTTCAGGGGGTCTTCTCCGGCTGCCACCTTCCAGGGGCCAAAGTGATGCAGCAACACGAAGGGGCTGAGTTGCCGAAGCCCTTCGTTGGGCAGGGGCTGTTTCACCTGGGTAGCTCCCATTTGAAGAGATGGTGCGGGCAGTACGCGTAGCAATTTGCGGATCGTGAGGTCGGACATGATAGGATCGTGTGGTTGTTGGGTGAAACACCGGAATGACTTCAGCAGTTTCTTCGGTTTCGAACATGAGCCGTAGCCTTTCCGGCCTAGGCCGGCTGGTTTCTGGCGGGCTGCCGATTCGGGGAAAGCAGGCTCGCCTGAATATGCGGCAAGGTAGCCCGAAACATTCAGGGTTTTGGCAAACGCCGGGCTAAGCTTTTGAAAACCAAGATGCTACTGGGTATTGCCGTCTTCGCATCGGTAAAATTCTTGAATCTCCCGGATCATGAGGGGCTTCGCTTTTCGGTCCCGGCGACGGAACGCATCAGTCCAGGAAGCCGATCTCTGTATGCGACCCATCGCAAAAGGGTTTGTTGCGGGAGGCTCCGCAGCGGCAGAAAGCCGTGCGCTGGCTCCTTTCCACCACTTTGCCGTCAGGTAGGTTTACCTTGACCTTTCCCTTTACGATTAGCGGGCCGTTCGGCAGGACATCGCATTCCAGGGGTTCTGCCTCTCCCTCGGTCTCGTTTCGGCCGGCCTGGTTGAAATAGTAGCTCAATGCTCCGGAGGGGCACTGCTTTACCTGTGCTACAAGTGCATCCGTCGGGGCCGCTTCGGCCTCGATCCAGGGTTGTTCCTGGGGACGAAAGACCTGGGGCAGCCCCTTTACACACTTTTCGGAATGAATACAGAGGGCAGGCTTCCAGACGATGGTCACTTCGCCATTGGAGTATTCGCGAACTACATCCTTCATAAATGGGCTTTTGACCAAGGGAACACCGCGATGCGGGCGGAAGTTGCCGCTGCGAGGCCGGAAGAAAAGCCGGTTAACCGCCATGCCCGGGCTGAATCCGGCCGGCCAATACACATCAAGCCTGCGTATATTTGCGTTGATATGAAAACGCAAAGCTTATGAAACGCTATATCCGGGGCTTCCTGCTTACTGGTTTTCTCCTGCCTTGTATGCTGCTGGCCCAATCGACCTTTCTGGTGCAGGTGGGCACGTTTCTGGATGCCAAGCAGGAGGATTTCGCAGCCCTTCAGCCCCTGGGGTTTGTGCATGCCGATAAACTGGACGCGCGGCACTATTCGGTTTTTGTCGGAGAATACACCTCAAAGGATAAGGCCGAGGCCATAGCCGGGCAGGTGCGCTCCAAAGGCTACTCCAATGCCAGGGTGGTGGAACGCGAGCCCAGCGGAAGGCAAGCCGTCGTTATTCAGGTGGCTTCGCTGGATGCCAAGGATCCGGTAAACTGGGAGCGATATCTACCGGCCGGCGAGCTGTACCTCGCGCTGCAAAACGATCTGCTTCGCCTGGGGGTGGGGCTTTTCTCCAGCCTGGGCGAAGCCCGAACCCAACTGCCACAGGTGAAAGCAGCCGGCTTCCAGGACGCCTTTATCAAAAGAGTCGACTTAGCCTTTTTGCATAAGGTTACCCCTTTCGAATTGGGGGGCGTAAAGACCGATCTCATTCCGCTGGCCTTCGATGAGGCCCCTGATACCGGGAAGCCGCCCAAAGCCGGTTCGACTCCGCCGCCGACGAGCGCCAAGAGCCCTCCTGCCGAACCGGCCACCGTACCGCCACCCAATATCCGGTCGGATATCCGCCGGGCCTCGGTGACCGGGCTTCAAACGGTGCTCAAGGCCGAAGGCAATTACGCGGCCAGCGTCGACGGCTACTACGGCCGGGCTACGGATCAGGCCTACCAGCAATTTATGGCCCAGAATCCGTTTATGCAGCGCTACCGGATACTGGCCAGCAATCTCGATTACACCATCGAAACGGGATTAGACGATCCCGTTCAACAAGCTATTTACCAGCTTCCTGCCGATCCTACGGCTTTCCAGACCCTGCAGACGGCTGATGCCCCGGTGGCCTTCGGCTACCTCGCCTATCAGCTCTTTGTCGCCCAGGGGCCGAGCATGCAGGTCAACAACTACATGAACGAAGGAATAAAACGCGCCTATGCGGGTAAGGCGCGTTCGGCTGATCTTCCCTTTGATCCGAATTCGGCCTACGCCTATCCCAACCTGGACCAATTGCTATTGCACCTCTCCTACATCCACAGTGCTGAGGGCAACCGCTATGCCATGCCGTGCTGGATCTTTGAACGCCATTCGGAGGAAATGGCCCGGGCACAGACCGCCTTTACGGACTACGCCAGCGATGATTTTCGCGTGCAGGCCTGCGATCCCTTTCTGGATTGGGAGGAAGTGCGCATGATGCTGGCTGTCGCCGATGACCTGGGAGGCCGATCCCTGTTGGAGGATCGCGACGAGCTGCGCTACAATGCGTCTCGCCGTGCCAAGCTATACCTCATCGACAAACCCATCACGGAAAAAGAGCTCATGGAGTCGGTTCAAACCTGGAACAAACAGCTCATGAGCAACCTGAATGCATGGGCGGAGCGCGACCCCCTGCACAAAGATCTCATGCTGGCTTTCAAGACCACGTATTACCAGTCGCAGGTTCGCCTCGAAGATTTTTACATGAATAAAGGGTATGCCCAGAACCAAGCGTCCATCCTGGCCCTGGCCACGCTGCATACTTTGGTAAGCTATCAGTTGGAGCGCTTTGTGTAGGCTTGGAGAAGCTTAGCGGACGGCTTCAAATCGCATCTCAAAAAGGCTTTCCACGGAAAAAGGGGAAGGTTGATTGAGGAAAAAAACGAGTTCCAGCCGAAAGGACTCCCCCTTGAGGTCGCGCAAGGCACTGCGCAGGCCGGGCTGCAAGTTGATCTCCCCTTCGAAAGGCTGGAGTTGGGGCTCGATGTAAAAGACCTCATCCGACTGAAGGTTGCATTCGCCCTGGTTGGCCGGGCAAACCAGCACGGATACGCTGTTGACAAAGCCGTAAAGAGCGCCGTCGAGGGAACGGAGTTGGGCCGAGAGGGGAAATACTCCGGCCACCAGGCTGGTGTCCACCCCGTTTTGCTGAGCGAATTCCACAAAGTTGGTCGGCAGGGGGGCAAAGGCTTTCACCTGGGGAAAGTTGGGGTTTAAACCGGCTTCGAATTCGAATTGCAAATTGGGATACACCATCAGGAAGAGCCGGTCCCGGTTTTCCTGTGCGCAATCCGATACCAAACCGAGCGCCAGGGCTGCCGGTATGGCAAATTGAATCAGGCTTTTCATGGACCTCATAACGCAAAAATGCGGGAAACCTTGTGAGAATCTACTATATTGGAAAGTAAACCTATTCTCTTTCGGTTATGGGCGAGCAAAAAGTAACTCTTCTTTCGGAAAAAGGCGCCATGCAGCGCTTCGTGAAATGCCTGCTCAAAGACATGAATGCGCTGGAGTTCATGCTGGAGAACGACTGGTTTGAGACCGAGCCCATACGCATTGGCGCCGAACAAGAGATGTTTTTGGTGGACAACACCACCCTGAAGCCGGCACCCATCAGCATGGAGCTGATCGAACGGATGAGTGACGCCCACTGGCTGGATACGGAGCTAGCCCGCTTCAACCTGGAGATCAACTCTACGCCTCAGCTCTTCGAGGGAAAGTGCCTGTCCGAACTCGAACGCGAAACCGGGGAACGCCTGCAGCAGATCCGCCATCACCTGGCCGAAATGAATGCCGATGTGATCCTCACCGGCATACTGCCCACCTTGCGCAAGTTCGATCTGGAGATGCACAACCTCACGCCCATGGTGCGTTATAAGGCCTTGATGGAAGCGATAGACAACCACCTGGAAGGCAAGGCCTACGAGCTCCGGATCCTGGGAATCGATGAGTTGCTGGTCAAACACAATTCCCCCTTGCTGGAGGCCTGCAACACCTCTTTTCAGGTGCACCTGCAGGTGACCCCGGCCGAGTTTGTGCACATGTACAACATTGCTCAGGCACTGGCTGCGCCCACCCTGGCCGTGGGCGCCAATTCGCCCATCGTTTTCGGCAAGCGCCTCTGGCACGAAACACGCATTGCCCTCTTTCAGCAGTCCATTGACATTCGCACCACCCACGAGCACATGCGCGAGCGCAGCCCGAGAGTGAGTTTTGGCAAGCACTGGCTGGAAAACTCCGTCCTCGACATTTACAAGGAAGACATTGCCCGGTTCCGGGTGTTGCTGAGTGCCAACGAAGAAGAGGACTCCATTCGCAAGGTCAAGAACGGAGAAGTGCCCAAACTCAAATGCCTGCAGGTACACAACTCGACGGTCTATCGCTGGAATCGCCCCTGCTACGGCATCAGCGATACCGGCAAGCCCCACTTGCGGATCGAGAACCGGGTTCTGCCATCCGGGCCTACGGTAATCGACGAGATCGCCAATGCCGCCTTTTGGCTCGGGGCCATGGTCGGCATGGGGCAGACCTGCCCGGATGTACGCGAGTATATGGAATGGGAAGATGTGCGCGACAACTTCGGCAAAGCGGCCCGTTTTGGTATCGAGTCCAAGTTCAATTGGTTTGACGACAGGCGCTACACGGCTGCCGAACTGATCGAGAAGGAGCTGCTGCCCCTGGCCCGCCAGGGCCTCGAGAGCCGGAACGTAGACTCCGAGGACATCGACAAGTACCTGGGCATCATTGAAGACCGGGTAAAAGAACATCGAAACGGCGCTCGCTGGCAGCTCAAAGCCTTTACCAAGCTCGCCCGGGAGACCAGCCGGGATGAAGCGCTCAGCGCCCTTACTGCGGCCATCAAGAAAAATCAGTGGTCCAATATTCCCGGCCACTGCTGGGAGTCGCCCGAATTGCACGACCTGGAAGATTACAAGCCCTCCGAACTGCGGGTAGATGAATGCATGACCACCGACCTGTTCACCGTGCGCGAGGGTGACCTCATCGACCTGGTGGCCGAAATGATGGACTGGCGGAAGATCCGGTACATGCCCGTGGAAGATCCCGACGGGAACCTGGTGGGGCTCATCACTTCCCGGCTGTTGCTCAGGCACTTTGCCAAGCGATATTCCATCAACAGCCGGCGCCCATCCCTGGTGAAGGACATCATGGTCCAGCAACCCATCGCCATTTCGCCGGAGGCGAGTATCATGGAGGCTATGGCCACCATGCGCGATCGAAAGATCGGCTGCTTGCCGGTGGTAAAAGTAGGGGATGAAAAACCCCGGGAGCTCATCGGGATCATCACCGAAATGGATTTTTTGCGCATTACCTCCCGCCTGTTGGAGCGTCTGGAGCGGCAGATGTAGAGGACCTTTGTTTTTCCGCGCTGCCGGGCAAACTTCTGCCCTCGTAAGACCTTTCCATATTATAGAGGCCTCAAGGGAAAAAGCTGAAAAAAGCTACCTTTGAGCGCGCGAGTTCGTCCAAACAAAAACCATTGCATCATGCCCTTCGATATCGATATGATCAAGGCCTTTTACCAGGCCTTGCCCGAAAAAGTCAAGGAAGCCCGAGCCAAGTTAAACCGACCGCTCACCCTGGCTGAAAAGATCCTGTACACCCATTTGCATCCCGAATCGCCCCTGCAGCGATATACGCGCGGCAAGGATTACGTCTTCTTCGCGCCCGATCGGGTGGCCATGCAGGACGCCACCGCCCAGATGGCGCTGCTGCAATTCATGACAGCAGGACGCGACAATGTGGCCGTGCCTACTACCGTCCACTGCGATCACCTCATTCAAGCCGAGGTAGGAGCTGAAAAAGACCTGAAGAACGCCATCGACGTCAACGAAGAGGTGTTTGACTTCCTGTCCTCCATCTCCAACAAATACGGTATCGGCTTCTGGAAACCCGGAGCGGGGATCATTCACCAGATCGTGTTGGAAAACTATGCCTTCCCCGGCGGCATGATGATCGGTACCGACTCCCACACCCCCAATGCCGGTGGATTGGGTATGGTAGCCATAGGCGTAGGCGGAGCGGATGCAGTGGATGTCATGGCCGGCATGCCCTGGGAGCTGAAAATGCCCAAACTCATAGGCGTAAAGCTCACCGGCAAAATGAGCGGCTGGACCTCTTCCAAAGACGTAATCCTGAAGGTGGCCGGCATCCTGACGGTGAAGGGAGGCACCGGCGCTATTGTGGAGTACTTCGGCGAGGGGGCCAAGAGCCTTTCCTGTACCGGCAAAGGCACCATCTGCAACATGGGGGCTGAGATCGGCGCCACCACGTCCACCTTCGGCTACGACGAGGCCATGAGCCGATACCTGCGCGCTACGGAGCGGGCCGCGGTGGCCGACCTGGCCGACGGCGTTGCGGAGCACCTCACCGGCGACCCCGAGTGCTACGCCCAGCCCGAAGATTACTTCGACCAGGTAATCGAGATCGATTTGAGCAAGCTGGAACCGCACATCAACGGGCCCTATACCCCCGACCTGGCCTGGCCCATCAGCAAATTTGCCGAAGCGGTCAAGGAGAACGGTTATCCTCAAAAACTGGAAGTGGGCCTCATCGGGTCTTGTACGAACTCCAGCTATGAAGACCTGGACCGGGCGGCTTCGTTGGCCCGGCAGGCCGTAGAAAAGAAATTGAAGGTCAAATCGGAGTTCACGGTGACTCCCGGCTCCGAACAGATCCGCTACACGGTAGACCGCGACGGGCAGCTGCAATCCTTTGAGGATATGGGCGGTATCGTGCTGGCCAATGCCTGCGGGCCCTGTATCGGGCAGTGGGCCCGCCACACCGATGATCCCGACCGGGCCAATTCCATCATCACCTCCTTCAATCGGAATTTCAGCAAGCGCAACGACGGCAACCCCCAGACCCGCGCCTTTGTGGCCTCGCCCGAGATCGTGACGGCTATGGCCATTGCGGGCGATCTGACCTTTAACCCGCTGACGGATTCCCTGCTCAACGAAGAAGGGGAAGAAGTGCGCCTGGAGCCCCCGCACGGCGTCGAGTTGCCGGCCAAGGGATTCGACGTGAAAGACCCGGGCTTCCAGCCTCCGGCCGATAACGGCCGGGAGGTGGAAGTGAAAGTGGCACCGGACAGCAACCGCATTCAGCTGCTCACCCCCTTTGAACCGATCACCCAGAAGCAACTCAGGGGCATGCGCCTGTTGATCAAGGCCAAAGGCAAATGCACGACCGACCACATTTCCATGGCCGGACCCTGGCTGAAGTTTCGCGGCCACCTCGACAACATCGCCAACAACACCTTTATCGGTGCCGTCAACTACTTCAACGACGAGATGAATAAAGTGGCCAACTTCGCGGACGACGAAAACGAGGCCGAGTTTATGGCCGTGCCCGACTCGGCCCGCAAGTACAAGTCGGCCGGTATCGGTACGGTGGTCTTTGGCGAGGAAAACTACGGTGAGGGCTCCAGTCGCGAACACGCCGCCATGCAACCCCGCCACCTGGGCGTGAAAGCCGTGGTCGTCAAATCTTTCGCCCGCATTCACGAGACCAATCTCAAGAAGCAAGGCATGCTGGCTCTTACCTTCGCAAATCCCGACGATTACGAGAAGGTGCGCCAGGACGATACCATCGATATCGTAGGCTTTGATGAAATGGCTCCCGAAAAACCGCTGACCGTTGTGCTGCATCACCGCGACGGTACGCAGGACGAGTTTGAGGTAAACCACACCTACAACCGGGCCCAGATCGATTGGGTACGCGCCGGCTCAGCCCTGAATAAGATCCGGAAAGAACTGGCCAACCGCTAGGAAAAACTCTGATTTATTCATGCACAGGGATGCCGAACGGTATCCCTGTTCCTTTTTAACGAATCATCTGACATGCAGGACAATTCCTTTATTCAATCCGTATTTGAGGCGGTGGACAAGAGCGATGCACACGGCCTGGCCGAGTTCATGACGGAAGATGCCATATTCCGCTTTTCCAACCATCCGCCTGTGACCGGCAAAGGGGAAATTATTCCTTTCCTCGAAAACTTCTTCGCCAGTATCAAGGGCACTCGTCACGACCAACTCGAGTTCTGGAAGATCCCCGCGGGCTATGTGATGAACGGCCGGGTGACTTACACCCGTCACGACGGCTCGACTTATCCCTGCTGGTTTTCCAATACGTTTAAAATGGAAGGCGATAAGATCAGGGAGTACCTCATCTTTGTAGACAATTCGCAACTGTACCAGCCCGGCAACTGATCGCAAGGCGGGCGAGCGAAAAAGCGATTAAGGGGCTGTCTTCGGATAGCCCCTTTTTTGTTGAGCAGTTCGATCCGCACCAAACATCCGGTCCACACCGTCAGTTCCACCAATACACACAAACCATAAAACGCATTGAAATCCATGAATCGACTCCAAGACAAAACGGCCATTATTACCGGCGCAGCCGGCGAGATCGGCTTTGCAGCAGCCAAAAAGTTCGTAGCAGAAGGCGCCCGCGTTATGCTGGTTGATCTAGACGAAGAGGGACTGAAGAGTAAAGCCGGCGAACTGGCTCCCGACCAGGTGGAATACATACAGGCCGACGTGAGCAAAGCCCGGGACGTACAAGCCTATGTGAAAGCTACCCTGGATGCTTTTGGCCGCATAGATGTTTTTTTCAACAATGCCGGCATCGAAGGACCGGTGCATCCCATCCCCGAGTATCCGGAGGAAGCTTTTCAGAAGGTGCTGGATGTCAACGTCAAAGGCGTTTTTCTGGGCATGAAGTACGCAATGCCCCCTATGCTGGAGCAGAAAAGCGGCAGTATTATCATCACCTCTTCGGTGGCCGGCCTCACCGGCAACCCCGGCATGGTGGCTTATATCACCAGCAAGCACGCCGTCATCGGCATTATGCGTACGGCTGCGGCCGAAGGAGCCGGACATGGCGTTCGGGTGAACACCGTACACCCCGGTGTGATCGACAGCCGGATGATGGATTCCCTGGAAAAGGGCATGAACCCCGACGATCCCGAGAGCGTACACGAAGCGTTCTCTCAGCAGGTACCCCTGGGGCGCTATGGCAAGGAAGAAGAAATTGCCCAATTGGTGACCTTCCTGGCCACCGACGAAGCCAGCTACATCACCGGTTCGCTCTATGTAGCCGACGGCGGATTGACCATATCCTAGCAGGAGGGTAAAAAGGGCGGCTGTGCTCGCTTTTATTAAGCCGGAAAATTCATCGAATTTTCCGGCTTAACACATCCTGCTATACAGGCCGGGAAAGCCCGCTGACCTACTCGTCCTTTTTTTTGAAGTCTCCTTTCTTCCAGGAATCGAAAAACTGTTTCCAGGCCACGGGATTGAAAATATTCATAGGTGGAAGCTGGCCGATGTGATAGTAATCGCGGGCCTGCTGGCGCAGATAATAACTCGAATTTTCAACCCCGTCGCGCGGGAGTTGCTGCTGCAGGCGAGCAAGAGGAGCGTCACCCAGGTTTCGAGAGGCATTGCTTTGGAGTTCCGGGGTGACATCCATGGCGAGAAACTCCAGGCGGAAATGTTCGCGGCTGGGCCAGGGAAAGACTACCGTTTCGGGAAGGTTAACGGCATCCTGGGTCATGAGTTGGACCAAAGAATATCGATCGTCATTGAGGTCAACGGGAATGACGTATTTCACTTGCTTGTACCCGATGGCTGAAAAAACAATGGTATCCCCTTTTTCCACTACGATGGAGAAAAAGCCGCGCAGGTCGGAGTACGTTCCCCGGCCTTTGCCTTTTACCAGGATGTTGGTGTAAGGCACCGGGTAAAGCTCCTCTTCGCTGCCATCCAGTACCATGCCCGAAAATTGGACCAGGTTTTCGCGTTGTTGCCCCCAGGCGGAGCCGGCGAGGATGAATACAGCTATTAAGAGCAACAATCCGATCTTCTCTCTCATACGGTTTTTCATTGCGAGGCGTGCACACATAATGACGAACCCGGCGAATAAAAAGTTCGGATAAGGTACGCAAAATTTGGTGTGGAAGCCGACTACGGCTTCGGGAAAGCAGAGGTCCGGAGGGCCGGACCAAGGAGGGAGTTTGTGGGGGAAAAACGTTCCCACTCTCGCCGAATGGGTTAAGCGTTTAATGCCTTGCCCCGGCAAGGCCACATTCCGGCTCAGGCCTCAAGCGCCTTGTCCAGAACTTCCTCCATCCGGTCCACATAGTGAAATTTCATGCCTTCGATATAGGCGGGGGTGACCTCCCGCACGTGCTTTTCGTTTTCCTTACAGAGGATCACCTCCTTGATGCCGGCCCGTTTGGCAGCCAGGATTTTCTCCTGTATACCGCCTACCGGCAGGACTTTGCCCCGCAGGGTGATTTCGCCGGTCATGGCCAGGTAGGGGCGCACTTTTCGGCCACTGAAGGCCGAGGTGAGTGCAGTGAGCATCGTTACACCAGCCGAAGGTCCGTCTTTGGGAATGGCACCTTCGGGTACGTGCAGGTGAATGTCGGTCCGGTCAAACCGTTCCGGAGCAATGCCCAGGCTTTCGCTGTGGGCCTTGATGAAGCTCAGCGCCGTTGTGGCCGATTCTTTCATGACGTCGCCCAGGTTGCCGGTGAGGGTGAGCTTGCCCTTGCCGGGGCTCAGGCTGCATTCGATGAAGAGAATATCGCCGCCTACCGAAGTCCAGGCCAGGCCGATGGCCACACCCGGGCTATCTACCTGGTGATACATATCGGAGGAGAAGGGTTTGGGGCCCAGGATCTCGTTCAGGTCCGCCTGGCGGATCGACACCCGGTAGGATTCATCCATGGCCACTTTTTTGGCCACATAACGCATGACGCCGGCCAGTTGTCGATTCAGCGACCGGACCCCCGATTCGCGGGTGTAATCCTGGATGACCCGCTCGAGTACCCTGGGGGTTAGCCGAAGGTGCCTGGCCTCCAGACCGTGCTCTTTGCGGAGTTTCGGGATGAGGTACCGCTTGGCGATCTCCACCTTTTCTTCCATGGAATAACCGCTGATGTGAATGACCTCCATGCGATCGAGCAAGGCCGGCTGGATCGTAGAAAGGGAATTGGCAGTGGCGATGAAAAGCACTTTGGACAGGTCGTATTCCAGGTCGAGGTAGTTGTCGTGGAAGCTGGTATTCTGTTCGGGGTCCAGCACTTCCAACAAGGCCGAGGAGGGGTCGCCCCGAAAGTCCTTGCCCACCTTGTCGATCTCATCCAGGATGAAAACGGGGTTTGAAGTGCCCGCCTTTTTCAGGCTCTGGATGATGCGCCCGGGCATGGCGCCGATATAGGTTCGGCGGTGGCCCCGGATCTCGGATTCGTCGTGCAGGCCGCCCAGCGACATGCGCACGAATTTGCGTTTAAGGGCCCTGGCAATGCTGTGCCCCAGCGAGGTCTTGCCGACGCCCGGAGGCCCAACCAGGCAAAGGATCGGAGCCTTCATGTCTCCCTTGAGCTTCAGAACGGCCAGGTGTTGCAGGATGCGTTCCTTTACTTTTTCCAGGCCGAAGTGATCCTTGTCCAGGGTGGCTTTTACTTTAGCCAGGTCGAAGTGGTCTTTGCTATAGGTATCCCAGGGAAGGTCCAGCATGAGTTCCAGGTAATTGAGCTGGATGCTGTACTCAGCCACCTGTGGATTTATGCGCTGAATTTTATCGAACTCCTTGAAAAAGGCCTCCCGCACCTCCCGGGGCCATTTTTTCTTGCCGGCCCGGGCTTTCAGTTCCTTCAGGTCCTCTTCCTGGGGCGACTGGCCCAGTTCCTCCTGTATGGTCTTGAGCTGCTGGCTCAAGTAGTAGTCGCGCTGCTGTTTTTCGATATCGACCCGGACCTTGTTCTCGATCTGGTCTTTGAGTTCCAAAAGCTGGAGCTCGCTGTTCATCTGCTCCAGAATGGCGTTCGCCTTGGTCTTCAGGTCACTGATCTCCAGCAACTTTTGCTTGACACTCATCTTATCGCCGCCCACATTGGAGGCGATGAAGTCCAGAAGGAATACGGGATTCTGAATGTTCTTGAGCATGACGATCGCCTCGGAAGGGATGTTGGGGCTCAATTCGATGATCTGCTTGGCCAGGTCCATAATGGAGGAAATGATGGCCTCAAACTCGAGCTTGTTTTCGGGCTGCTGGTAGTCCAGGGGTTCGATGTGCCCTTCGATGAAGGGATTCTCGCGAAGGATGTCCACCAGTTGAAACCGCCGCCGCCCCTGCAGGATGGCGGTCGTGGTGCCGTCGGGCATTTTCAGCAACTTCACAATGCGGGCCACGGAACCGATCTCGTACAGGTCCTTGCGTTCGGGCTCTTCGACCTCGCTGTCCTTTTGAGAAAGTACACCTACGAGCCGGTTGTCGTTGTAGGCCTTGTGGATGGCTTTGATGGACTTGTCCCGTCCCACGGTAATGGGAATGACGATGCCCGGGAACAAAACGGTATTTTTCAAGGCAAGCAGCGGCAGTACTTCCGGAAAGATTTCATCTTCTCCCGGGATTTCATCCTCCTCTACGGAAATGAGCGGGAGAAAGTCGCCGTCTTCGTCAAAACCCTGCTGTGCCAGATAATTTTCAAACATGTATGTGCGGTTACCGGTCAAAAAAAGACCTTGACCTTAAGTTAGGCAATACGGACGCGCTTGTCAAGATGACAGCACAACCTATGAACCCCAAACGTGCAAGGAGTATGCCAAGGTGTGTTGCGGGGGTGGGCGAACGAGCGATGCGACAAAACGTCAGGTTGGCGCTCCGAGTTGTGCTCAGGACACCAGGGCTTCGGACTTGATGGCGTCGGGCTCCGCATCTGCCTGTTCATCCAGTTCATCCTTTTCGACCCGCAAATTCTCGATGATGAACTCCTGGCGCGAGGGGGTATTCTTGCCCATGAAATAGGCTAGGATATCGTCCAGTTTGGTGTCTTCGTTGAGCAAAACGGGTTCGAGCCGAATATCGTCGCCGATGAAGTCCTTGAACTCACCGGGTGATATCTCGCCCAGCCCTTTGAAGCGCGTGATCTCGGCTTTGCCGCGCAGGGCCTTGATGGCTTCCTGTTTTTCCTCCTCGGAATAGCAGTAGAAGGTCTGTTTTTTATCGCGCACCCGAAAGAGGGGGGTCTCCAGGATGTAAAGGTGTCCGTTTCGAACCAGTTCCGGGAAAAACTGCAGAAAGAAGGTGAGCAGCAACAGGCGGATGTGCATGCCGTCCACATCGGCATCGGTGGCGATCACGATGCGGTTGTAGCGCAAGTCGTCCAGGCCGTCCTCTATGTTGAGCGCGTGCTGAAGGAGATTGAACTCCTCGTTCTCGTACACCACCTTTTTGGTGAGGCCATAGCTGTTGAGCGGCTTGCCGCGCAGGCTGAACACGGCCTGGGTCTGCACGTCGCGTGCTTTGGTAATAGAGCCGCTGGCCGAGTCTCCTTCGGTAATGAAGAGGGTAGTGGCTTTTCGGATCTCCTCATCCACCTTCCGGCTGCTGTCGCTGAAATGCAGGCGGCAATCGCGTAGCTTCTTGTTGTGCAGGTTGGCTTTTTTGGCCCGCTGGTTCGCCAGCTTTTTGATGCCGGCCATTTCCTTGCGCTCCCGTTCCGACTGCAGGATGCGCTTTTGCAGCGCTTTGGCGGTATCGGGCTTTTTGTGGAGGTAGTTGTCCAGCTTTTCCCTGACCACTTTATTGATAAAGGTTCGGACGGTGGGGCCGTCGGGGCCCATGTCTGCTGAGCCCAGCTTGGTCTTGGTTTGCGATTCAAAGACCGGCTCCTCAATGCGCACGCTGATGGCAGCTACGATGGAGGCAAGGATATCCTTCCGGTCGTAGTTTTTACCGAAGTGCTCTTGGATGGCTTTCACCACGGCTTCCCGGAATGCATTGAGGTGCGTACCTCCCTGGGTTGTATTTTGGCCGTTCACAAAAGAGTGGTATTGCTCTCCGTAGTGATTGCCGTGGCTGAGCGCAATTTCGATGTCCTCGTCTTTGAGGTGGATAATGGGGTAGCGGAGGTTTTCCTGAGCGGCTTTGCGCTCCAGCAGATCGAGCAGCCCGTTTTTGGACTGCAGGGTTTTGCCGTTGAAAAGGATCTTGAGTCCGGCGTTCAGGTAGGCGTAGTTCCAAAGCTGATTCTCCAGGTACTCCGGCCGGAATTTGTACTTTTTAAATACACTGCCGTCGGGGCGAAAGACCACCTCGGTGCCGTTGGCCGCCGAGCTCTTCTTGAGTTTGTGGTCTTTGATGAGCTCGCCCTGTTCGAATTCGGCCACCTTGGCTTTGCCGTCGCGCACGCTGGTGACCCGAAAATAGTTGGAAAGGGCGTTGACGGCCTTGGTGCCTACACCGTTCAGGCCTACCGATTTTTTGAAGGCTTTGGAGTCGTACTTGCCGCCGGTATTGATCCGGGATACGCACTCTACGACCTTGCCCAGCGGAATGCCGCGGCCAAAATCCCGTACGCGCACCTGCCCGTCCTCTACTTCCACCTCGATTTGGCGGCCGTGCCCCATGAAATACTCGTCGATGGAATTATCGATCACTTCCTTGACCAGGATGTAAATGCCGTCGTCGGCCGAAGAGCCATCGCCCAACTTGCCGATGTACATGCCCGGGCGCATGCGGATGTGCTCCTTCCAGTCGAGGGATCGAATGTTTTCCTCGGTGTATTTTATTTGTGCCATCTATTCGGGTTATGCGACTATTTTTTCGAAAAATAGGGCCTGAACTCGCAGCAAATCGCCTTGGTTTGTGTTAGAAAAACTAGAGTGGGGCGAAGCGAGAACATCCAAAAATACGAATCTTCCTTTTGATTAACAACAAATTGTTTTATTTTAGTATCACTCATGTCTGACAAGGTCCAACGATCGAATCTTTTCCGGCACCCGGGCATGCGCGTCCTGTTTCGCGCTGTCGAACGGGAGTCCATGGTCAAACTGATGCTTTGTTTGGCCTTGTTCATTGCGGGCATGACCCTGATCGGGATTTCCCTCACATCAAGCCCACTGCTGGTGCTTATCGGCTTCGCGGGGGTGTTGTGGAGCCTGCGCCTTTGTGCGTTCGCCGCCCGGGAACTGCATTCGGAGGACAGTCGCCTGTATTACATTCTTCGCCATCAGCCCCGGCGTATCGTATGGGTATATGCGGTAGAAACCCAGCGCATGCCTTTTGGCCTGACCTTTAGCCGAAACGCACTTCTCTACTTCAAGATGATCGATGGCGATGAGATCAGCGTGAGTGTGCCGGCCGGCAAAGCCCGCCTGATCTCCCGCACGCTCAACCGACTCTTGCCACATGCCACCTTTGGGTACAGTCCGGAAAAAGCGAAGGCCTATGAAAAGCATCCCGAAACGCTCATTCGCAAAAAAGCCGGATGATGCTATCTTGCGGATATGAAGCGCCTATTCCAACCCATTGACATTGCGTCCCTGGTCTTTTTCCGGCTGGCCTTCGGCATTCTGGGTTTTGCCCACGTAATTGGAGACTGGACCTACTATCACCTCCAAAAAGATGCCTTCAACCCGGATCGGTTCCAATTCAAGTACATGCCCTTCGAGTGGTTGCCTACTTTTCACGATCCCTGGATGTCGCTGCTGATCTGGTTCATTGCGGGTTGTGGGCTGGCCGTGGCCCTGGGATGGCGCTACCAGTGGACCAGCTGGCTTTTCGCCTTTGGTTTTCTGTATCTCTTCCTGCTGGAAAAGTCGTATTACCTCAATCACGGCTATTTGTTTTGCTGGCTCAGTTTCATCATGCCCTTCTTGCCGGCTCACCGGGCCTGGTCCGTGGACGTTCGCCGCGATCCGGGCTTACACCGCTCAACCATTCCGGCATGGCCGGTCTTGCTGTTGTGCCTGCTTATGGGGATCGTGTATTTCTACGGCGGCTTGGCCAAGATCAACAGTGACTGGCTGAGAGCCGTACCGCTCAAGCAGTGGATGCAGGCCAAACGGGACTACGCGGTGGTCGGGCCGGTCCTGGCTCAGCCCTGGGTGCCCTGGTTCATGGCCTACGGCGGGCTTTTGCTCGACCTTTCGGCTCCCTTCCTCTTGTTCTTTCGCCGCACCCGCCCCTGGATCTTCGGTGCCATCATCGCGTTTCACCTTTTCAATTTCATTGCCTTCCAGATCGGCGTCTTTCCCTGGTTGTCCCTTTCGCTGAGTGCCCTGTATTTCTCCCCCTCTTTCCCGCGCGGGTGGTGGCGCTGGCTGACAGCCCGTAGCTTGCTCTTGCACCGCCTCGATGCAGGTTGGAAAACATACCTGGCCGAAAACAGCCGGCCGGCCAAGCCGCTTTGGCAGGAGGAAACCCGCTGGCGCCCTGCCCTTCGCCTGGCCTTGGTCGCCCTGATCCTGCCTCACCTCGTCATTCCCTTCCGGCACTACCTGATTCCGGGCGATGTGGGTTGGACCGAAGAAGGGCACCGCTATTCCTGGCGCATGATGCTGCGCTCCAAGAAGGGGAGCGGCTCCTTTTTTGTGAAGGATCCGGCTACGGGAGAAAAACATCTGGTCGACCTGGAAGATCATCTCTGGGATAAGCAGCGACGCAAACTGTTTACGCATCCGGATATGATCTGGCAGTTTGCCCAATACCTGGAAGCGGAATACAGGCAGGATTTTGCCGACCCCGAGGTCTATGCCCGGATAACCGTCTGGTTCAACGATCGCCCAAGGGCTCTGTACATAGACCCCAAGCAAAACCTCGCCCGGGAAAGCTGGTCGTATTGGAAGCATTCCGACTGGATTCTGGATCCGGACTGGTTGACTGCTTCCCGCTAGCCTCCTTTTGGGGGCTGCTAGATGATCATGCCTGCCCCCACGGTCTCATTCGTGCTCTCGTCGATCAGGATCACACTTCCCGTAATGCGATTTTTCCGGTAGGCGTCGTAGAAAAGCGGCTTGGTCGTGCGGATCTTAACGCGGGCGATGTCGTTCATGCCGATCATCTTGTCCTCCTGGTTGCGATGCAGGGTGTTGATGTCCAGCTTATACCGGATATCCTGGATGATACAACGCGCTTCCTGGGTGGTGTGCATGAAGGTGTATTTTCCCTTGAGCTGAAGGGGGCGTTCATTGAACCAACACACCATCAACTCCAGATCCTGCCCCATATTCGGGATATTGTTTTCGCGGACGATCATATCCCCCCGGCTGAGGTCGAGGTCGTCTTCCAGCAGCACCGTGACCGACTGCGGGGGAAAGGCTTCTTCCATCTCGCCGTCGTAGGAGTCGATCTTTTTTATGGTGGAGGTGAATCCGCTGGGCAGCAACATGACCTTATCGCCCTTTTTGATCACGCCGCCGGCTACCCGGCCGGCATAGCCGCGATAGTCGTGAAACTCGTCCGAATACGGCCGGATGACGTATTGCACGGGAAAGCGACAATCGATGAAATTGTGATCGGAGCCGATGTGTACGTTTTCCAGGTAGTACAGCAGGGTGGTGCCGCCGAACCAGGGCATGTTGGTAGATTTCTCCACCACATTATCGCCATTAAGGGCAGAGATCGGGATGAAGTGGACATCCTTGACATCCAGTTTGTAGGAAAACTCGGAGAACTCCTCTTTGATCTCTTCGAATACCTCCTCACTGTAGTCGACCAGATCCATCTTGTTGATGCAGATGACCAGGTGGGGGATCTGAAGCAAGCTCGAAATGAACGCATGGCGGCGGGTCTGTTCGACTATGCCGTTGCGGGCATCGATGAGAATGAGGGCCACGTTGGCCGTACTGGCACCGGTGACCATGTTTCGGGTGTACTGAATATGCCCCGGCGTGTCGGCGATAATAAACTTGCGCCGGGGGGTGGCAAAATACCGGTAGGCTACATCGATGGTAATCCCCTGTTCGCGTTCGGCCCGAAGCCCGTCGGTCAGCAAGGCCAGGTTTACACCTTGCTCACCCCGGCGCTCCGAACTCTGCCGAATGGACTCGTATTGATCCTCAAAAATGCTTTTGCTGTCGTAAAGCAAACGGCCGATGAGTGTCGACTTTCCGTCATCAACGGAACCTGCCGTCGTGAAGCGAAGAAGCTCGGTATGCTGCGCACTGGCTTTACTAGCGGTTTCTTGTTGCATCGTTTTGGAGTTGCTTTTGACTGTTGGCCCCTGGCGGTTGTTTTCCGGCGGGCCGCAGTTATGTTGCCTTTTGAATCAATGTGTTGACCTTGCGTCTTGGCGGGTGCCGTTTTCAAGGGAGATCTTCCCAGGCATCCCATGTCCGGGAATTCCATAAACCGGGGCTTGCGCTCAAAGCGGGAGTTTTCGCCAAGCTCGTTAAAACGACCGGGCGCCTCATCGCTTGCCGGCGCTCCCCCAACGAGCCAATCGCTTAGAAATACCCGGCCTTTTTCCGGTCCTCCATGGCGGTTTCGGACCGCTTGTCATCGGCGCGCCCACCGCGTTCGGTGATGCGGGCCATAGACACTTCGGCAATGATATCGTCAACGGTTTGAGCGTTGGATTCCCACACGCCGGTACAGGTCATATCGCCGATAGTCCGGCATCGCACCGTCATTTCCACCACTTTCTCTTCGGGCCGTTTATTGATGTAGGGGGAATCGGCCAGGAGCATTCCTTCGCGCTCGAATACCTTTCGTTTGTGGGCGAAATACAGGTTGGGAAGCTCCACTTCTTCGAAGGCCAGGTACTGCCAGACGTCCAGCTCGGTCCAATTGGAGATCGGGAAGACCCGGAAATGCTCTCCCAGGTGTTTCCGGCCGTTGAAGAGGTTCCACAATTCGGGCCGCTGATTTTTAGGATCCCACTGGCCGAACTCGTCCCGGTGGCTGAAAAAGCGTTCTTTGGCACGTGCTTTCTCCTCGTCGCGTCGTCCTCCGCCCAGGGCTGCATCGAACTTGCCCTTTTCCAGCGAGTCCAACAACACGGCCGTCTGCAGGAGGTTTCGGCTGGCGTCGTAGCCCTTTTCTTCGGTCACCATGCCCCGGTCAATGGCATCCTGCACCGAGCCTACCAGCAGGCGCAGTCCGTGGTCCGCTACCAGCTTATCCCGGTAGGCCAGGGTTTCCGGGAAGTTGTGCCCGGTGTCGATGTGGAGTAAAGGAAAGGGTACGCGAGCCGGGTAGAACGCCTTGATGGACAGGTAGGTCATCAGAATGGAATCCTTACCTCCGGAAAAAAGTAGCACCGGATTTTCAAATTGGGAGGCCACCTCCCGCAATATAAAAATGGATTCAGCTTCCAGCTCCTTGAGGTGGTTGATGTGGTAATTGGTGCGCATACGATTTGGTGTTGCGGTTCAGTCGTTTGGTTTTCAGTTGGAAGGAGTCGTTTTCAGACTCACATGGTCCAGCGCGAACGAAAAAAGGGTGTCCAGGGAAATATCCAGTTCGTGCTCGTGTGTGGGCAAAAAAAGATCGGGCGCTGAAGGGGCTTCGTACGGGGCGTCGATTCCGGTGAACCCCTTGATTTCCCCGGCCCGTGCCTTGCGGTACAACCCTTTGACATCTCGCGTTTCACAGACTTCCAGGGGCGCGTGCACATGCACCTCCAAGAAATCGTCCTGGCCAATGATCTCCTTGGCCAGGGCGCGCATGGCCCGGGTTGGGCTGATAAAAGAGCATATAGTAACGATGCCGCTGTGGCAATACAATCGGGCCACTTCGGCTATCCGGCGGATGTTTTCCTGCCGATCGGCCGTAGAAAAGCCCAGGTTGCTGTTGATGCCGCTGCGAATGTTGTCGCCGTCCAACACCTGCGGAAAATAGCCGGCCTCGAATAGTTTGCGCTCCAGCCCCTGTGCAAGGGTGCTTTTTCCAGAGCCCGAAAGGCCGGTCAGCCAGAAAACTTTGCTGTGTTGTCGAAGCCTTTCCTCGCGCTCGCGGCGAGACAAAAGGCGGTCGAAAATCGGGTGAATATGCTCAGCCAAAGCTTGCTTTGTTTTTAGGATACAGGTTTATCGGGTTCTTCGGAACCCGAGCTGAACCAGCTCCGAACCACTCCGCGGGGAGCCAGTTGCCAGGCGCGTTCGTGCAGGTAATAAATGATCAACTTGAGGACCAGTTCGAAACCGGCGACCATGGTCGATTTTTCCAGGACATCCTCACATCCACTACCTCGAAAGATGGTATAGGCCAGAATGAAGGTCGTACCGGTGGCGATAACCCGCCAGGTAATAGCCTTCAGGATGCTCCGGGTATGGGATTCTTTCTGCATGACGACGCAATTGGGACAAATGTGATGCTAATGTATGACAAGCCCGCTAAAATTAGCAGTGCCAGCCAGAAAAGTCGACTTGGAGTTGGGATGTAGAACGGTTCAGAAGTGCCTTAGCCCGGGTTAAAGGTACGCTATTTCAGCAAATAGAAAAACCCGCCGTTAAAGCTGGGGGCGCCGAGGATGTTCTGCGCCAGCATGACCGTGCCCACGGAGACGGAAAGGCCGAAACGGGAGCCGATGATGTAGTTGACTTCGGGAATGAGGGAGAGATAGGTGATGCGGTTGCCAAAAATGGAGGAACTGCCGGTCACGCCGCCACTGCTGCCGTTGCGCAGGGCCAGCACCAGGTCCATTTTGAGGGCAAACTGCCAGTGGTCGCCCGGGGTCCAACCCAACTCGCCACCGGCGCGGAAGGCATCGTCGTAGTTGATGTCCAGAGGACCGGAACTGTAGTCCAGGGTGGCGTTGCCCCGCCACTGATAGCCTGCCGAGAGGGTGGCATAGAAGGGCGCGGGGTAAAAGGAATGGGAGGCGTGCAGCATGGCGATGAGGCCCCAGGCGCCGTCGCCCGACTGCAGCAGCTCGCTTTCGCCGCCCACATTCTCGCCGCTGGGCAGCTTGAGCAGGGCCGATGCGCTGAGTACCACGGGCCCCTGATGGATGAGTCCGTAACGTCCGCCAAAGGCAATGTCGCCCTGGTCGTTGAATTCGTCGCCGGGGATGACGAAGCCGTCTGCACTGCTCTCGCGATTATTAATGGTGCTGCGTACAAAGACCGGTGCGCTGAGGATAGCCGTGAGGCGATCCGTAATGCCGTACTCCCCATACAGGCTGGTGGTGTAGATGGAAGTGGTAGTGATGTCGATGAGGTCGCCATCCGGATTGAAGAAGCGACCGGCCCGGATCACGCTTTGGCTGAGCTTGAAGTAGCCCTCGCCTTGCGCCTGCGTCCAGCCGCTTTGGGCATGCAGGTCCGAGCACAGGAAGAAAACGGCCAGCAGGATCAGAATAGGTCTCATAGCAACAGGGCAGGTTGGTTATTGCAGCGGCGCCGCACCAAAGGGCACGCTAAACGGCATGCAGTAAATGATGGCAAAGTTCATGTCGGCCGTATTCACGGATCCCGGTACCGTGTAGGATTGCTCACCGCCGATGGATTGCAATTGGCCCAGGTTGACCCCACCGGACACATTGGTCCGGTTTGGGCTCAGGTAGACGAAAAGGCCAGGGCCGCTTTGGGTCTGGAAGTTGCTTTCAAAGCGCAGGCTGGCCTGGGAGCCGTCTACGGTGAGCACGGCCGTGCCGCTGGCGCTGTACCCGTTCTGTCCCGAAAAAGAGCCCATGCGGACGGTGGTTATGCTGCCCACCCGCACAGCATAGGGAAGGCTGCTGACGCCTTCGGCTGTAGCCGTTATACCGGCTTCCCCCTCGGCTATTCCGCTGACTTCCCCGGAGCTCGATACGGCAGCCACTGCCGGGTCCGAACTTTCCCAGCTGATCGTTTTTCCTTCCAGCTCCTGGCCTTCCGAATTGGTTACCCGGACGCCGAGCTGCAAGCTTTGCCCCACTTCCAGCATGGTTTGATCTGCTTCGATGATCACCATGGCAACCGCATCGGCATCGGCTACTACGGTTACCTGAACGGAATCCCGAAGGCTGCCGTTGGCCTCGCCCTGGATAAAGACCTGCCCCGGAGCCAGAGCAGTGATTTGCCCGCCTTCATCCACGGTAGCTACGGCCTCGTTGGCCGATGTCCACACCCAGTTGGCGGGAACTTCTTGGCCGTCGGCTGCTGCTACCCGAGCGTTGAGCAGGTGGGTCTCCCCCGGAAAGAGCGTGAGGCTGGACTCCTCGATGATAGCCTGAAAACCACTCATACCCAGCGGTTCGTCGACGATGTCCGTACCGATACAGCCCGCCAGGCCGGCCCACAACAAAGTGAAAAGAAGCCAACGGTCTTTCGTAGATGAAGCGTTTCGGTAAAGATGGGAGCTTTCTCGTGCGTAGGCTGCCGCCATCGAGACAATTGGGACATATTCCCGCCCCTGCGCTTCCAACCGGTGAAATGTGCCGACGGAAGTGCGTTCAGGCTTTGGCGTCCAAAAACTGAATGGTATAGTCCACCGGGCTGTTCTTCTTCAACATGGCCGTCACCCCACACAGTTCTTCTTGCGAAAGCCGCACAGCCTTTTCCACCTTTTGCCGTTTCGCTTCCAGGTCCGGCCCGTAAAACTTGTACGTAAGGTGAATGTGGGAGTACACCTGTGGTTGTTCGTCCGTGAGTTCCGCTTTGATGTCGATGTCCAGCCCGTCGAAGGGCACCCGCATCTTGCGCAGCAGTTCCACCACATCCATGCCGGTGCAGCCGGCCAGGGCCGAGAGTAACAACGGCTTGGGGTTGGGCCCGGTATCGTCGCCCAGTTCCGGGGCGGCGTCGATTTTCACGGTGTGGTGCTTGATATGGCTGTGAAAGGCGACCTTGCCTTTCCATTCGGTGTTTACCTGATGAGTTTTTTTCATGTTTGCCTGAAGGGTAGTAAATCGAAGTAAATGAAAGCATCCAGGAGCCAATCGGCAGCCCCCGCACGGCTTGCCGGGTTCGCTCGCTCTTAACGAAACAGGCCGCTTTTTTTTGCGGCCCGACCAAAAATGGAAATGACGGAGAGGAAGAAAAGGTTGCGCCGCCATTAGGAGATCCTTAAATATCCCTTGCGGTTTTTTGGCCTACTTTTGCCGCGATTATGAAGGTAATATTCAGTGCTCACCCGATCCTGGGCCTGCTCTTTGTGCTGGTCTTTTTGTCTGCCTGCGCCTCGGTTTCAGCACCTACCGGTGGGCCCAGAGACAACGTTCCGCCTCAGTTGGTGGTCGAGAAGTCGACGCCCAACTTGCAGACCTCCTTCACCAAGCAGCCCATCGTGCTCACCTTCGACGAGTGGGTGGATCTGCAGGACGTGTACAATCAGGTGGTGGTCTCGCCGCCGATCGAGGGTTCACCGGATATTCGCATTCGCAAGAAGTCCGTCGTATTCGAATTCCCGGAAGAGGCCCGGCTCAAAGACAGCGCAACCTACATCGTCAACTTCGGGGAGGCCGTGCAGGACATCACCGAGAAGAATCCCGCTGAGGATCTGCGATTCGTTTTCTCTACCGGCCCCTACATTGATTCGCTGAGCCTGCAGGTCGAGATCGTAGATGCTTTTACGGGCGACCCGGTGGAAGGCGTTTTGGTGATGTTATACGACCAACTCCAGGATTCGGTCGTGTACAAGGAATTGCCCTTTTACTTCGGAAAAACAGATGCCCGGGGCAGGGTGCGTTTGTCCAACCTCAAGGCGGGTGTTTTCAAGTTGTTTGCGCTGGTAGATGCCAACAAAAAGTACCTGTACGAGGGGGCGGGAGAGCCCATCGCTTTCTTGGATTCCCCCGTGGCAATTAGCGATACGACCGCACCGGTGGTCCTGCTTTTATCTACGCCTCGCACCGAGCTCCGGCTCGGCGATCGACAAACTGATGCATACGGCCGGATAAGTCTTACGTTCAGCGAGAAGCCGCCCGATTTGGAGGTCTATTCCCGCATGGACGAGGCACCTGCTTACGTTAGGGAATGGCAGGGCGATACGACCCTAATCCTTTGGTACGATGCGGATACCCTGAGCGAGTGGTCTTTTCTTCTTCGCAGCGATACCACCTTTCGCGATTCCCTGTCTGTGCGCATTCCCGACCGGTCGGATTTCATGGAATCGGCACAGCTAAACATTCTTAGCCGGGCGACAAAGGAAGGCGACCTGAATCCGGGGAAACCCCTTTGGCTTGAGTTCAATCATCCGCTGGTTGAAATGGATACCGGCGCTTTGGAGCTGCTGGAAGACACGACCCTCACCCCGGTACAGGGCCGGGTGTATACGGATTCCTTGAATCCCCGGCGACTGCTGCTGGATTACAGCTGGAAAGAAAGTACGGCCTATCGCCTGGTCATTCCGCCTCAGTCGATCCGCGATCTTTTCGGCTTGCGCCCCTCCGATACGCTCAGGATCAACTTTCGGACGGACTTCCGGAAGAACTACGGCACCCTGAACTTCAGCTTTGTCAATGCGCCTTCGGATACGGCCTATCTCCTGACCCTGCTGCGCAACGACTCGGAGGTTGCCCGCTTTTCGGTTCAGGCCGGATCGGATCAGGACCGGTCCGTACCCGATCTGCCCCCCGGCAATTACCGGCTGCGCATAGTAACCGACCTGAACGGAAACCGGCGGTGGGACCCCGGCAACTATGCTGAAAAACGCCAACCCGAATCCATTGTCACCCGTGATCTGGAGCAATTGCGAGCCAACTGGGTGGTAGATGTCGCGATCGATTTTGAGGATCTGCGGCCCCCGTCCAAGGCAGAGGAATAGATCCTCCCTCCTTCAGGGGGTAAAGGGCTTAGCCCGAATTATTCACGGATTACCGTGAATAATGACGATAAGTGACTGAAAACAAGCTTGTTTTCAGCTACTTATGTCACGATTAACCCTGACAATTGCAAAATTTTGTGGGCCCAAATTTGGGTACGGATAATAATACCGTTTCAAGTATGAAATGACCTGTCCCGCTTTAAAATAGGTTGGATGC
>CAZQSF010000016.1:0-4584 GCA_964595955.1 uncultured Saprospiraceae bacterium
CCGCCGGAGCAAAGCCCACCTTCCTGCATCCATTCAACCGATATGCAGCCCGGTGGGCTGCTTTGGCATTTGCTGAAACTCTTCCCTCCGCCTTCCGACCTCACCGCACCAGCGTCACATCGCCCGACCGCACCTCCGTGCGGCCGTCCGGGTATTCCAGTTCGAGCAGGTACACGTACACGCCGTTGTTGAGGGGCTTGCCGCGGAAGGTGCCGTCCCAGCCTGCCTCGGCGGCATTGGGGAGGAAGTCGCGGTTTTCGAATACCGGCTCGCCCCAGCGGGTGTAGATGCGCAGGCTTCGCACGCGGCGCACGCTCCCCGGCCGGGCCTGCGGGAAGAAGAAATCGTTGCGGCCGTCCGCGTTGGGCGAAAAGGCATTGGGCACGTACACCGGCACCCGGGTTTCTACCAGCAGGAGGAGTTCGTCGCGCGCCAGGCAGCCGTTGCCGGCATAGGCTTCTACGGCCACGCGGCTGGTCGCCAAGGGGCGCACGACAGGCGTCAGGCAGTCGGTGCAACTGATGGGAGCCGTGGTGAACCAGCGGATGGAGTCCGGGCTGAAGCTGAGCACCAGCGGTTCCAGGCGGATGCTGCCGCCCAGAGCCAGTTCGATCTGCTCGGCCTCAAGCTCCAGGATGGGGGCCTGCCCGGCGGCAATGTTGAAGGCTTCCGCCGTAGCGCATCCGCGGGCATCCTCGAGGCGCAGGGTGTAGGTGCCGGGCTGGAGCAGCCCCTCGGCCGGCAAGTTGCCCAAGGGGACGAGCGGGCCGCCGTCCACGGCAAAGCGGTAGGGCGGACGGCCGCCACTTACGGCCGTCAGCTGCCAGCGACCCGCTTCGCCCGGGCAAGGGGCGGGCTCGGTTGCCAGCCCAGCCTGGGGAGCCTCGAAACGGAGGTCCACCCGGATGCGCAGTGAATCGCAGCCGCCCTGACTGCTGAGCAGGATCGTTCCGCCGGGCCGGCTTTCGTCGAAGACCTCACCCAGCAGGCTCAACTGCTCGCCCGGGCAGAGGGTGTCGCTTACGGTCTCTTCCGCAAGCGGACCGGCCAGCTCGATGGCGATAAGCAGGATGCTGTCGCAGCCGGAAGTGGCCGTCAGGGTGTCCTGGCCCTGGGGATTGGACTCCGAATAGAAAATGCCGTTGAACAACACACTATCGCCCGGACATAGCGGCAGGATGACCTCCGTCTGAAATTCCGGTACGAGCGCTACCTCCGTGATGATGACCGAATCGCAACCGGCTGCATTGGTGAGCACCTGGGTGGTGGTACCGGTATCGGCGGGGTTGCAGCTTTGGCCGCTCAGCAGGGTGGTATCCGAGGGCAGTAGGCTGACCCGGGTGATGATGACCGAATCGCAACCGGCTGCATTGGCGAGCACCTGGGTGGTGGTACCGGTATCGGCGGGGTTACAACTCTGGCCGCTCAGCAGGGTGGTATCCGAGGGCAGCAGGCTGACCAGGGTGATGATGACCGAATCGCAACCGGTTGCATTGGTGAGCACCTGGGCGGTGGTACCGGTATCGGCGGGGTTGCAGCTTTGGCCGCTCAGCAGGGTGGTATCCGAGGGCAGGAGGCTGACCTGGGTGATAATGACCGAATCGCAGCCTGTGACATTGGTGAGCACCTGGGTGGTGGTGCCGGTATCGGCGGGGTTGCAGCTCTGGCCGCTCAGCAGGGTGGTATCCGAGGGCAACAGGGCGGTAAACGTCTGGATCACGGCCGAATCGCAACCGGTCACATCGGTAAACACCTCGACCACGGTACCGGTATCCGCGGAGTTGCAGCTGAAGGTTAACAGAGTGGTGCTGTCGGGTGGCGGGCAACTGCCGGAGCAGGTGGCCGGCGGATTGAGGTCGAGGACGGTCTGGCAGGCCGGGTCGTCCAGGTTTGTAAAGGTGATGCTGAGGGCCCCGCCGGCAATGGGGTAGGGGCCGAAGGTGGCCGTTGCACCGAAAAAGCCGCCGATAGTACCCGGCAGTGCATCCGAGATCCAGCCGCTGCCTGTACCGCTTACCGTAACGGCCACGGTAAACTGGTCGTCGGAAGGGTCGGCGGGGGTGCCGTTATCGTCGCAGAGAGGGGGTTCCGGGGCGGCCGCGATGTCGCAGGGCAAGGCGCAGCTACCGGGATCGCCAACCGGGATGCTCGTCTCGCAGTTCGGATCTGCAGCATCGGTGACCGTGAGGAGGAAGTTGCCCGTATTGCCTGCCGAACCCGGCGGCAGGGAAAAGAGGGTAGTTGTGCCAAAGGTGCCCTGGCCAGGCGAAATACCGGCGGGGGCATTCAGCAGGTAGGTACTGCCAGTATTTACACCCGAGAGATCCAGCGCAATTTCGATAAAATCATCCGCTGGGTCCAGGGGCGTGCCGTTGTCATTGCAGGTGCTGGCCAGGCTGTTCTGGATGATGATGCATTCATCGGAGCAGGTGGGCGGAGGCGTGAGGTTGATGAGTTGGGCGCAGGCCGGGTCGTCCAGGCTGGTAATGGCAATACCGACAGGACCACCACCTATGGGAAACGGTCCCAGGGTGATGGTCTGGCCAAAGGTGCCGCTGCTGCCGGCCGGATCGTCGGCGGTCCAGCCGCTGCCGGTGCCGGTGATTGTCAGCGTGGCTGTGAATAGATCGTCACTGGGGTCGGTGGGGGTGCCGTTGTTCTGGCAGCTCACGTCCTGCAGCGCGAGGGCGAGGTCGCAGGGGACCGAACACGTACCGGGATCAGGAAGCGGGAGATCAAGGGAACAGGCGGGATCGTCTCCATCGGTCAGGGTCAGCGTAAGGGGGCCGTTGCCGGCCGTTCCGGGGTCGGTCTGGAACACGGTCGGGCCTCCGTAATTGCCGGTATTGGGAAGTACCGAGCCGGCTGAAGCTGTCACAACGTAGGTGGCTCCCAGGTTCTGCCCGGAAGGGTTTAAGACCACTTCGATAAAATCATCGGCGGGATCGCCGGGGGTGCCGTTATCCGAACACGTGACCGTGCCCAGGCCGGCGTCTTGAAGGGCACAGGCGTCCGAGCAGGCAGGGGGCGGGTCCACGGTGAGTGTGGCCGTGCAGGTGGGGTCGCTATTATCGGTAAAGGTAATGTTAAGGGAGCCGTTGGCAATGAAATAGGGCCCCAGGGTCTGAATCTGGTCGTAATTGCCCGAAAGAAAGAGCGGATCGTCGGCCGTCCAGCCGCTGCCCGTGCCGCTGCCGCTGATCAGAACCTCAAAGGTGAAGGTATCGTCATCCGGGAAAGCGGGGGTATCGTTGTCGTCGCAGACTGGCGGACCGACCAAATCTGCATTGATGGCACAGGCCGGCTGATCCGAACAGCTGCCCGGATCGGGGACGGTCACCGTGACCGTGCAGTTCGGATCATCTTCATCCACGATCGTGAGCTGCAACGGCCCCAGGGTGCCGGCCGTACCTGCGGGGGTTGAGAATTGCGTAGGCAGGCCAAAGGGCGCTGAGGAGGGCGTCAGGGGTACACTGCCCTGCACCTGGTAGTTGGCTCCGGTATTTTGGCCTGCCGGATTGAGGGTAAACAAAATGAAGTCGTCGGACGGATCGGTGGGGGTACCGTTATCCGAGCAAACGATTGAGTTCAGGCCGGCATCCGTCAGCTCGCAGCCATCCGAACAGGCGCCGGGGTCAGGCAGGGTAAAGGTGAGACTGCAATTGGGGTCGTCCACCGCTGTGATGGTCAGGGTGATATCCCCATTCCCGGCACTTCCGTTGCTGAGGGTGAAGGAGGTTGCCTGACCAAACGGAGCAACCGCCGGAGCTACCGCTCCACTGCTGGCCGTGAGGGTGTATTCGGCACCCGTATTGCTTCCCTGCGGATCGAGGGCGAAAGTGAGAAAATCATCGCCGGGATCATTGGGCGTATCGTTGTTCTCGCAAGCTATGCTGAAGAGAAAGGGGTCGGTGATCGTACAGACGGGGTCGTTCGAGCAGGGCGGTGGCGCCACAATATTCACCGTGATGGTGCTGCAGCCGGGATCGTCGTTGTCGGTCACCACCAGGGGAATGATGCCTACGTCTAAGGGGTATGGCCCCATGGTAGTGAGCACATTGTACTGGCCGGAAGTGCCCAGCGGGTCGTTGGCCGTCCAGCCGCTGCCGAAGCCCGTACCGGTGACCTCCAGCAGAAAGGTAAAGGTGTCGTCGGTCGGGTCGCCAGGCGTGCCGTTGTCGTCACAGGTGATGCTGCCTACCTGCAGGTAGTTGATGTCGCAGGGTGGCTGGTCGGAGCAGCTACCCGGATCAGGGACAATGCCCGTGAAGGTACAGGCGGGATCGTCGTTATCCGTGATCGTTATGCTGATATCGCCATTGCCGGCCGTGCCGGGGTCCAGGGTAAAGAGCGTAGGTGCGTTGTAGCTGCCTTGCCCGGGTGCGATCGTACTGCCGGCGGCTGTGATGCTGTAACCGGAGCCCAGGTTCTGGCCGGTGGGCAGGATGGAAAAGGTGATGAAGTCGTCGGTCGGATCACCGGGGGTGCCGTTGTCGTTGCAGTCCAATGTCGTAAAATTGATCTGCTCAATGTCGCAGGGTGGCTGGTCGGAGCAGCTACCCGGATCAGGGACAATGCCCGTGA
>CAZQSF010000016.1:4684-8649 GCA_964595955.1 uncultured Saprospiraceae bacterium
ATGTCGCAGGGTGGCTGGTCGGAGCAGCTACCCGGATCAGGGACAATGCCCGTGAAGGTACAGGCGGGATCGTCGTTATCCGTGATCGTTATGCTGATATCGCCATTGCCGGCCGTGCCGGGGTCCAGGGTAAAGAGCGTAGGTGCGTTGTAGCTGCCTTGCCCGGGTGCGATCGTACTGCCGGCGGCTGTGATGCTGTAACCGGAGCCCAGGTTCTGGCCGGTGGGCAGGATGGAAAAGGTGATGAAGTCGTCGGTCGGATCACCGGGGGTGCCGTTGTCGTTGCAGTCCAATGTCGTAAAATTGATCTGCTCAATGTCGCAGGGTGGCTGGTCGGAGCAGGCAGGGGGTGGCAGTATGGTGATATTGCTGATCTGGCAGTTGGGATCAGCATTATCCGTGATTTGAAAGGTAAAGCCGCCACCGGAAATGGAGAAAGGGCCGAAGGTGGTAAGGACACCGTAGCTTCCGGTTGTATTGTTCGGGTCGTTGGAGGTCCATCCGCTGCCCGTATTGGTGCCGTTAACTTCCACTTCTATGGTAAATACATCGTCGCTGGGGTCGTTGGGCGTACCGTTGTCATCGCATAGGGGGGCACCGAGACTGGTGAGAAAAATATTGCAGGGCGGTTGGTTCGAGCAGGGGCCGGGGGGACTGGCAATCGTAATCGTATTTGAGCAGTCAGGGGTATCGGAATCCGTTACGGTGATCGTGAAATTATTCGTAGTAGCCGTACCGGGTGGTGTCGCAAAAGTGGTCGGAGAACCGTAAGGTGCGGAAGATGGTGTAAGTGGCCCTAAAGAGCTGGTGGCATTGTAACCGGAGCCTAGCCCTGATCCGCTTGGATTCAGTACAAGTTCATAGAAATCGTCGCTGGGGTCGTTGGGCGTCCCATTGTCATTGCATTCGACATTGAGGGGGGACGCACCAAAGATATCACAGGGGGGGTTGATGCAGGGGTTAGGGAAAGTGAAGGTCAGGCTGCAATTGGGGTCATCTTCATCGGTAATGGTGATTTCAACGGTAGCGGGCGGCGTGCCGGAAAACTGGAGAAGGAAAGAAGTAACCTGGCCGTACTGGCCAGAACTTGAAGACAGGAAACCCTGCGTGGTAGACACCGTGTAGGAGGTACCGTTGCCCGTTGCAACTGGATCGAGGGAAAAAAGTACGATATCATTTCCGTTGCAAGAGAACGTCAAGCCTGGATCGGTGATACTGCACGGCTGGCCGTGCACCAGCTGGGTAAAAAATAAAAGGAAGACCGAAAAAGCTGCCAGAAAAGCGGGAAATCTCATAGCGAGCATAAAACAGATTTGCTTTTAAGCTATGCAAACCCTGCTTTCACACCGGCACTTTTTCAGGCCTTTGTCAGCCATTGAGCATAAGAAAAAGGGGTTTTGCTGATTTTGATCACTGGCGCCCGGCCGCGAAGACACCGGCGTCCTCATTCCTTGCGGGGGGCACGTTGCTCGGTGCCTCCCTGAAGCAGGGTGACAGCGGTGGCCGGCTTTTCTTCCTCTTCCCGCTCGAAGCGAAGGCTGACGCGCACCACTTTAAAAAAGAGCTCGTTCTCACTCGCCGGGTAGACGGGGTAGGGGGGCTGCCCGCTCATTTGAGCAAAGTATTCGATCCCTTTGCGAAAAACGCGCAGCTCTGCGGCCCCCAGTTGATAGGTACCGGCCAGGAGGTCAAACGCGCTGGTGTCCATGTCCACCACCTCGGGAAACTCGAACTTGGGCGCATCGAAATGAGTGCCGTTCTGGTAGTGGGTAAGGGCGGAAACCTGGCCGTTGTTGCCCCGGTGAAAGCGGGCACTGGCCTCCACATCCAGCCACTGAAAGGAATCCAGGGCCACAGGTACGATCTCCAGGGGCTGTTGGCCGGTGAGTTGCGCCTTCAGCCCGTTCGGCGATTCGGTGACCTCGAGGATCTGGCCGCGGGGGTATTCGTACAGCCCGGTATAGGCTTTCATCGGACGGCCCTCTTCGAGCTGGGGGTTGCCGATGGTGCGTTGTTGGCCCAGGTTTTCGCCGAACCAGGCACTGAGCAACTCCAGGCCTTTGTCGCGCGGAATGAGGTTTTCGTTGGGGGCCGCATTGGCCAGCACAACCACCGTTGCCTTGCGGTCGGGCAGGTAGCCCAGGTACGACATGAACCCCTCCAGGCCGCCCGTATGGCTGTAGATGGTTTCGCCCCGAAAACGACCGACCATCAGTCCGTAGCCGTAACCCTCGCCCTCATTGGCGGGCTTGCCGTCACCGAATCGATAGGGGCTGATCATCTTCCGGTAGGAGGCTTCCTTGAGGACCTTGCCCTCGTGCAGGGCCACGTTCCAACGGTGCAGATCGTTGACCGTGGAATAGAGCGCACCCGCTCCGGCGGTCCAACTCATATCCCAGTTCGAAGCCGGTCTGACCTCCTCCCCGGCGACCACATAGCCCTTGGCCTCGCCCTCCGGCGCCTTTTGGTTGACGTACACCCCGGTCTGGCTCATATTCAGCGGCTTGAAAAAGGTATCCTCCAGATAGGAGCCGTAGGATTTCCCGGACAAGCGTTCCACCAGGTAGCCCAGGATGAAGTAGCCCGAATTGGAGTATTTCCAGGCTGCGCCCGGGCGGAAGTCCGGTGGATAGGTGGCGATCTTTTCCAGGAGACGTTGGGGTTCAATGGGCGAGCGGACCGCCTTCAGGAAGTCGGCTTCCTCGGTGTAGGAATGGATGCCGGAGGTGTGATTGAGCAGGCGATGTACCGTGATGCGGTTGCCGCCGGGGAAGTCGGGCAGCCAGGTGGAGAGGGTGTCTTCCAGCTTCAGCTTGCCTTCTTCCGCCAGTTTGAGGATGGCCGCTGCCGTGAACTGTTTGGTCAGGCTGCCGATGCGAAAGACGGTCTGGGACTCTACCGATTCGGGCGGCGAAACGGTGGCCAGGCCGTACCCTTGTGCAAAAAGGACAGTTTCGCCCCGGCCGACCAGAGCGGCAGCACCGGGTAGTCCCTCTTCCTTCAGGGGGCTGAACAGCCAGTCAGCCAGGGCCGATCGCTCGGGCAGGCTCTGGAGCGTGTCGGGCTCCTGACCGGCCATCCAGTCCAGCATCTTCCGCCGGCCGGTCAGCTGGGCAGCTTGCCAGGGGGTCAGGCCGTAGGCGTTCGGCTTGTCGAGCTCGGTTCCTTCGGATACAAATCGAGCCACCTGATTGAGGTTGCCCTTCCAGGCGGCCGTGACCAGGCTGTCCGGTTGAGCCTGTGCCAGATGAACCCCAAAGAGCAGAAGTAAAAATGGGAAACCTGTTTTGATCATGAGGTGGGTTGGAATTAGTCTTGCTGCCAAAACAAGAAAAAACTTTCGGCCAAAAAAAGAAAGGCGATCAAAAAACCTTTGATCGCCTCAGATCGGTGCCCGGAATGGGACTTGAACCCATACGGCCTACTGGCCACAGGATTTTAAGTCCTGCGCGTCTACCAATTCCGCCACCCGGGCAGTTGGGTGAAAATAGCATATCAACATTTCCCCACCTCCGTCCCACAAGTCGATCGCGCAGTTGCGCGTTGAGCCCTTCGGGCGAAATGCTGACACCGAACCGCAGGTGAGGTCGTCAGGATCTACCAATTCCGCCACCCGGGCAGTTGGGTGAGTATGAAATACCCGTTCTCCCTCGTCAGATAGATTGCCTTTCCTCTCTCGCGGACTCCTGATACCGTTTCAGGTATGAGATGACCTGTCCCGCTTTAAAATAGGTTGGATGCAGAAACTGAACCTATTTTGAAAGCGGGATTCATACTTGAAGCGGTATTCACGGTTTTCAGGATAAAATAGGTCTTGGTAGAAAGGTCATTTTACCCTGAAAACCGGATAAAGATAAGGCGGTACAACCGACAAAAAAAGCCTTCCCGGAAACCGGAAAGGCTTTTCTAAGAGCGGATGACGAGATGGTGACGCTTGCGGTCACCACCATGACCCGGGAAGCGGC
>CAZQSF010000016.1:8749-53673 GCA_964595955.1 uncultured Saprospiraceae bacterium
AAGGCGCTATTCCCGTTCGGGAGGAAGGGGGACGCTGCGCCATGAATAAAAAAAAAAGCCTTCCCAAATGTCGGGAAGGCCTTTAATGAGCGGATGACGAGATGGTGACGCTTGCGGTCACCACCATGACCCGGGAAGCGGCTCTGCCGTTCCCGGCGTCATGGTTCGAACCCGCGATCTCAACCCTGTTTTTTTCCGGGTAGAGCCACCGGTTGCCCGGTAGCTCTACCCGGAAAAGGGAGGGAAGGCGCTATTCCCGTTCGGGAGGAAGGGGGACGCTGCGCCATGAATAAAAAAAAGCCTTCCCAAATGTCGGGAAGGCCTTTAATGAGCGGATGACGAGATTCGAACCCGCGACCTCAACCTTGGCAAGGTTGCGCTCTACCAGCTGAGCTACATCCGCATGAAAAGGTGCTTTTCGTAAAAAGCGATGCAAATATAAGGCAAGGAAACCGGCCTCTGCAAGAGAAGAGGCGAAAAAATTTACGGATTCGCGATGCAGCATTAAAGTTGAGTTAACAATAGCTTGGCTTTCAGGCATTCAGGCTGCGGCTATCCGCGAGGCGTTTTTGTTCTTCCCATCGCTCCAGCCGGCGCTTGGTGTAGTAGTACACCTCGATCTGCGATCGAACGGCCAGGTCGGAGTCCGTCTGCCGGTAGGCATTGGTCATTTCCTGGTCCAGTATGCGGGCCTTGACGTTGTCGTTGAGCTGGATGTTGAGAAAGTCGCGGATCTCCTCTTTAATGGCGGGATTGTAAATGGGAAAGGCCGTTTCCACCCGGTAGTGGAGGTTGCGCACCATCCAGTCGGCCGAGGAGAGGTAAATTTTTTCTTTGCCGCCGTTGTGAAAGAGGAAAACCCGGGTGTGCTCCAGGAAGCGATCCACGATGCTGAAGGCCTCGATGTTCTCGCTGAAGTCCTTCAGGCCGGGCACCAGAGAACAGATGCCGCGCACGATCAGCTGAATCTTCACACCGGCCCGGCTGGCCTCATACAATTTCTCGATCATGTAGCGGTCCTGTATGCTGTTCATCTTCAGTACAATGCGGGCCGGCAGACCCTTCCGTGCCTGTTCGATCTCAAAGTCGATGAGTTTTTCCAGTTCCGTTTGCAGGTTGAACTGGCCCACCAGCAGATGTTCGAAATTCTGTTGGGGTACCTTGACCGTTTCCAGGAAGGAAAAAATGCGAGCAACTTCGGTCGTCAGGCGATGATCGGTGGTGAACAGCCCGAAATCGCTGTATACGCGGGCGGTATCTTCGTTGAAGTTGCCGGTAGATAAATAGGTGTACAGCCTGGCATCCTCCCCTTCCAGACGTCGGACCAGGGCGATCTTGGCGTGCACTTTGACGCCCGGGAAGCTGTAGTGCACAGCCACGCCGGCCCGCTCCAGCTTTTCACCCCACTCCAGATTGGCGGCCTCGTCGAAGCGGGCTTTGACTTCGATGAAGACACTCACTCGTTTGCCGGCCTGCACGGCGTCCATAAGGGCCTGCATGATCCGCGATTTTTTTGCCACGCGGTATTGCGTGATCTTAATATGAGTGACCTTGGGGTCGGCTGCAGCCTCCTCGAAAAAACGGACGACGCTCTCGTAGGCATGGTAGGGCACGTGGATGAGATGTTCCTGATCGCGCAATGCCGCGAAGAAATCTCCGGCCTGCTCCAGCGGACTGTAGGGCAGGGGAGGTAGGGGCGGGTTCTTCAAGTGCTGCATTCCGAAGTCGGGAAAGCGGAAGAAGTCGAAATTGTTGTGATAGCGGCCCTCCTTGAGGATGTCGTATTTCTCCAGTTCAAAGACCTCAATGAGGAACTTCAGCAGGTCGGAAGACATTTCGCGATCGTACACGAAGCGGGAGGCCGGCCCCACATTGCGCTTGACCAGGCTGTCCTTGATCTTCTTGACGAGATCGCCGGAGAATTCATCGTCTATGTACAGCTCCGCATCGCGGGTGAGTTTTATGGAGTAGGTGTCCAGGATCTTGTAGCCCGGAAACAGGTAGGAAACGTTGTGGCGCACGATGTCGTCCAACATGATGAGGTCTCGGCGGTTGCTGGCCGACGGCAATTCCACAAAGCGCGGCAGGTAGTCGGAAGGGATCTTGACGAGGGCGAACTCGTGTTCCTCTTCCGGGGTGTCCTTGGCGTGCATGAGCACGGTGAGGTAGAGGGCAGCATTGTTGAGGAAGGGACGTATCCGGCTGCCGACCAAGAGTACCGGCTGCACGAAGGGGAGCATGTGATCGCGGAAGTAGTTTTCTACGAACTCCTGCTGATGCGGGTCCAGGTCCAGGCGCCGCAGGAGGTAAATGCCTTGCTGCTTGAGCTCAGGTATGATCTGGTACTCGAAAATATTGCTGAACTGCTCCTGCTGCAAGTTGACGATGCGCTGGATCTCTTTCACCAGTTTTTTGGGCGAGATCTCCAGCTCCAGCTTCGTTTTTTTCTCGAGCCGGAGAAGGTTGCGGTGGTTGGCCATGCGCACCCGGAAGAACTCGTCCAGGTTGGAGGAATAAATGGCCAGAAATTTGATGCGCTCGAAAAGGGGAACGGTGGGATCCATGGCCTCCTGCAGCACCCGGTAGTTGAACGACAGCCAGCTGATATCTCGCGCAATGAATGGCAGCCCGTCCTCGGTGCTGAGCACGCTGGGGCTGGGCGTGAAATTTGAGAGGGTTTCTTCGCTTCGGGCGCTTTTATTCGAGACCATGGATTCGATTTTCTCAGTCAAACAAACGGTATTGGGGGTTTCGGGGCTGAATGCGGGGGCCACGCACGCGGTCCAGGCCGGCAGCCTGCAGCTTTTCCAGCAGGTAGGCTGCCATTTGAGGGGCCTTGACGTTGTCCGGCTGGTGGGGAAAAAAATACAACTCGTGCAAGCCCTGTTCGGCCCAACTCACCAACCGCTGTACCCAGGCATCTGCGCGTTCGTAATCCGTAGGGTGCAGGCCGTTGCCCACGAACCGGATCAGGGCAAGGGTGCCGGTGAGACGCATGTGGAGTACATCCCGCCTTCCCGCCACGTCGGTTATTACGGTGTGTTTTCCGTTCAGCTCCTCCATCTTATCGAACATCGCATTGGCTTCCCCGGGTTCACCGGCAAACCAGCTGGCATGCCGAAATTCCACTGCCAGGGGAAGTTCCGCCGGCCAGGCCCGCAAAAAGCTGAGCAACAGTTCGGCCTTACCGCTTGCGAAATGAGGGGGAAGCTGGATGAAGCAGCAACCGAGTCGGCTTTCCATGCGGCCGATCGCCCGGATAAAGGCATTCAGGGAATCCGACTGAAGGCCCAGGTCGCGGCTGTGGCTGATGACCTGCGGCACCTTGGGGCAAAACCTGAAATCGGCCGGGGTTTCGTTCAGCCAGCGGTCTACGGTCTCCATCGTCGGGATGCGGTAGTGCGTGGTGTTTAGCTCGATGGTGTTGAATTGGCGACCGTAGGCTTCCAGGTATCCCTTGGCCGGGGTTTTGGCCGGATAGACCGTACCCACCCAGTCTTTCATAGACCAGCCGGTGCAGCCCAGGTATATCGCCATAGCCCCCGTACGCGCAGGTAAATTCGCCAGCGCCGGCCCGGTCTTGGGATGGTCCGGCGGCAGGGAAAAGTCCACATCCTCGATCTGCGCCAACTTGCCAAATTTCATAGCCTGCTCGTTTCGATCGAAAAAATACGAATAGATGCCGAAAAGCCCGATCCGTCGCTTTCTTTTGGGAACCTTTCCGGTTTTCTACCTTTAACGTGAGGTTGGGCATGGCAGATTTCGTAAGGTGAAGGTAGCCAAGGCCCAACCTCCCGGTAGAGGGTAGCAGGTAGAGGGTATAGGGACGTCAGCATGTCTTACTAGCATTCTACAATCTAGCTTCTACAACCTGAGGTTTTGACATTCATCAATTTAGCGACTAGCTTCAACTCCAACCTCACGTTACCTTTATGGTTTTCAGGATAAAATAGGTCTTGGTAGAAAGGTCATTTTATCCTGAAAACCGTATTACAAGCAGACGGCACCGCCTATGACCATTTCAACCGCACTGTACCGCTGCCTTTGGGCAGCGTTTCTTCTCACGGCCGGATGTATCCCCCTGCAAGCCCAGGGGTGGTGGATAGGCCCCGTAGCCGACTTCGGCGCTGTGCGCTCTTTTTCCCTTACCGGCCTGGCTACGGAAAATGAGACGCGCTTCGCAGCCGGCCTGGGTGGTTTTTTTGCCACTCAGCCCATGTATTTCATGCCCGAATATGCCACGGACGGAGAAACCCATGTGGCCGGCCTCGGGCTGGGGGGAATGTTCTGGGAGCGCTTTGGCATCGGGCTGAAAGCGAATCTTCTTTTCGATCGGTTCGAGACGGTACTGGAAGATCCGATGGGCAATCCGTTGCCGGCTCTCGACAACGACCAATCGTACTTTATGGTCGGCGGCCAACTGGTTTTTCTGACCGCCCGGCAAAAGCAACGCAGTCCGGTCATCAGCCTCGGCTTTAGCCTGGCCAACAACGGCTTGTTCTGGGGGCAAGTGGGCTTGGGGTATGCCTGGCATACGGGCGGGTCGAAAAAGGAATGACTGCTGCCGATCGTTCCAGCCCCATGGACAATAGTTGCCCGTTCCTTTCTCAGGAGTTTTCTATTTTGCAGCACGTAGCACCGGGCCGCCTGCGCCCGCGACCCTGCCGGCCGGGTGATCAGGTTTTTCGGCGGTTTCGGGCAGCGGGGAAGCACAAACAGGCCGCGGCCGGACTCAATTTATAACCCAAAACCCAGGACAATACCTATGGCTCAACCCTCTCGTCAGCGCATGGCGGCCGGCAACTGGAAAATGAATACGGATTACAACGAAGGCCGCGACCTCATCCTGAAGATCATCGAAAGTTTGCAGCCCACCGAAATTCAGGTGGTGCTCGCCCCGCCTTTCATTCAGCTGAAAAATGCCGACAACCTCACCCGCGGCATTTCCAATTTACACGTGGCGGCCCAAAACTGCCATCAGGAGCCGCAGGGCGCTTTCACCGGCGAGGTGTCGGCGGCCATGGTGCGTTCTACAGGAGCTACCTACGTGATCCTGGGGCATAGCGAACGGCGGGAGTATTTTGGAGAAGACGACGCCCTGCTGAGCCGGAAGGTGCAAGCTGCCTTGAAGCATCAGTTGCGACCCATTTTCTGTTGTGGGGAGAAGCTGGAGCAACGCGAAGCCAAGAAGCACGAGGAGACGGTAAAAGCCCAGCTCGAAAAAGGCCTTTTTGAAGCCGTAGATCCCGGGCAATGGGATCAGGTGGTGATCGCTTACGAACCGGTCTGGGCCATCGGTACCGGAAAAACGGCGAAGCCGAAACAAGCCCAGGACATGCACGCCTTCATTCGCTCGCTGATCGAAGAGGCCTACGGTGCCGAACGAGCCGAAAAGACCACGATCCTCTACGGCGGCAGCGTCAAGCCCGCCAATGCTGCCGAACTCTTCGAACAACCCGATGTGGACGGCGGGCTGGTAGGGGGGGCTTCGCTGAAAGCGGACGACTTCATCGACATCGTGAAAGCCCTGGAAGCGAGTCTGCCCGATGATTTCTGACGGCTCTCCCGAGAAGTTTCTCTTCTGCCGTCCCGATCGCCGGTAAAGGCCGGCACTTTCCCATGTGACTCATTTGGTTTTCCGCTCTGAGTAAGGCGATAAGCCCGAAGCCCTAACGCCCTGCCTTTTCAGAGACCGCGATCGGTCCTTACCATGCAGAGACGGGATTTCTCCTCTCCGTGAGCTCATCCGCCTTCTGGGCCCTCCCTTTTGGCTGTCGCTTTTTTGCGAGTGTTTAGGATATTCTAGGTTTTATTTATTACATTTGAAAGATACCCCCGGCACAAATATTTAAAAAATATGAATAGCGTTGTTACTCAGCGGTTTATTAAGTGTCACAATAAACTCAAAGAGGAGAAGCGCGTTCGGTCCAGCCGACAATTCGCCTTGTCTCTGGATTATCTTCCCCAGAGTTTAAGCGAAATATTGAAAGGAAGGCGCGATGTGACCATCGAGCTCATGCGCAAAGCGGTAGAAACCTACCAGTTCAATCCCATTTACCTGTGTACCGGCGAGGGGCCGCTATTCATGAGCGAAAGCGGAACGGATGCATTCCGCATTTTGTCGATCGTGACGGACGGCGACGGAGCGGAGCGCATTTTGCACGTTCCCGTCCCCGCCCAGGCCGGTTACGCCTCTGAACTCGGAAACCCCGAGTTCATCAACGAACTGCCCACCTACACCCTGCCCGATTACAGGTACAAGAACGGCACGCACCGCTCCTTCGACGTGGCCGGCGACAGCATGGAACCCACGCTGTACGAAGGCGATAAAGTGGTCTGCAGTTATGTGGAACCCGAAAGCTGGACGCATAGCCTGAAGGATCACTACGTCTATGTGCTGGTCACGAAAGGCGATGTATTGGTCAAGCGCGTTCGGCGGCTCGATCCCGGTGCCGGGCAACTTGAGCTCCTCTCCGACAATTCGTTCTACGATCCTTTTCCCATTCAGCTAACGGACCTGCGCGAGATCTGGCATGTGCGCTCCAAGGTCAGCCCCTTTCTGCCGGCTCCGCAGAACGTGCAGCGCTACCTGCTGGATGAGGTGCAACAACTGAAGCAAACCGTTGCCCAGCAGAATGAATTGATCCGGCAGTTTCAGCGAACGATCGAAAAAATGATGGAAGAAGACAAATCGCCCCTACCTTAGCGGAAAACGATTTCACCATGGCAAAAAAGCGCATATCCGGTCGGGTCGTACATAAAAAGCTGGAGGGAGGCTTTTGGGGCATCATCGACGATGAGGGCCGGGAGTGGCTCCCGCTCAACTTTCCCGAACAACTCAAAACCGAAGGCAAGAAGGTAAATCTGACCCTCAGGGAGGTGGATGCCGAAACGGCAGTCATGTGGGGACAACCGGCGCGGATTCTGGCTTTTCACACCTGAAGTACGGGCTTTCCGCCCGGCCCGGCCGCCGGTCCTGGCAAGCTCGAAGATCCTCAGCGTTTTTGGCGCCAGCCGGGGCCGTTGACTTCCGGCACCCGCAGGGCATGCCTGTGGTCCTGATACAGGTGCACGGCCAGGCGGGCAGCCAGTTCCGCTTTTTGCTTTTCGGTCGTTTCCAGCTTTTCCTTGTCGAAGTATTTTCCCACGAAGCCCGTATCGAAGTGGCCGCTGATAAAGGCGGGATGATCCATAACGAAGCGGCCAAAGGGTAGGGTCGTGGCTACCCCTTCGATCTCATAGGCTGCGATCGCTTCGCGCATGCGCTGAATGGCGGCGGCCCGGCTGGACCCGTAAGTGACCAGCTTGGAGATCAGCGGGTCGTAGTAGATGGGAATATCCGTTCCGGCCTCATAGCCGTCGTCGAGCCGGATGCCTTCGCCTTGCGGCCGGATATACCGCTCCAGCTTGCCCACACTGGGCAGGAAATTGTTGGATGGATCCTCGGCATAGACCCGCAGCTCCATGGCATGGCCTTCGATGGTGAGGTCCTCCTGGGCGATGGCGAGCTTTTCGCCCCTTGCGATGCGGATCTGTTGTTCCACCAGGTCGATTCCGGTGATGAATTCCGTGACCGGGTGCTCCACCTGAAGGCGCGTATTCATTTCCAGGAAGTAGAAATTGAGGCCGGCATCCACCAGAAATTCGACGGTGCCCGCGCCCACGTACCCGCAAGACTTGGCCACCATGACGGCGGCCTGGCCCATCTGCTTGCGCAGGGCCGGCGTCAGTACGGCCGAGGGCGCTTCCTCCACCACTTTTTGATGGCGGCGCTGAATGCTGCACTCGCGTTCGAAGAGGTGAATAATATGGCCGTGCTTGTCGGCCAGGATCTGGATTTCGATGTGCCGGGGAGCGGTGATGAACTTTTCGATAAAGACCGAACCGTCGCCAAAGGCGGAGGTCGCTTCGCTGATGGCCCGCTCCATTTGCTCCTTGAGGTCGGCTTCGCGCTCTACGACGCGCATTCCCTTGCCGCCGCCGCCGGCTGAGGCTTTAATGAGGACCGGATAGCCGATGTCGGCAGCTATTTTCATGGCTTTGTTCACATCGGCGATGGATTCGTCTATACCCGGTACCATGGGCACGTCGTATTGTTTGACGGCCTCCTTGGCCGCCAACTTGCTGCCCATGGTCTCTATGGCCTTGGGGCCGGGCCCGATGAAGGTCATGCCGGCATCTTCCACGGCCTGGGCAAAGACGGCGTTTTCGCTGAGAAAGCCATAACCGGGATGGATGCCGTCTACTTCGCGCTCCTTGGCCAGGGCAATAATGTGCTCACCGCGCAGATACGACTGATTGGAGGGCGGGGGCCCCAGCAATACGGCCTCGTCGGCAAAACGAACGTGGGGCGATCGGCGATCGGCTTCGGAGTAAACGGCGACCGTTTCTATGCCCATCTTTCGGGCGGTGCGCATGACGCGAAGGGCAATTTCTCCACGGTTGGCTACCAGTATCTTTTTCATCGGGATGGAGGTGTTTGCCGGTGAAACTAGGCATTTTCAGAAAAATACCGATATCCGAATGCCCTTTGCCGGCCGAAAAAAAAGCCCGGTCCCGGAATGGGATCGGGCTTTTCGGGCCGCCGGATTATTGCTCGATGGGATCGGCTTTGAGGGTGAAGGTCCGGCTCACGGGGTTGAGCGGTACGTCGGCCGGCTGTCCGTCGGCGTCCAGCAGGGTGAGCGTGATGGTGTTTTCCCCCATGGGAAGCCCTTCGATGTAGTAGGGCTGCCAGGTGTCGAGCAGATGTTCTTCACCGTTGATATCGGCCTTTACTTTATAGCCCATTTCGGGAGTGATATTCACCAGGAAGTAATCCAGCATCACTTTGCGCGTATCTTTTTCTCCGACATAGGTGCCTTTCGGACGGCTGTAAAACAACATGGGGCCGGCAATGTCTTCCGCTTCGACTATGGTGTTGCTCTCCACCGTCGTTTTTTGGGCGAGATAGGCCTGACCGTTTTTGATGCTCTCGTGGTAGGAACGGGACAAAAAGGCCAGAATGTGATGTTCGCCCTCTTCGATCTCGTAGTCGAAAGACGGTTCGTATTTGGCCGCATAGGGCTGATCGTCTACAATGAGGTGAATGTGTTGCCCCTTGCCTGAGTTGGCGCACATCTTGGCGTCGGCATCCGGGGTCTGGATCTTGAGCTCGTAGTTCTCAAACTCGAAATCGAATACGCCGTCCTTGAAGGTCATGCCGGTCATTTTGGCTTCGGGGTAGCTCTGCGACTCGGTGAACGGCGTGAGGGTATAGCGCATCGCGGACTCCTTCTCGTCCATGGCTTCCGCTTCGGCCTCCTGCTCTCCGGCATTATTCGCCGGGCCACAACCCAGTAATATCAGGGCCAACAAGAGGAATAGGGGATACGTTTTCATGATAAAAGGTGTTTTGATGATGAAACTCATGGTTGTATTGCCACGTATTCAAGATAAATGCCGCTACATTTGTTTGGGGCAGGCTCGTGGAATTTCCCATTCTGCACAAAACTACGAAAGGAGGTAACATGTCAGCCAAGGCCGGAAATCTCATTGAACTGAAAGTGGAGGGTATGGACTGCAACAATTGTGCAGCCAGTATCCACCGCTTTCTGGAGCGAAAGGGGTTGGATGATGTGTACGTCAACTTTTCCACTAAGGAGGTTCGCTTCCGGCTGGGCGATTCCGGTCTGGAGTTGGATCAGGTCAAGCGGGGGATCGATAAACTGGGCTACCAGGTCGTCAGGGAAGGCGATTCGAAAGAAAGTTGGTGGACGTTGGAGCGCAAGCTCCTCATCAGTGCAGCTTTCGCGCTGCCCCTGTTGCTTCATCACCTGCTGATGATGGCAGGACTGGCCATCCCCTTTCTGGATAACCCCTGGGTTCAGCTGCTCGTCTGTCTTCCGCCTTTCATCATCGGCTTTTTGCACTTCGGCCACAGCGCGCTGAGTTCCCTTCGCGGCGGCGTACCCAATATGGACGTGCTGATCTTCATGGGCAGTACGGCAGCCTTTGTCTACAGCCTGATCGGCACCTTTCTGCAGGAGCCCGACTACCTCTTTTACGAGACCAGCGCCACCATTATCGCGCTGGTGCTGCTGGGCAATTGGTTCGAAAAACGGGCGGTGCAGCAAACCACATCCGCCATACGCGATCTGGCTGCGCTGCAGCCTCAGCAGGCTCGTCGCATCATGCCCTCGGGAACGATGGTGCGCGTAGCGCGCGAAGAACTCCGGCCGGGCTATCTGCTGCAGGTTAACGAGGGCGACAAAGTGCCGGCCGACGGCCTGATCCGATCCGGAAGCGGCCTGGTCGACGAAAGCCTGCTGACGGGCGAGAGCGAGCCGGTTTTGAAGTCGGCAGGTGATCGGATGGTGGGCGGATCTTTGCTTCTGCAGGGCAATGCCCGCCTGGAAGTAACGGCCATCGGTAAAGATGCTGTACTGGGGCAGATGATCGAGCTGGTCAAGACGGCTCAGCAGGACAAGCCGCCCATCCAGCGCCTGGCCGACCGCATCAGTGCGGTCTTTGTGCCGGTGGTGCTAGGCATTGCCCTGCTGACTCTGCTGGTCGGACATTTCGCTTTTGGAGTGGTATTTCAGCAGGCACTTATGAACGCGATTGCCGTGCTGGTCATCTCCTGCCCCTGCGCCATGGGACTGGCCACACCTACGGCCGTCATGGTGGGCGTGGGGCGCCTGGCCCGGAATGGGGTGCTGGTCAGGGGAGGGCAAACCCTGGAGCAATTTGCCGGCATTCGCCGCATGGTATTCGACAAGACGGGAACCCTCACCACAGGGGCCTTCCAGTTGGTCGACCTGGATTATCACAGCCCGGACAAGGCCCGCGTTCACGCCCTCATCTACGAACTGGAGCGCCATTCCTCGCACCCCATTGCCCGCTCGCTGATCAAAGCCATGGAAGGGCGCCTCAACGGCGTCGACCTGGGAGAGCTCCAGGTCGAAGAAGTGAAGGGGGAAGGATTGCGGGCTACGGATGCCGAGGGCAACCGGTACCGCATTGGCCGCTCAGCAGAAAACCGGGCAGGCCAGGTCGCCGAGGTGACCCTCTGGCAAAACGACCGCCCCCTGGCGACCTTGTCTCTGGCCGATTCCGTTAAACCGGAAGCCCGGCCCCTGATCCAATATCTGGACGGTCAGAAGATCGAGACTTACATTCTGAGTGGCGACCGGCAGGCTAAAACGGAGGCCGTAGCCCGGGAACTGGGCATTGCCAAGGTCTACGCCGAACAAAAGCCGGACGACAAACTTCGCGTGATCGAGACCCTGAGTGCCGGCCAGCCGACGGCCATGGTGGGCGACGGCATCAATGATGCGGCCAGCCTGGCCCGGGCATCTGTAGGCGTTTCCCTGAGCGATGCGTCGGAAGTGGCCATACAGTCGGCTCAAATCGTTCTGCTGAACGGCCGACTCGACCACCTGCAAACCGCTCATGCCCTAAGCAAAGAGACGGTTTTGACCATTCGGCAAAACCTTTTCTGGGCTTTTGCGTACAATATTGTGGCCATTCCCATAGCCGCAGCCGGTCTGCTCAACCCCATGTGGGGTGCCTTGTTTATGGCTTTTTCGGATGTGGTGGTCATCGGAAACTCCATACGACTCAAATTCAAACCGATATCCGGAGTGAATGCCCGTCGCCTAAGTTGAACCTGTCTATGAAAAACCTTCGGTTTTACCTGCTTCTTTCCCTGGCCTTCACCTGGACGGCTTGTGAAGAAGAATTCATTCCCGATGTGCCCGATACGCCGCCCAGCCTGGTGGTAGAAGGCTATATCGAAGGCGGTGAGCGCCCTTCGCCCCCCTTCGTCATACTCACCCGTTCGGTTCCTTTTTTCCAGGAGATCGATGCCGAGCAGTTCTCCCAGATCTTTGTTCGGGATGCCGTAATCCGGGTGCGGGAGGGCGACCGGGAGGTGACGCTACAAGAGGTATGCCTTTCCGAACTCACTCCCGAACAGATCGCCCTCGCCCAGCAATTGTTCGGGCTGGACCTCAGCGGTGTGGGTTTTAACTTTTGTGTCTACGTCGACCTGTCTTTCCAAATGTTGGGTGAAGTGGGGAAGACCTACGAGCTGGAGGTGGAGGCCGATGGCCAGCAGCTGAGGGCCACCACGACCATTCCGCCGCTCGTCCGGCTGGATTCCCTGGCCTTTTTCCCCACCCCTGGGGAACCCAGTGACACCCTGCGCGAATTGCGTATTTTCTTTCAGGAACCGGGCGATGAAACCAACTTTTACCGCTACCAGACCCAGATCAACAGCGAACCCTTGCGCAGCCCTTTCAACTCGGTAGTAGACGACCGGCTCATCAATGGTAAGCCCGTGGAAGTTCCCCTGCCCAAGGCCGAGGAGCCCAATACCGATTTTGATCCCAGCACCTTCGGTTTTTATCGCCTGGGGGACACGGTGCTCGTCAAATGGACCACGATCGATCAGGCCCATTTCGATTTCTGGAATACCCTGGAATTTAACCGGGCCAACCAGGGCCCCTTTTCCAACTATACCGTCATCGACAACAACATTGAAGGAGGTCTCGGCATCTGGGGCGGCATTGGTGCTACCTATTACCCCGACCTGCTGGTGCAGGATGACTAGAACCCCTTTCTGATTCGCTTTATTCCCGATTTATGGAATTGTCCCAAAGCAAAAAGACGGCCCTTGTATTCGGCGCCACCGGGTTGGTGGGCCGCAGCCTGGTCGAGCAGCTTCTGCAGTCGCCTTATTACGCTGAGGTGCGCACGCTGGGCCGTCGACGGCTGGACCGGACCCACCCCAAGTTGCAGCAGGAAATCATAGATTTTGAGCAACTGGAATCCTTTCGCCACCTGTTCAGCGCCGACGACGTATTCAGCTGTCTGGGCACAACGCGAGCGCAGGCCGGCAGCAAAGAAGCCTTTTACCGGGTAGACTTTACCTATGCCTATCAGCTGGCCCGCCTGAGCGCAGAGCAAGGTGCCCATCAGTACTTGCTGGTATCTTCAGTAGGGGCCGATGTGGATTCGCCCTTCTACTACAGTCAGGTCAAGGGCCAGTTGGAAGAAGCGGTGCGGGCCTTGCCCTTTTGGGCTATTCATCTGTTCCGGCCTTCCGTGCTCGACGGCAAGCGAAAAGCTTTTCGCCTGGGCGAGGTCCTGGCTGCCCGCGTTATTCGAGGCGCCGACTTCCTGAGTGGCGGGCGGCTGGCCGCAGTCCGCCCCATGGAAGCGGAGACCGTCGCTCTGGCGATGGTGCGCGCGGCCCAGTTGCTGGAACCGGGATTTTTCCTGCACCCCAACGAAGAACTGGAAGCCCTGGCAGCTCCGATTACCAAACGCTTGCAAGAACGATAATGACCATGAGCGAAGTGAAAACCACTAAAGAGATCCGCATTCGCGTTGGCCTGGATGAAGAGAACGTGCCGATACGCATCGACTGGCAGGCCGAAGACAACCCCTCGGCTGAAACTCCTCAGGAGTGCAAAGCCTTTTTGCTGTCGCTGTTCGATAAAGAACACCGGGAGACTTTGAAAATTGACTTGTGGACCAAGGACATGCAGGTAGTTGAGATGGACCGCCTTTTTTACCACAGCCTGCGGTCCATGGCCGATACATACTTCCGGGCCACCCAGAACAAGGAGTTGGCATCGGATATGCAGCGCTTCGTGCAATATTTCGGCGAACAGACCGAGGTCATTCCCAAGGAATCCTGAGGTGCCGGCAGGGGATTGGGAATTCTTTGGGCCTCCCGAAAAAAGAATGTACCTTTGTCCTCCGGTGGGCGTCACACGACCAGCTCCCGCTGAACCCCCCCAGGCCGGAAACGGAGCAAGGGTAGGCAGGTTGAGCGGTGCGATGTGTCTGCTCACCTTATTTTTTTCCTGCTCCCGCCTTGGCATTCTTCCTATCTTTACGGCAGTTTTAAAATCACTGCCATGAAATTCTTCATCGATACGGCCAACCTCGACGACATCCGCGAAGCTCACGAGCTGGGCATACTCGACGGGGTGACCACCAATCCTTCCCTGATGGCCAAGGAGGGCATCAGCGGACAGGAAAACATTTACAAGCACTACCAGGCCATTGCCGAGATCGTAGAGGGCGATGTGAGCGCTGAGGTGATCGCCACGGATTACCAGGGCATGGTAGAGGAAGGCCGACTGCTGGCCGACCTGGCCCCCAATATTGTTGTGAAGATCCCCATGATCGTCGACGGGGTGAAGGCCCTGAGTACGCTGACAGAACTGGGCATTAATACCAACTGTACCCTCGTATTCTCTCCGGCCCAGGCCATCCTGGCTGCCAAGGCCGGCGCTACCTATGTGTCGCCCTTCATTGGCCGTATCGACGACATCAACTGGAACGGCATGGAACTCATCGCCCAGATCGCCGAGATCTATGCCATTCAGGTTTACGATACCGAGATACTGGCCGCTTCCATCCGCAGTTCCAAGCACATTGTGGATGCTGCCCGGGCCGGAGCGGATGTGGTGACCTGCCCCCTGAACTCCATTATGGGCATGTTCAACCATCCGCTTACGGATATCGGCCTGGAAAAATTCCTGAGCGACCACCAGAAAGCCAAAGCGGCCGTGGCGGGGTAAAGTGGCCTGCTAGCCTTCAGTGCGTTGGAGTATGATTTCCAAGACCTTACGGATGAGCTTGTCCACGGCTTTCTGAGGGGTTCGGCTGAATGCCCCCGAAGCGCGATTGGCCAACAGCACACTGCATGACATGGCTCTGTGCCCGAGCAGGCGGCTCAGCGCATACAGGGCTGCCGTTTCCATCTCGAAGTTGGTAATGGCCAGGCCGCGATAGCGAAAGGCCCGGAGCGGGGCCAGATTATCCAGCCGGCTTTTCAGACGAATGCTTCGCCCCTGGGGACCGTAAAAACCCGGGCTGGTGAGGGTGATGCCGGATCGCATCTGCCGCCCGAAGGTTTCCAGCAGCCCGTGGTCGGCTTCGGCCGGATAGGGAAGCTGAGGAAAAAGGCCGGTATGCTCCTGCACCACGCGGAGCTCGTCGTACAATTCCGCTTCGGCCAGGTTGGGCGCATAGGGATAGTAGTGGAGCAGATTGTCAAGCCCCAGGCCATAGGCCGAACAGACCAGGTCCTCGAGCGGAAGGTCGGGCTGCAAGCCGCCCGAAGTGCCCACGCGGATCAGTTGCAGCGATTGCGGTTCGGGCTTTACCCGGCCCGTTTGAAAGTCCACATTCACCAGCGCGTCCAGTTCGTTGAGAACAATGTCCATATTGTCCGGGCCGATACCGGTGGACAGCACGGTAAGGCGTTGCCTGCCTATCCAGCCGGTATGGGTAATGAACTCCCTTTTCTGTTTGCGGCAGTCAAAGCGATCAAAATGTTGCGAAATGCGGGCCACCCGTTCCGGGTTTCCCACCGTGAGCACTACCTCGGCTACGTCTTCCGGCAGCAAGCAGAGGTGATAAATGCTGCCGTCGGCATTCAGGATCAGTTCGGAAGGCGGAATCGCAGACATGGGTTTTGACGGTTCTTCCAGACAAAATAGGCAGGCAGGTCCTACTTTTGTGCCGAAATGCGATTGCAATGAAGAAAATTTTTCACCTAGCTACCTGCAAAACCTGTCAGCGCATCCTGGAGGAGCTTCAGCCCCTGGATGATTTCGAGTTGCGCGAGATCAAAAGCCAACCCCTCACCGAAGAGGAAGTGGACCACATGAAAAAGCTGGCCGGCAGCTACGAGGCTTTGTTCAGCCGGCGAGCCCGCAAATATCGCGCTATGGGCCTGCACGAACAGGAACTGGCGGAGGCCGATTACCGGCGACTTATTCTGGAGGAATATACCTTTCTGAACCGGCCGGTCATCGTCATGGATGAGGAAATCTTTGTGGGCAGCAGCAAGAAAAACGTAGCCGCCGTACAGGAAAAGCGCGGACGATGAGCGAGGTGCATGCCGGAATGATCACCGGGGCCTTTCGCCGGCTGCAGGACGATATCTGCCGGGCACTGGAAGAAGCGGATGGCGGAGGCAGCTTTCGGGAAGACCTCTGGGAGCGTCCGGGCGGCGGTGGCGGCCGGACCCGGATCCTGGAGGGTGCGCGCATCGAAAAAGGCGGGGTCAACTTCTCGGCCGTACAAGGCCAGATGCCCGAAAAGATCGCTCGCGCGCTGGACGTAGAGCCGGCTGCTTTTCTGGCCACCGGCGTTTCCATTGTGCTACATCCGGTGAGTCCCCGAGTGCCCATAATTCATATGAATGTGCGCTACTTCGAGCTGGAGGAAGGCCCCTGGTGGTTTGGCGGCGGCATCGATCTCACACCACACTATGTAGATGTGGGGCAGGCTGCCTGGTTTCACCGCCAACTCAAAGCGGTCTGCGACCGCCATCATCCCGATTACTACGACCGCTTCAAAACCTGGGCCGACGAGTATTTCTACCTGAAGCATCGCCGGGAAACACGGGGCGTGGGAGGCATCTTTTTCGACCGGCTCCAGGAGCCCGACCGCGAACGCGCCTTTGCCTTTGTGCGCGATGTCGGGGAAGCGTTTGCCCCTATTTACCTTCACCTCTTACAACAAAACCAGGATATGCCCTACGGTGAGCGCGAGCAGCAGTGGCAACGCCTGCGCCGCGGACGATACGTCGAGTTCAACCTGGTGTGGGACAAGGGCACTAAATTTGGTTTGGACACCCAGGGGCGCACCGAGTCCATTCTCATGAGCCTGCCACCGCTGGCTGCCTGGCATTACGATCACAAGCCGGCACCGCAGAGCAAGGAAGCCGAAACGAACGCCTGGTTGCGAAAGGACGTAGACTGGGTCGCCCAGGGGGAGAGCAAGGATGAGACGGGCAGGTAAGAACAGACCCTCTTTTCCCGAAACGGATCTTTACTGCCACAGGCTCTCAATTGCACAAAACGACAATGGAATCGGTCTGGATCTCATTGCTGTAATTTCCGGCCCGGTCGCGAATGGTGATGTAATAAAAGAAGGTATCGGTGGGGAACAGATCGTTGGCGGTGCAGGGGGGCGCGCCGTTGGGTGGAATGCAGCAGATAATGCTGAACTGGTTGGGTACCTTTACGGAAATCTCACCCGAAATGCCGTTGGCCACGTTTTCCTGGGGGATCTCGGGCAGGGTTTGCGCGTACACGAAATCGTTTCGGCTGTCGCGAAAGAAAATGTCGGAACTGTCGAGGGTACCTCTGGGGAAGGAAAGATCGCCGTCCCCGTCGGTAAAGGAGAAGAAGACCTCCAGGGTGTCTTCCACGGCATTCCCTTGCACGACCGTCGTTTTATTCAGGCGAATGTACTCGATCACGGGCTCATCCGGGTAATCCGGGGGGCTGATACAACTGCTGAGCGGCCCCAGCACGGCCAGGAGGAAAAGAGACGCGATCACTTGGCGCATGTTCGTTGTATTTATCTAGGTAAACGGTTGGACACGGGGGTTTAGTTTAGCTGAATGGTATGCCAAATGACCAATTTCGCGAACGATTGGAGCGTCTGATGGCTCGTCCGTCAGGTGAGACTTTTGACGAGCTGGCGCTGGCCGCCTTCCGGCATCAGGTGAAGCACAATGCGGTGTACCGGCAGTATGTTGCGCTTTTAGGGCGGGACCCCCGGCGCGTAAGAGGGACGGCCGAGATCCCCTTCCTGCCCATCGGCCTGTTTAAGACTCACGAAATCCACAGCGGCACCTGGCCGGCCGAGGCCGTTTTTACGAGCAGCGGTACCACCGGCCGGGCCACCAGCCGCCATTTCGTGCGCGATCTGGCCTTTTATTACCGTCATACCGAGCTGGGCTTCCGGCATTTTTTCGGTCCGGTGGAAGACCATGCCGTGCTGGCCCTGCTGCCTTCTTACCTCGAGCGGGGAGGCTCTTCGCTGGTGGCTATGGCCGGACATTTCATTCGCCGGTCGCGCTATCCGGAAAGCGGCTTTTTCCTGGACCAGCCGGAGCAATTGATCCGGCGTATCGATCAACTGCTGGCAGCCGGGGTGCCCACCCTGCTTTTGGGCGTCACCTTTGCCCTGCTGGACTTGGCTGAAAAAGGTCCGTTTCCCTGGCGCGACCTGAAGGTTATGGAAACGGGCGGCATGAAAGGCCGGCGACGCGAAATGGTTCGCGAAGAGGTGCATGACCACCTGCGCAGGGGGTTCGGTATCCCGGAGGTGCTTTCCGAATACGGAATGACGGAGCTGTTCTCCCAGGCGTATTCCCTTGGGGGCGGTATCTTTCGGCCGGTTCCGGGCATGCAGGTGCACACGCGCGAGATCACCGACCCGTTTGCAGCCCCATCAGCGGGAAAGACGGGCGTGCTCAACATCGTCGACCTGGCGAACTCGGATACCGTCAGCTTTATCGCTACCGAAGACCTGGGGCGTGTTTACCCGGATGGATCCTTTGAGGTATTGGGTCGGCTGGATCATTCGGACTTGCGGGGTTGCAATTTGTTGGTACTTTAGTGCGACCCAAATCCCGCATTTTATGAGCCTACTGCTGTACGGTGCCTACGGTTACACCGGCAAACTGATCGCCGAAGAAGCCCGCCGGCTCGGCCAACAAGTCATCCTGGCCGGACGCTCCCGCGACAAACTGGAAACGCTGGCCGGGACCCTCGATATGCCTCATCGGGTTTTCGACCTGCACGCTCCCGATATTGCCAAGCATCTGCACGATGTGACGGCCGTCATCCACGCGGCGGGGCCGTTCATGTACACTGCTCAACCCATGCTGGAGGCTTGCCTGAAAGCCGGTGTGCACTATCTGGATATTACGGGAGAGATCCAGGTATTTGAGCTGGCCGCCCGCTATGGAGAGCGCGCTGCCAAAGCCGGCATTATGCTTATGCCCGGCACCGGTTTTGATGTGGTACCGACCGATTGCATGGCATTGTTCCTGAAAAAGCAGTTGCCCGATGCCACCCATTTACAGCTGGCCTTTTCGGCCCTGGGAGGCGGAGTGTCTCGCGGCACGGCTACGACCATGGCCGAAAACCTGGGTCAGAAAGGCGCCGTGCGATCCGATGGGGAGATCACTCGCGTACCCATCGGGCACAAAACGCGCACCGTACCTTTCAAAGGGAAGACGCGTTTTGTGATGACCATCCCCTGGGGCGATGTGTCCACGGCCTGGTACTCCACGGGTATCCCCAATATCGAGACTTATGTGGGCATATCGCCCAAAGCCTACCGTTGGGTGAAGTGGCAGCGCCGGCTGGGCTGGCTATTGCGCCGGGAGTGGGTGCGCAAACAGGTGAAGAAACGCATCGCGAAACGGGCGCCGGGCCCTACCGAAGAGCAGCGCCAGGACAGCCAAAGCCTGGTGTGGGGGCAGGTGTCGAATGCCAAGGGAACGGTGCGTCAGGCTCGGCTCACCTGTGCGGAGGGCTATACCCTCACGGCCTTTTTCGCCTGGCATATCGCCCAGAAAGTGGTTGCGGGCCATGCACCTCCTGGGTTTCAAACGCCGGCCAAAGCCTACGGGCCGGATCTCATTCTGGAAATGGAGGGCTCCGAACGCGAGCTGCTGAATCCCGAAACCGGGCATTTCGAGCCGGCCTAAAGCTCGCGCTGCCCGGACCGGTAAACGAGCTACCGGCTCAATTCGGCTGCCTGCCAGGCCTGCAGGCCTCCCTTCAAATGGAACACTTTTCGGAAATGGAAGTCCGTTTGTAGCAGCCGCACGGCTTCGGCACTGCGCCGGCCGCTTTGGCAATACACCAGGGTGGGGCGCTTCGGGTCCAGTTCGCTCAGGCGATCGGGCAGCTCGCCCAGAGGAATGTGTACACCGCCCAGGTGACGGACGGCTCGCTCTTCGGGCTCGCGTACGTCCAGCCACTGGGCGGAATGCTCATCGGCCCAAGTGCGGGCCTCTTCCGGCTCCAGGGCCGGTACGTCCGGGTAGCCGCACCAGGCGGCATAGTCGATGAGCGCTTTGACCTCGGGGCTGCGACCTTTGGGCAAACCGATGAGCTGTGTGCTGAAATCGGTCGCATCCAGCAGGAGGAGCCGTCCGATCAGCGGCTTGCCCAGTCCGGCGATCAGCTTGATGACCTCTGCGGCCTGCATGCTGCCGATGATGCCCGGCAGAACGCCTAGAACGCCCGCTTCCGCGCAATTGGGTACGCTGTGGGGTGCGGGCGGTTCCGGATGCAGATCGCGGTAGTTTGGGCCGCGCACACCGGCTTCGTCCCAGGCATTGAATACGCTCAACTGCCCTTCGAAGCGAAATACCGCCCCGTATACATCGGGTTTGCCGGTGAGCAGGCAGGCGTCGTTGACCAGATAGCGGGTAGGGAAATTGTCCGAGCCGTCGGCTACTACTTCATAAGGCTCCAGCAGCTCCAGGGCATTTTGGCTGGTTAGGGGCACCGGGTAGGCCTCTACGCTTACCTGCGGATTGAGCTGCCTCAGTCGTTCGGCAGCCACTTCGGCTTTGAGACGCCCCAGATCGGCGGGTCCATACAGGATCTGCCGGTGAAGGTTGCTGGGGGCCACCCGGTCGCCGTCTACAATGCCGATGCGACCCAGGCCGGCGGCGGCCAGGTAGAAAAGCAGGGGACTGCCCAGTCCGCCGGCACCCACCACCAGCGCACTGCCCCGGGCCAGCTTTTCCTGGCCTTCCGGCCCGAACTCCGGAATGGCCAGCTGGCGGGCATAGCGGCTCCAGGATTGATCCTCTTTCATGGGGTTTGAGTTAATGGGTTCATAATTAGCGGGTTGTGGGGATATCGTCGGCAACCGGCAAAGGTGAAATAGTAAGGCATCGGATGAAAAAAATGGTTACTTTTGTTTAAAATCCCAAGAGCAATGAAGCAAAGCTATACTCTTTATCACAGACCCCTTTCCGCTTTCTCTTCGACCTTCCCTGCAACAGACCCCGTTATGTTCGTCCGGCTCGGCTAAGCGCCTGCCGTACCGCCTTGCCTTCATTGGCTCGCAAACGCGATAATACCCAAGAACAAATTAAATCCCTCCTCGCATGAGAAAGACTTCTCGCCTTGGCCGGGAAGCGCGGTCCGGTGGATCCGTGCGCCTGTTTTCGCTTACCGTGTTGATCCTGCTGGCCTGGATGGGCCGGAAAGCCGATCCCGATACGACGGCCCTGGGAGCCAATCCCGTGCAGTTCGATCTGCCGGGCAACTTTCTGCCCCCTTTCGATCAGCTTAACAACATTCCCCCAAGCGGCCTGGATCTGGACGGCAACGGCACGCCTGACCTGCGTCCGCCCTGCTCCTGCCGAAACAATCCTCCGGTCCAGAACGGCACGAACCCGAATTCAGCTCTGTTCGACGATCAGCTCATTGTGGCCACCGGCATTTCGGGCCAAAGTTGGAAACTCGTAGGGGTGCAGGGACTGTTCCATCCCGTCAGTGGCCAGGCCCTGGTGCCCAATACGTCCATTCCCGAAGTGGGCAATACGGGCATTTACGTTTTGCCCGTAGCCCATCGCGACGCCAACGGCTACTTCGCTCAGGTGCAATCCAATGCCTATCCCGGGCAGACCTTCGGCCCGGTTGTGAATACCTGCTATTATCCGGATCCGGTGATCGAGAACTACGAGCTCGAATATTGCACCAATATGCCGGATGTCACCTTCATCGGTTCGGCCACCTCCGACTTTGACAACAACAATCAGCTGCTGGCACCGGGAACGGAAAGCTGGACCATCCTGCGGCTGGACGACAACACCACCTTTCAGGGGCCCACCTTTCGGCCGGCTACCTTCGGGCCGGGCCGCTATCGCATCAGTTACACCTTCGATGCCGGGCCCAATGCCCATTTTAATGCCAACAAGACCGGATGTGCCACCACGGTACGGCAAGAGGTTGAGGTGCGCGGGCCGGCTTCCTTCGGTTGTAATACCCAGCTGAACGTCACCCTCAACCCCAACAGCTGCGTGGCTACGATCGTGCCCGAAATGGTGTTGGCCAACGACCTCTTGTCTACGGAAAACTTTTCGGTGGAGGTGTTCGGCCCGGGCGGCATTTCTCTGGGCGATCAGGTTTCCGCCGATTATGTAGGTGAAACCCTTTTCGCTCAGGTTACTGACGATTGCTTCAACGAATCCTGCAGCACCCAGATAAACCTCCTGGATGTGCACAAACCCAATTTGCAGCTTCCCCCCGACCAGTTCATCGCTTGCTACGAAGAAGCTGACAGCCTGCAAACCGGACAGGCAACAGCCACCGACTGCTCGCCGGTGGTGTTGAGCTATGTGGATCAGCTCATCGATAAGAATTGCGCCGACCCGGCCTATGAGTTGCGACGAATCTGGACGGCGACCGACGCCTTCGGCAACACCGACACCAAAACCCAGATCATCTACATTCGGCGCTTTGATGAGAGCGACCTGCGTTTTCCGCGCGACACCCTGGTGACCTGCGCCGATTACACCGCCGATTCGACCCTGCTCGACCCGGCAGCGGGTAAGGGGGGGCTGCCCAGCTTCGTCACTGTGCCCGAGTGCGAGCTCAGTTACTCCTTTCAGGATGATACGGTGGACTTTTGCGCGGGCAATGTGCTCATTCAGCGCACCTGGTTCGTCTTCAACAACTGCACCAATGAGGTCTATTTTGAGGACGGGCTGGGCAACGACAACATTCAGATCCTTCAGATCCGGGATGAGACGCCGCCGGTGCTCCTGGCCGATACGCTGCTGCTTTCGGCCAATCTCCGGCCCCAGGACAATGGCCTGGCGGATTGTTCGTCTACCGGGTTTATTCCGCCGTCCTTTTGGGAGGACGCCTGTTCGGGCCAGGCCGAGATCACGATCCTCACGCCCCTGGGTGAGCTGGACTATGCGAATGGCACCAACGGCAATGCCGGGGGCAACATTCCCTTTCCCGGCCTGCCTCTGGGCGTACACACCCTGACCTACCGGGCTCTGGACCCCTGCAACAACTTCACCGAAATTACCGGGATCGTAGAAGTGGTAGATACCGAATCACCGCTCATGATCTGCGACAACTTCATCACGGTCACCCTCGACAATACCGGCAGTGGGTTCATCCTGCCGGAATTCATCGATGAGGGCAGCCGGGACAACTGCTGCGACGGGCCGCTTCAGATCAAACTCGCCGACGAGCCCGACAGCCTCTTTCGGGATGTGATTGACCTGCAGTGCATAGCCGATACCCTGGAGGTGGTTTTGCGGATGTACGACTGCGCGGGCAACTTCAACGAATGCGTAGCCGATGCCCGGATCCGGGATATCATCGGCCCAACCCTGACCAATGCGCCGCCCAACGCGCAGGTGAGTTGCCTGACCGACCCCCAGCCCTACCTGCAGGCCGAATTTCAGTCGCCAACCATTACGGACAACTGTGAGGCCATTGTCGATTTCTCGGTAAGCCAAAACCTGGACAGCTGTGGCATCGGCACCGTGGTGCGCACCTGGCAGGCCGTAGACAATGCCGGAAACGGCCCTGTGCAGCACACCCAAACGGTGACGTTCGAAGCAGACTTCGACTACCAGTGGTCGGTACCCGAAGATCAAATCCTGATCTGCAGCGGCCTGGCCGAAGGCGAAATCCTCGCTCAGGGGCAGGGCTGTGAGCAGCTCGGGATAGACCTCATCATCGACACCCTTTTCAACACTCCCGATACCGATTCGGCTTGCTATTATGTGATTCGCAACCACTTCCTCACCAACGGCTGCGAATACGACGGCTCCTCCCAGCCTCTTTTGCTGCCCCGGCAGAACGAACCGCTGGCTACGGGCTACGAGCTGCGGTCCGACGGTCAGTTCATCTACCGCGTGACGGCCAACGGCGACGAATTGCTGGGGCCCTCCACGGGCTACTACCAGTACACTCAGCTGGTGCGGGTGTACGACAATGAAGTGCCTGTGATCAGTGGCGGGAGTACCAAGCCCATTTGCGCCTTTCCCAATCCGCCCAATTCCGGCCCCTGTACCGGCTTGTTGAGCTACAACTTCACCGTGGCCGATGATTGTGTGGACGAGCTCACTGTGGTCCACGATTGGCTGGACGACGACCTGCAATGGACGGCAGATCCCTTTGGCACACTCGTGCAGACCGGGCCGGTGAACTTCAACCTCAGCGGCAACTATCCGCTGGGAAATCACAGCATTCGCATTCGGGTGAATGACCCCTGCGGCAACCTGGCCGAGCAGATGCTTCCCGTGGAAGTGCGAGATTGTACCCCGCCGCAATTGAACTGCGCTACCGATACCGCTTTCGCCATTCTGGATGGCGACAACGGACTGATAATCAGCCCACAGGATCTGCTGAACGGTGCGATAGACAATTGTTCGAGCGTTTCCCTGTTTTTTGATGCCGCCCAGCAGGGGGTTTCCCAAACCTACTTCTGCGACGACGCGGGCATGTATTCCCTTTCGGTCTGGGGAGTCGACGCATCCGGAAATCAGAGCAGTTGCACGGCTACGTTTTCGGTCGTAGAAGGTGGTGGGTGCGCTGCTTTCTTCGACCTGGCCGGTCGGGTGCGCAAAGCCGATGTCCTGGATCCGGTCTCCAACGTCGTGATGAGCCTTTCCGGCGACTGGACGGAAGCCACAGCGACGGGTGCTGACGGCAGCTTCAGCTTTCCGGATATTCCGGGAGGATCCGCGCTGACACTCACGGCAACCAAGGATGACCATCCGGCAAACGGCGTCACCACCCTCGATATTCTTCGCATCCGCCGGCATATCCTGAATGTCGAACTGCTGGAAAGCCCGTATCAAAAGCTGGCTTCCGACGTCAATGCTTCCAAGACGATTTCCACTCTCGATCTGGTCTTCATTCAGCGGGTAATTCTGGGACTGGACCCGGGCTTTCCCGGGGTCGATTCGTGGGAGTTCATACCCCAGGATTTTCAGTTTACGGACGACGATAACCCTTTCCTGGACGATATGCCGGCGGCGCTGGCCATCCCCCCCTTGCTTCAGGATGTGGGCGATGCCGATTTCTGGGCCTTGAAAATGGGAGATGTCAACGGCTCGGCCGCCCCGGGTCCGGACCTGGTTGCTCGGAAGGCTCTGCCCGAATGGCCCATCGACTTGCCCGATGCGCAACTCCAGCCGGGTGAGCGCCTGGATGTGCGCCTTCAGCCGGTGGGGGATGAGCTCCAGGGGTATCAGTTTGGGCTGTGGGTCGACCCCTTCCTGCTCGAGCTGGAGGCCATTTACCCCTCCGATCCCCTTTTAGCCGTAGGTCGCCAGCGAGATGATTGTGTTCCGATCAGCTGGTATCGCAGCGGTGAGCAGGAGGCACCGGAACTGTTGCTGCGCGTGCGCGCCAGACGAGCTGTTCGCCTTTCGGAGGCCATCCGCCTTCGCGACGCCTGTCTGCCTGCAGAGGTTTATGACGCCTCCTTGCAGGTGTTTGCGCCCCGTTTGAACTGGAGGGCGAGCGACCCGGCTGCCTGGGAGGTATTGCCTTTTGCTCCCAACCCCGCATCGGGTCAAAGCCAGCTGTGGTTCTATCAGGGAGCCGCCGGTCCGGTATCTTTCACCTGCTGGAGTTTAGACGGGCAGCCGGTTCGGCAGCAGGTGGCTTCTTTTTCAGCCGGCTGGCATGCCATCCAGCTCTCGGCCCAGGAATTGCCCGGGCCGGGCTTGTATGTTTATCAGCTTCGATCGGAGGCCGGGACCTACAGCGGTAAGCTGGTGGTAAGCCCGTAGGTTAGTCGGACTCTTGTTCGGCTTCCAGCGACAGGCTCTGGCGGAAGTCTTTCTGGAGCAGCAGTTGAATATTGGTGAGAACGATCTGGCCCATGGTGCGGCAGGAATGGAAAAGAGCGCTTTTGTGGTGATAGCCCAATTCTTTTTTAAGCTGCTCCACTTTTTCCGCGCTCGATAGGGTGTCGGTGGCCATTATGGCCATCAACTCATCAAATCTCGGGCGGTCCGCTTTAACCCGGCCGGCGATCAGGCTGCGTTCTTCAAGCTGATATTGCCGCACTGTGCTCGCTTCCATGTGCTGAATGCCCAGAAAAATGACGGGGTGGTTTTCCTTGAAATATTGGGGGAGGTAAAAGCTCTTGCGTCCTTCGTAGGATTGCTGGTCGAAATCGATGGCACGCATGCGAAACTGAGAGCCTTCGATGTCGGGGGTTACATCTACCACGAAGTTGTAGGATCGCATGTCGCCGAGCAGGCGGACAAAGCAGCGCTCGTTGAACTTTACAAACTCCTTGGCGATCCGGATTTGGTTAAAGACGGTGTCTTCCAGGTGTTTTTCCAGGAATACATCACCTGGGATGCCGGCGATGTGCTCCTCGATCAGGGTAGGCCCCTCCATCAGGTAGCGCACGCTGTTGGGTGAGAGGAGGGCCTCCAGTTCCAGGCCGTATATGCGGTTGGCATCGGCCCGTTTGACGTAAAAGTGATCGTAGTTGTCGTTCAACCGATTGATGATGCGAACGCGAAAGGGCTTGGAGTTCCCGAAGGTGCAATAGTCGACCCGTGCCACCGTCAGGTGCTCCAATACACCTACATCGCCATCGGTCTTGAGCAGAGCGTAGATGGTGGTCAGGGCGTTGTCCAGCTCCTGACGCTCGCTTTCGGGGTAAAAAACGGTTTCCCACAGGGTGTCTTCACCGGACAGATCCAGCAAGGGAATGGCCGAATCATAACGCAGCAGGTCGTCGTACTGCAAGGGTAGCCTTGTCACGCGGTCGTGCTTTTGCAGGTATCCCTGCAGGGCCCGGCTTACCGGAAAGGCTTTTTTCTTTTTAGAGGGTATGTTGCCTTGCATGAGGTTAAAATACAAAATACCCGCCTGGAGCGGTGTACACGGGGCCTAGGTATCGGAGCCCGGACTGGGATGCAGCACTTCTTCCAGCTCGGGCAGAACGGTTCGGTCCTCGATGGTAGAGGGCATCTGGTATGCCTTTCCGTCGGCGATGGCGCGTATGATTTTGCGCAGGATCTTGCCCGATCGGGTTTTGGGCAGACGCTCCACCCGGATGACCCGCTTGAAGGAAGCCACCGGGCCTACGGTATCGCGCACGGCTTGTACGATCTCCTGTTCCAACTGCTGGTCGTCCAATTGCTGTCCGCCTTTGACGACCACCAGTCCGACGGGGATCTGGCCCTTGAGTTCGTCATAAACGCCGATGACAGCGCATTCAGCAACAGCGGGATGGGCTGCTACGACTTCCTCCATTTCGGCGGTAGACAGCCGGTGACCGGCCACATTGATGATGTCGTCGATGCGGCCAGTGATGAAGACATAGCCGTCTTCGTCTTTGTAGCCGCCGTCGCCGGAGAAGTAATAGCCGGGAAACTGAAACAGGTAGGAGGTGATAAAGCGGACGGGGTCGCCCCAGAGCGTGGGCAGGCAGCCCGGCGGCAAGGGCAGGCGAACGGCTACCGCACCCTCCGTGCCGGGGGGCACAGGCTCGCCCTTGGGATCGAGGATCTGGATATCGAAACCGCAAACGGGCTTGGCGGCAGAACCGGGCTTCACCGGCAGGAGCTCGGCGCCGGCCATATTGGCGAGCATGGGCCATCCGCTTTCCGTCTGCCACCAATGATCGATCACAGGAACCTGCAAGAGCCGACGGCACCACTCCAGGGTGGAAACGTCGCAACGCTCCCCGGCCAGGAACAGATAGCGCAGGCTGGAGATGTCGTATTCCTCGAGTAAAACCCCCTCCGGATCTTCCTTCCGAATGGCCCGGAAAGCCGTCGGGGCGGTAAAAAAGGTCTTTACTCCGTATGCCTGAATGACGCGCCAAAAGGCGCCCGGATCCGGGGTTTTTACCGGTTTGCCTTCGTAGAGAACGGTTGTGCAGCCGTGAATGAGCGGGCCGTATACGATGTACGAGTGCCCTACTACCCAGCCTACATCCGAGGCAGCCCAGTACACGTCGCCCGGCTGTACGTCATATACGTATTTCATGCTGAACTTCAGGGCTACGGCATGACCGCCGTTGTCGCGTACGATGCCTTTCGGCTGCCCTGTGGTCCCCGAGGTGTACAGCACGTACAGGGGGTCGGTTGCCTTAACCGGTACGGGGTCGGCTGCCGGCGCATCTGCCAGCAAGGCTTCCCAGTCCAGGTCGCGCCCCTCCTGCAAGGGGGCTTTCAGGAGGGGGCGTTGGTATACGATCACGCGTTCGGGCTGATGCTGAGCTTCCGCCAGACCCTGGTTGACGATCTGCATGTAATCAATGACCCGGTTCACTTCCTTACCCGCCGAAGCCGTGAGGAGTAGCCGGGGTTTGGCATCGTCGATGCGTATGGCCAGTTCGTGAGCCGCAAAGCCGCCAAAGACCACCGAGTGGACCGCTCCCAAACGGGCACAGGCCAGCATGGCAATGACCGTTTGGGGGATCATGGGCATGTAGATGACTACCCGGTCTCCCTTTTCCAGCCCCTGTTTGCGCAACAGGCCGGCAAAACGACTGACCGCATCGCGAAGCTCGCGATAGGTGAATTGCTCGGCGGTACCGGTTACCGGCGAATCGTAGATCAGGGCGAGCTGGTCGCCCCGCCCCTGTTCGATGTGGTGATCCAAGGCCAGGTAGGAGGTGTTGAGGACTCCGTCGGCGTACCAGCGATAAAGGCCGGCCTCGTTCTTCGACAAAATGGTTTCGGGAAATGTATACCAGGGGATCGCCCGGGCTTGCTCTCGCCAGAAGGCTTCCGGTTGTTCCAGGCTCTGGCGATAAAGGGATGCATACGTCATGACCGCAAAGGTGTTTTTTCACCTTTTCGTTTCGGGTGAGCTGGGAAGTAAAAGGATCTGAAAATCAAGGCTAAGCGAGCCGGCACTTCACCGGCTCGTTCACCTCACACTCATTTAACTAAAGCACCGGTTTTTATCTCTTCGACCACCTCGGGGTTGAGTAGGGTAGAGGTATCCCCCAGGTTGGAGGTATCACCGGAAGCCACCTTGCGCAGAATGCGCCGCATGATCTTGCCGGAGCGCGTTTTCGGCAGTCCGGATACGATCTGGATCTTATCGGGTTTGGCAATGGGGCCGATCTCGCTGGTCACTACCTTCAGCAGCTCTTTACGGAAAGCTTCTTCATCGCCTACGGGGCCGGCAGTGATCACATAGGCATAAATGCCCTGGCCCTTGATGTCGTGCGGATACCCCACTACAGCAGACTCCACTACGAGCTCGTGTTCGTTGATGGCGTTTTCCACCTCGGCAGTGCCCATGCGGTGACCGGATACGTTGATCACGTCGTCTACCCGGCCGACGATGCGGTACATACCGTCTTTATCCCGGCGAGCGCCGTCGCCCGTGAAGTACAGGTTTTCGTAAGCGGAAAAGTAGGTCTGGCGGCAGCGCTCGTGATCGCCGTAGGTAGTCCGCAAAATGGAAGGCCAGGGAAATTTGATGCAGAGAATGCCCTCCACCTCGTTGCCTTCGATCTCTTTGCCCTCGGTATCCACCAGTATGGGCTGGATGCCGGGCAGGGGGTAGGTTGCAAAAGTGGGTTTCAGCGGAGTCATATCGGGCAGGGGCGAGATCATGATACCTCCGGTTTCCGTTTGCCACCAGGTATCGACGATCGGAGCTTTTTTCTTGCCTACCTTCTCGTAATACCACTCCCAGGCCTCTTCGTTGATGGGCTCGCCCACCGAACCCAGGATGCGGACCGAACTGAGGTCGTACTTTTCAACCCATTCGTCGCCCTGGGCCATGAGCGCCCGGATAGCGGTAGGCGCCGTGTAGAACTGGTTGACCTTGTATTTGTCGCAAATGGCCCAGAATCGACCCGGATCGGGATAGGTGGGCACACCCTCGAACATGAGGGAAGTAGCGCCCGCCAGCAAGGGACCGTATACAATATAGGAATGGCCGGTGATCCAGCCGATGTCGGCTGTACACCAGTAAACGTCTCCGTCCTGATACTGGAAGACGTTTTTAAACGTGAAGCAGGTATAAACCATGTAGCCGCCGCAGGTGTGGACGACGCCCTTCGGTTTGCCGGTTGATCCCGACGTGTAGAGGATGAACAGCATATCTTCGGAATCCATGGGCTCGGCGGGGCAATTTTCGGATTGGTGATCCACCTCTTCGTGCCACCATTTGTCGCGTTTACCCAGCATGGGGATCTCGTCGCCGGTGTTCTGATGAACCAGCACGGTTTCCACGCTGTCGCATCCCATGGCCAGCGCATCGTCCACCACTTTTTTGACCGGTATGTGTTTTACGCCCCGGTCGTTGAAGTCGGAGCAGATTACCATTTTAGCCTGTGCATCCTTAATTCGGTCGGCCAGGGCATGGGCCGAGAAGCCGGCAAAGACAACGGAATGGACGGCACCCACGCGGGCGCAGGCCAGCACACCGATGGCCAGCTCCGGTACCATGGGCATGTAAAAGCACACCCGGTCGCCTTTTTGGATGCCGTTGGCTTTCAAGGCATTGGCCGCCTTACAAACCTCGGCATGCAGCTGGCGGTAGGTATAGGTCTTATGCGGACTATCCGGCTTGTTGGGCTCCCAGAGGATAGCCGGTTGATCGCCCCTTGTTTCCAGGTGCCGGTCCAGACAGTTTTCCGTGATGTTAAGCGTTCCACCTACAAACCATTTGACGTCGGGCTTGGCGAAATCCCATTCCAGCACTTTGTCCCATTTTTTCTGCCAGTGAAAGGTGTCGGCCTGCTCGGCCCAGAAACCTTCCGGATCGTCTATACTGCGCTGGTATACGTCCTTGTATTGGTCGAAGGATTTGATTTGGAGCGTCATAAGAAGGTGGATTTTGGATGCAAAACATCTAAATAATTAGATGTGTAAATATAAACAAGTTTGGGTACTATCCAAACTCCACGACCTCATTTATGATGGTGAGCAGCTGATCGTTGTCGAAGGGCTTGGAGAGGTAGACTTCGCCCCCGGCGGAATAGCCCTGAACGCGGTCCTGGGCAGTGCTCTTCGCGGTGAGGAAGATGATGCGGGCATGTTCCAGCTCCGGTTTTTGGCGAATGGCTTTGGCAACTTCAAAGCCGTCCATACCGGGCATCATGACGTCCAGCACTACGATATCCGGAAGGAATTCAGCAGCCAGTTGGAGGGCTTCTTCTCCTCGCCTTGCTTTTTGCACGTGATAGCCGGCTTGTTCGACCAGAAATTCCAACGCGGTGAGGATGTGCGGCTCATCGTCTACCAGCAGGACTTTGCCTTTTTTCTTGCCCATGGAAGTTGCGCATTAAAAGATCATTGGAAAAAGGGGAGTCAGACCCTATTTTATTGCAATCTGCTCTTGGAAGGTAGAATTTTTCACGGATTTGAGCTAGGATTCCGTTCCTCTTTTTTTTGTGGCAAACGGGGCAAGCGGACGAAAAAAGCCGCCCCATCGCCTTCGGTGCTTTCGACCCAAATCCGGCCGCCGTGCTGTTCCACGATAATGCGCGAAATGTGCAGGCCCAGGCCGCTGCCGGCAGGTTTTCCGGCCCGGCGGTCCGTGAGTTGGGTGAATTTATCGAAGATCACAGCCTGGTCCTTGGCCGAAATGCCGATGCCGTTGTCGCGTATGCTCAATAGGTGGGCATCGTTCCCGGAACGCAACTGGAGGTCGATCTGCCCGTCAACTTCCGGGCAGAATTTGATGGCATTGGCCAGCAGGTTGACCACGACCTGCGTCAGCTTATCGTAATCGCCGCGCAATAGAAAGTTTTCGCCCTGCCGCTGCCAGCGCAGGTGAATTTCTTTTTGCTCGATGAGCTGTTGAAGGCCTGTGCACACCCGATGTACCAGCTCGTCCAGGGCGAGGGTCTCCCAATTGTACTCCGTCTCAGAGGATTGAAGTTTCTCCAGATCCAGCACTTGATTGATCAACCGGCCGATCCGTTCGCTTTCACTCACCATGATCTGAAGGAACTCCTGGTATTTCGCAGGTTGCATCTGCTCGCTGTGATCCTGTAAAATGCGGGCGATGGTCTTTATGGATGTGATGGGCGTGCGCAGTTCGTGCGTAACGGTGGTGATGAAGTCGGCCTTTAGCCGATCCAGCTCTTTGAGCTGTTCATTAGCTGCCTTCAATTGGCGGGTGGTTTGCTGCAGTTCGACCGATTTTTGCTCGAGCGCTTTACTGTACTTCACGATCTCCTGGGTTTGCTCCAATACCTGAAGCATTTCTTCGAGGCTAATGGGGTCTTCGCTGGCTATGGATCCGATGAGGACCCGGGCCGAAGCTGCGCCGATGCTTCCGGCCAGATTCACTTCCGCCAGATTCACCAGGTCGGGTCGGGCGATCCCTTCTCTATCCATGTTCACCCCTTGATCCCTGGCATATTCCTCGAGGATGTCCCGGGTCCGTTCTTCGCCCAGAAAGCGGATGAGCAGCATGCGGATATCGTGCATGCGGGCCTGCCGGCGCATGACCTCCCGATCTCCGCTGGCGCGGGTGTATTTGTAAACATCCACGAAGAAATCGGCCTGGGCGAGTTCGAGCCGGTTAGGCCTCGACAGCAGAGATCCCAGCACATACAAAAAGACGTTTGCTGCCAGGCTCCAGAATGCCGAGTGAGCAACCGGTCCGAGGCTTTTCATACCGAACAGGGCGTAGGGGTCGAGCCAGCGGACACCCAGCAGACCCCCTTCTACGATCCGGTTGGGGATCAGCCCCACTTCGGCCAGCGTGGGAAAAGGCAGGGTATAGCCCCACACCAGAAAGCCCGCTGTGAGCCCCCAAATGGCTCCGGTCCGGGTAGCTCGCTTCCAGTACAGGGCACCCAGCACGATGGGTGAAAACTGCGCGATGGCACAAAAGGAGACCAGCCCGATCGACACCAGCGGGTAGCCGGAACCCACGAGCTTGAAGTAGCTGTACGCCAGGAGGAGAACGAGAACGATACTTAGCCGCCGTATGCCCAATAACCAACCCGATAGCTGGGGAAAGACCTCCTTCTGCATGGCCCGGGTTTTGACGAGCAGCGGCAACACGAGGTTGTTGCTGATCATGATGCTCAAGGCAATACTGGATACGATGACCATACTGGTTGCTGCCGAAAAGCCGCCCAGAGCCACGAAAAGGGCCAGCCCCGGCTTGCCGTTGGTAAGGGGGAGGCTGAGCACATAAGTGTCGGGTGAGACACTGTTGCCGTACAACAACAGGCCACCCGCGGCGATCGGAAGGACAAAGACGTTGATCAGGAATAAATATAAAGGCAGCATCCAGGAGGCTTGGCGAACGAAGGCGGGCCCGCGGGTCTCGACCACAGCCACGTGAAACTGGCGGGGCAATAGCAGGATAGCCGACATGGACAAAAACAGCAGCCAAAACCACTCATCGCCGTTGACCAACTGATCGTCCAGCCGAATGAGTCGGTCCAGGTCCGGGCGGTGGCTTACCGCCTCGAAAAGATCGCCGAAGCCATCGAAAAGTACAAAGCTCGCAAAGATGCCTACGGCCAGGAAGGCGGCCAGTTTGAACAGCGACTCGAAGGCAATAGCGGCCACCAGGCCCTCGTGGCGTTCGTTGGGATCCAGCTTGCGCGTACCGAACAGAAAGGCGAATAAAGCCAGCGCAATGGTGATGTACGCTGCCGAGTCGCTCCACAGGGGCTGGTTCAGGGGAGGCTCCCATTTTGGCGTTTGGCTGATCAGCAGGTGGTAGCTGTCGTTAATGGCTTTGAGCTGAATGGAAATATAAGGGACAATGCCGGCAAGCGCCACCCAGGTAGCCACCACGCCCACCGTAGTGCTCTTGCCGTAGCGGGCCGAAAGGAAATCGGCGATGGAAGTTAGACGCTGGGCCTTGCTGATGAGGATCATCTTGCGAAGCACCACCAGCCAGATCGGGGCCAAAATGGTGGGGCCCAGGTAAATCGGCAGGAAGCCAATGCCGTTGGAGGCGGCCCGCCCGACGCTTCCGTAGTAGGTCCAGGCCGTGCAGTAAACAGCCAGCGACAGCGCGTAGACGTACGGATTGTTGACCACCCCCCGGCCCGATCGTTCTCTGCGACTTGCCCAGTAGGCAATGCCGAACAGGATGCACGTATAGGCCACCGCTGAGCAAATAACGAAGCTGGGAGTCATGGGCCGTCCTTAGAGGTGACGGCACGTGGGCCGATTGACCAGAAATGCCGTCAAGCCGATGAGGATCAGCCAGGCACTGAAGAGGTAGACGTATAACAGCGGAATGTTTCCCAGGTGAAGGTCGCCCCCGAATAGCCGGAGAATGGGAAAGTTGAACAGCAAGAGGGCGAAGCCAAAAAGGAAAAGAAGGAAGTAGAGTTTGTCTTTTGCAGTCATGGCGCAGACCGTCGTTGGGTTTGTGCTGCAAAAGATAGGGCTTTTTCCAGATGCCGGCGATCAGTCGGCTCCCTTGCCCAGCCCGAGTAAACTGGGCCTGAGCACTTTTGCCTTGATCAAGGCCCACAGAAAAAGGAGGGCGAAGGCCCCAATGGCTACGGACAAGAGGGAGTTGCCCTGCAGCTGGGGCTCCAGGTAAAAGCGAAGGCCCAGCGTCAATAGCACGTATACCACTATGAAAAGATCGGAAAGGAGGGTTCGGGTTTTCATGGAGCGAATTTGGAGGTAAAAAAAAATGTCGGATCCGGACATCCGGATCCGACGGGAAAAACCAAAAAATTAATGTGCAACAGCTTCACCGGATCCTTTGGGGATCCGAATGTCTTCCACCAGCTCCTGGATTTTTGTCGGAGGTGGGGGTGTCAGTCGCGAGACGGCAATGGTGACCACCATATTGACCACCATGCCAATGGTGCCGATGCCTTCCGGGGAAATGCCGAGGAACCAGTTGTCGGGATTGTTGGCTTCCGGGCTGATGAATTTGAAGTAGATGATGTACAGCGCCGTGAAGAGGATGCCCACGATCATGCCGGCTACCGCACCCTGCATGTTGGTGCGTTTATCGAATATGCCGAGAATAATGGCCGGGAAGAAGGAGGAGGCTGCCAGGCCGAAGGCAAAGGCTACGACCTGGGCGACAAAACCCGGCGGATAGATGCCGAGCAGGCCGGCGAATACCACGGCCACCGCCGCGGCAATCCGGGCGGCCAGCAGTTCGCCCCGCTCGGAAATGTTCGGATTGATGGCATTTTTGAGCAGGTCGTGCGAAATGGCCGAGGAGATCACCAGCAACAAGCCCGCTGCGGTAGAAAGGGCAGCCGCAAGGCCACCGGCGGCCACCAGGGCGATCACCCAGTTGGGCAGGTCGGCGATCTCGGGATTGGCCAGGACCATAATGTCCCGGTCCGGCACAAATTCATTGGCCTCTTCGTCCGCTACGTACTGGACCACGCCGTCCTGATTCTTGTCTTCCAATTCGATGAGGCCGGTATCCTTCCAGTTGCTTACCCAGGCAGGCAGGTCGGCATATTGGGCGTTGGAGACCGTCTGGATCATGTTGGTGCGCGCAAAGGCCGCCACGGCCGGTGCGGTAGTGTAGAGCAGGGCAATAAAGAAAAGCGCCCATCCGGCCGAAGAACGGGCATCCCGCACCTTGGGCACGGTGAAGAAGCGTACGATCACGTGCGGCAGACCGGCCGTACCGATCATGAGAGCGGCAGTAATGCAAAAGACATCGATCAGGGGTTTGGTGCCCGTCGTGTACTGGGAAAAGCCCAACTCCCGGTTGAGGCCGTCCAGTTTGTCCAGCAAGAAAGTGCCGGAGCCATCGTTCAGCTCGGCTCCGAACCCGAACTGGGGAATGGGATTGCCGGTCATTTGAATGGAGATAAAAATGGCCGGCACCATAAAGGCGAAGATCAGCACGCAGTACTGCGCCACCTGGGTGTAGGTGATGCCTTTCATGCCACCCAGTACTGCGTAAATAAAGACGATGGCCATACCGATGACCACGCCCAGATTGATGGGCACTTCCAGGAAACGCGAAAATACAATGCCCACGCCGCGCATCTGACCGGCTACGTAAGTGAAGGAAACGAACAGCGCGCAGATCACAGCCACAATGCGTGCGGTCTGGGAATAGTAGCGCTCACCGATAAAATCGGGCACGGTGAATTTCCCGAATTTCCGCAGGTAGGGAGCCAGTAGTAGGGCCAGGAGCACATAGCCCCCGGTCCAGCCCATGAGGTATACCGAGCCGTCGTAGCCCAGGAAGGAGATCAGGCCGGCCATGGAGATAAAGGATGCTGCCGACATCCAGTCGGCGGCCGTGGCCATGCCGTTGGCTACCGGGTGAACGCCGCCGCCGGCAACGTAGAATTCTTTCGTGGAGCCCGCCCTCGACCAAATGGCTATGCCGATGTACAGCGCGAAGGTGATGCCCACGAGTATGAAGGTCCAGGTTTGCACACTCATAATGGATTATTTTCTGGGTGTTGAATGAGTTAAGGAGTCGGTCTATTCTTCTCGCACGCCGTACTTGCGATCGAGGCTGTTCATGAGCCGCACGTAGATGACGATGAGGAGGACAAAAACATACATGGAGCCCTGCTGGGCAAACCAAAAGCCCAGTTTAAAGCCGCCGAGGCGAATGCTGTTGAGCTGTTCGGCAAAGAGGATGCCGCAGCCATAGGAGACCAAGAACCAGATCGCCAATAGGATGACGAGGTAGCGAATGTTCTCCTTCCAGTACTGTTGAAGATTTCCGTTGCTCATTGATTTCGATTTTAGTGATGGAAGCGTCCGGTTAAAGGAATATGTGGGCCTGAAACCGCAGCTGTTGAATGTCCTGAATGTTCCCGTTGGCATCCAGGCCGCCGTCTCGGATGTCGTTGGTAATGGTGTGGTATTCGAGGGTAAGCTTGGCGTGGTGGCCCAGCACGAAGTAATTCACCCCGATGTCCAGGGCATTGATGTTGTCTGCAAAACCTTCATAGGAACCCAACTGGTAGGCGACGTAGGGCATGAGGTTGGTGCGTCCCAGCTTGTAACCCACCTGACCGTAAAACACATTGCCCGTCCCTGCCCAGCGGCTGACAAAATCGGGACCGTAGTTGAAGTTCATGTAGGCCGCATAGGCGTTCAGGCAGCTGTTGGCGCCCAGGGGCATGTCCAGAAAGGCATCCAGCGCGAAGTGAAAGACGTTTTCGTGCTGATCCGTGGTGTAGTTGAATACCCCGCGGGGATGGGCAAAAAAACCGGCCCCGATCCCGAATACCTTCTTGTTGCCCAGGTAAGTGCCCACCTGATAGGGGAGTTTGATGGACTCCTGGTCCCAGAAATTATAGCGGAAGTATCCCTCGAAGATGGAGTTGCCCACCGTATTGCCGTCGTTCTCCTGCGTCCAGCCGTTGTACACCAGCGAGTCGGACTGTATGCCGCGGCCAAAGGCATAATCCCGCTGAATGCCGTTTCGGCCGGCATTGTTCCAGGCGATACGGTAGTCGAACTTGCCGAGACGCCCCTTGGCATAGGCGCCGAGATGACGGGCGAACTGATCGGTCACGGCCAGGGAATGCCAGTGGACAAAGGGGCGGGTGTTGTCCAGGGTCATGAAGTTGAGGGTGCTCTGATTGGCCAGGCGCGTCATACCCTTCCAGTAGTGAAGGCCTCCCCCCAGGTAAATGGCTTCGTTGTTGGTGGCCTTGAACTCCACCCAGGCGTCGTGAAGAAACAGCTGGGGGGAGTCGCCGTTATTTCCCAGGCTGGTGAGGTTTTCGGGCGTCAGGTTGTTGAGGCCGAAATGCGTAAGGATCAAAAACCGGGGGTGAACCTGCGCATAGGCCAAAAAGCGAGACCGCCTGGCCAGAGTCCGCACTCGAAAATCCGCGTTATCCTCAGCCAGGTTATTGGATACAAACCACTGCTGATGCCAGACGATGAAGCGGATGTAGGCACTTCCATCCTTGCTCAGGTCCAGCTTCAGAGGCTTGTAGGTGAATTTCTTCTTGGGCGCATCCTCCTGGGCATGGGCAGAACCCAGGCTCATCGCCAAAAAACAGCCGATCAAAAGAAGCGAGATGCGAAAATTTCTGCCGCGCATAAGGGTGTTTCTTTTTGTTGTGGGTAAAAAACAAAGGCCTTAGGGCGAAAACTTGGACTAAAGTATAAATATATGTATATATTTCCAAAAATAAATTTCCCCCGTAGCTGGTTTCCTATCGAAAAAGGCCCGTTTCGGGCCTTTGACAAGAGAAAATTTCAAATCTTGAGTAGACTGTCAGATAACCCGGGTAAGGGTTTTGAGGATCTCGTAGAAATCGGTCGAGGTCAGGGAATAGAGGGAGTTTTTGCCTTCGCGTTTTACGCTTACGATATCTTTGTTTTTGAGAATGCGCAGATGATGGGAGGCGATGGCTTGTTCGATCTGCAGCTTCGTATAAATATCCGTAACGTTGAGCTCGCCACTGGTAAAGAGCAGGTCGATGATCGCCAGCCGGGTGGGGTGGGCAATGGCGCGGAGGGTCTCGGTGCTCTCAATGAGGAATTCCTGGCTGAAGTGCGTCTTCATGAGGTGGTGGAGGCTAAATACTGACAAATATAGGTATCTATACGCACAAATTTTTTATCGCTATCCCAAACGGCACCTATGGAAAACACCATTCCCCTTCGGATTTCGGACTTTTTGAAGAACTACCCGCCCTTTCACCTGCTGGACGCGCCGGCTCTGCTGACCCTGTCCCAGGGTGCTCAGGTCCAGTACAAACCGGAGGGCGAGCGGATATTCGACCAGGAGGAGCATCCGGGGGGCTACATCTATGTGGTCCGAGAAGGTGCCGTGGCCCTGTACCGGGAGATGGAACACGGCCGCCAGTTGGTCGACCAGTGCGACGAGGGCGATCTGTTTGGCCTTCGGCCTCTTTTGGCAGAGGAACCGTATGCCCTTACAGCCGAAAGCCAGGAAGAGACCCTGCTTTACGCTTTGCCTATAGCCGGCCTCAAGCCCGTACTCGAGGATCATCCCAAGGTGGCCTTTTACCTGGCCAGTTCTTTTGCCGCCGGCACCCGCAGGCCCCTTTCGGGCAGCCGGGAAGAGGCCATGCCGCTGCACGGCCAGCAAGTGGGGGTTTTGGAACAGGATCTCACCCTTATTCAGGCGGTCGAATACAGCAAGGAGCCGGTAACTTGCACCCTGGGTACGCGCATTGAGGAAGCCGCCCGGCAGATGGCCGCTGAGGAAGTGGGTTCCATTATCATTGTAGACGGGAATCGCTATCCGAAGGGGATCATCACGGACAAGGATCTTCGAAGGGAGGTGGCCACAGGCCGAACGGAGCGGTCAGCTCCGGTGGAGGAAATCATGTCCAGCCCGGTCATCACCATGCAGCCGGGCCTGTCTGCGGCTCATGCTCAGATCGCTATGGTGCGCCATCACATTCACCACCTTTGCCTCACCGAGGACGGCAGCCCCCAGAGTGCTGTGGTGGGCGTCATTTCGGAGCACGACCTTCTCATTTTACAAGGCAACAATCCAGCCATTCTCATCCGCGAGATTCGCCGCACGCAAAACGGATCGGAATTGCGCCGCATTCGCGAGCGCGCCGAGCAGCTGTTGCACAACTACATCCTGCAGGAGGTTGCCATTTCCTTTATTTCTACGGTTATGACGGAGGTGAACGACACCCTTATCCGGCAAGTCATCCGTCTGGCCCAAAGGCAGATGGAAGAGGAGGGCAGCGTGTTGCCCGACGATGTGGCCTTTTGCTGGTTGGCCCTGGGTAGTGAAGGACGAGAGGAGCAGCTGCTGCGCACCGATCAGGACAGCGCGCTCATCTTCCGGGATGTGCCGGAAGATGAGCTGGAACCGGTTCGTGCGCGCTTTCTGGACTTTGCCGGTCGCGTCACGGCCCTGCTCCACGAGGTAGGCTTTGCTTATTGCCCGGCCAACATGATGGCGAGCAATCCGGATTGGTGTTTGAGCCTGAGCGAGTGGAAACGCCAGTTTTCCCGTTGGATCCTGGAGCCTACTCCCAAGGCCGTCATGCACTGCACGATCTTTTTTGACTACCGGCCGCTATTCGGTGATGCGGGCCTGGCCGAGCAACTCACCCAACACATTTTTCAGGAGATCGACCGGGAGGAACGCTTTCTGTCCTTTCTCGCTAAAAATGCGACGGAAAACCCGCCCCCCCTCACCTTTTTCCGCAACTTTGTAGTGGAAAAAAGTGGTACGCATGCCGATCAGTTCGACATCAAAGCTCGAGCGATGATGCCTTTGACGGATGCCGCTCGCGTACTTGTTTTGCACAACAAAATTGCCCGCGTGAACAATACCTTTCGCCGTTTCGATATCCTGGCCGAACGCGAGCCTCAAAACCGGGAGCTTTTCGAGCAGGCGTCGGATGCCTACGAGATCCTCATGCGATACCGGACGATGCACGGGCTCAAGAACCGGGACAGCGGCCGCTTTTTCAACCCTTCGGATCTCTCCAAGATGGAGCGGCTCCAGTTGCGCAATGCCTTCCGTCCCATAAGGGATCTGCAATCCCTGCTCACGACGCGCTTTCAGTTATCCTTTTTCAATTAAATGGGTATGTGGTTATTCCGGAAAAAACGCGCGCCGGAGGTTCCGGCTGATGCGCCGGCCTTTTGGAGGGAATACCTTCGGCAAAAGGAATCGGCGCCCTCCATGGATACCCCTTTGGAGGCGGTGCGTTTTGTGGTTTGGGACACGGAAACGACGGGGCTGGATACCAAGCAGGATCAGCTGCTTTCTATCGGAGCTGTGGCTGTCCAGGGCGGGGCCATACAGGTGGCCGACCGGTTCGAATGCCTGGTACATCAGGAGTACCAGCCGACGCAGGAAGCCATTTCCATTCACGGCATCCTCCCTCAGCTTGAAAGTGGGAGTCTGGAAGAGAAGAAGGCCTTGGAGGCCTTTGTCCAATTCATTGGTCCGCACGTGCTGGTGGGCCACCACCTTCAGTTTGATCTGCTCATGGTCAATACCCTGTTCAAGGATTGGTTGGGCGGGAAGCTATACAACCGGCATGTCGATACGGAAATGCTGGCTCGCCGGGTTCATCCGCCCAATGCCTATGGCGAAGGCGGCGGCCGTTACAGCCTGGACGCACTGTGCGAGCGGTACCGGATCCGGCCGCACGACCGGCACACTGCAGCCGGGGATGCCTACCTTACAGCGGTTTTGTTTCTGAAGTTGAGGGATCGACTCAAACGCCGAGGCGCCTCTACGCTCCGGCATTTGATCAAACGAACCGGATAAGCGCGGCCCGGCCAGGTTCCGGGAAGGGGCAAAACCGGATTATTTTCTTTTTTTTGCTGAAAACGAATACTATGCTGCGCTTCGGTTTTTTCTTTGGGCTCGCTGCCTTGCTTTTGGCTTGTGAGCCCAGCGGCCAGGGGGAGGGCGATACGGCCCGGGCCTCTGCGGTCTCCTTTACTACCTATCAGGTCAAAGAGGCTTCGGCCAATTGCGCTACGGATTCCAGCCGGTGCACCACCGCCAAGGCTTCCTTTCCCATGGTCGAAAGCGGACCCTCTGCCGTCCGCAGTCGCATGAACGACACCCTTCAGTATCGAGTGGTGGCTATGCTGGCACCTACCGCAGAAGGAAACGCTGCCAACGGCATGATCCCGGACGAGGCAGCTGCTGAATTCGTGGCTGTATACGAAGAGTTTTTACTCGAAGAACCCGGTTATTCGCAGGCCTGGGCGACCGAGGTGCAAGGGGAGGTGTTGTTTGAGAGCCCCCAATTGGCTACGGTCGAGCTCGCCGGATATTCGTATACCGGCGGGGTACATCCCAACAGCTATGTAGATCTCATCACCTTCGACCTGAGCACAGGTGCCGTCTTGCAACTCTCGGACATCATCTCCGACAAGGCCGCCCTGCTACCGCTTGCCGAGCGTTATTTTCGCGAAGCTCGGCAGCTCGATTCGGGCAGTTCGCTGAACGACCAGGGCTTTTTCTGGGACGGCGAATTCGTCCTTCCCCAGAGCGTGGGCCTGGTGCAGGACGGATTGCGCATGTATTACAACAGCTACGAAGTCGCCCCTTATGCAGCCGGCCCCACTGAGTTTACCATACCGTATGAGGATCTCAAGCCCATCCTGACAAAACCCGCTATGGTCGGACTCGAATAAATGAACGAATTGCTGCAAGGGAAGAAGGTCGGCCTTTTGCTCATCGCAGCGCTATTCCTCTGGATGCTGGCCCAAATGGTACAGGCCGCGGGATTAACGCTCGACCCGGATGAAGCCTACTACTGGATGTACAGCCGCTACCTGGATTGGGGGTATTTCGATCACCCGCCGGCCATTGCCGTGCTCATCCGGTTTTCTTCCTCCATCCTGGACGGCAGCCTGGGCGTTCGCCTGGGGGCGATCTTGCTGCAGGGCCTTTCTCTGGTTCTGCTCTGGGATATGCTGGGCCGGCCGAAAGAACGCGCCCAGGTACTCACCCTGCTGGCGCTGATCATCGGGCAGCCCTGGCTTCACGTATACGGGTTTGTATCTACGCCGGACAGTCCGCTCCTGTTCAGCACGGTTTTCTTTCTGTGGGCCTATCGAAAATTCGTCGATCTGCCCGACCTGCCCCTTGCCCTTCTGCTGGGCGTGGCCATGGCCGCTCTTTTGTACAGCAAGTACCACGGATTGCTGGTCATTGGATTTGTGAGTTTGTCCAACTTCCGGCTTTTTCGCCAGCCCCTGTTTTTTTTGGCCGGGGCCGTCGGTCTCTTGTTGTACGTGCCCCATTTGCATTGGCAGTGGGCGCACGACTTCCCCTCTTTTCGGTATCACCTGGTGGATCGCAACAATCAGTTCCTGTGGAAATACCCCCTCACGTATCTGGTGAACCAGTTGGTCCTTTTCAATCCTCTAATGATCGGGTTTCTGGTGGCCGCTTTGTGGCTGCAGCGGCAGGCCGGACTCCTCTACCGTGCCTGTTTCGGGCTGGTCGTAGGTTTTTGGGTGTTTTTTCTGGTTTCTACGCTTCGCGGCCATGCCGAACCGCAGTGGACAGCGGTGGTTGCCATCGGCCTCATCATTCCGGCCTACCGCCATAGCCTTTACCATCCCTTATTCGCCAAATGGATCCGCCGGATGGGCCTGATCTCCCTGCTGCTTTTCGCTGCGGTCCGCTTCCTTTTGCTCTTTCCACCCGAGTCTTTGCGCACGCCCTTCCAGCCCATGGACTGGACCCGGGCCCTGGCTCATGAAGCTCAGGGGCGAAATCTGTATTTCCAAAACTCCTATCAGGACGCCTCGCTCTATGCGTTTTATACCGGAAACCCGGCATTCACCTATGCCGATCTATACTACCGGAAGAATCAGTTCGACATCTGGCAACTGGAAGAACAAGCCCAGGGCGAGCCGGCCCTGATTGCGGGCAATGAGTCGCTGGCTTGTGACACCTGCAAGGCCCGGCCGGTGGGCCGGCGCAAATATCTCCTCGTCGACCTGGACACCCTGATCGTCGCGCAGCACTTGACCATGGCTTTCGATACGGCCGGGCTGGTCTGGGCAGCAGGCACAGAGCTTTCGCTGCCCGTGCGTTTGCACAACCCCTATTCGGTGCCGGTAATGCTGAGCAATCCCGAAATGCCGATACGCCCCTTTGCCTGTTTTGTGCGCGACGAATACGAGCGTTATGCCCTTCCCGCAAAGGCCGAATTTTTTCCCGACACCCTGCAGGCCGGTGAGTCGATCCGCACCCGGATGACCTTTGACCTTCCGCCGGACAAGACCGGTGATCTGGCCTTTGCCATGGGACTCCAGTGGGGGGTCTTTCAGCCCGGGATCCACAGCAAGCCGGTAAAGGTGGCCATTCAGCCTGCCTCGAAAACGAAATAATCGGTAGCAGATCGCACTTGCCTGCCCGAACCGGGATATTTTTGGCAAAAAAGTCTGATACCATGTTTCCACACCAAGACCCGACCCTGACCCCGGCCTGGAAAAAACTGCAGGCCCATTACGAACGCACCCAGGCAGTGCACATGCGCGATCAGTTTGCCCGGGAAGCGGACCGTTTTTCGCGTTTTTCCATTCGCTTTGGCAGCGACTTCCTGCTTGATTTTTCCAAAAACCGGATCGAGGACGAAACCGTAGACCTTTTGCTGGAACTGGCTGAAAGCTGTGGGCTGGCGGAAGGCATCCGGGCCATGTTCGACGGCCAACCCATCAATGCCACAGAAGGGAGAGCGGTTTACCACGTGGCCCTGCGCAATCGCTCCCAGCGTCCCATGAGGGTAGAAGGGGAGGATGTCATGCCGGACGTACGGCAGGTTCTGGTCAGGATGCAGTCGTTTGCGGAACGGGTGCGTTCGGGCGACTGGACCGGTTTCACAGGTAAGCCCATAACGGATGTGGTCAACATCGGAATCGGGGGCTCAGACCTGGGCATGCACATGACAGCCGAGGCGCTCAAGCTCTACTGGCATCCCCGGCTGCGGGGCCATTTTGTTTCCAATGTAGACGGCACGCACATTGCTGAAACACTGAAATCGTGCCATCCGGAAACCACCTTGTTCCTTATTGCTTCCAAGTCGTTTACTACCCAGGAGACCATGGCCAATGCCCACACGGCCAGGCGTTGGTTCCTGGAGGCGGCGGGTGAAGAAAGTCATTTGTCCAGGCATTTCGTGGCCATATCCACCAATGAAGCCGGGGTGCGGGCGTTTGGGATTGCCCCGGAAAACATGTTCGGTTTCTGGGATTGGGTAGGCGGGCGCTATTCCCTCTGCTCGGCCGTGGGGCTATCTGTGGCGCTCCTGATCGGCTTTGATCGCTTCGAGGAGTTGTTAGACGGCTGTTATGAAATGGACGAGCATTTCCGAACGGCTCCCTTCCGGGAGAACATGCCGGTTATACTGGCCTTGCTGGGCATCTGGTATCGCAACTTTTACGGGGCGGCCACGGAAGCTATACTTCCCTACGATCAGTACCTGCATCGCTTTGCCGCCCACTGGCAGCAGGTGAATATGGAGAGCAACGGCAAGCGCGTGGACCGCAACGGACATGTGGTGGACTACCAGACCGGGCCGGTGATCTGGGGCGAGCCGGGCACCAACGGCCAGCATGCCTTCTATCAGCTCATTCACCAGGGCACGCAGCTCATCCCCTGCGATTTTATTCTCGTGGCCCAAAGCCACAATCCGGTGGGGAAGCATCACGAGATCCTGCTGGCCCATGGCCTGGCCCAAAC
>CAZQSF010000017.1:0-13410 GCA_964595955.1 uncultured Saprospiraceae bacterium
ATTGGTCTCGGTACTGTCCAGTACGGTGACGGACGCAAACTGCTCCTGCCAGGGAATTTCGTCGTTGCCGGTGCGCCCCCAGCTGGCTTTGAATTTGAGGTAGGTAAACCAGCGGGAGTTCCAGAAATTCTCCCGGGAAAGGATCCAGCCGATACCGACTGAGGGAAAGTTGCCGAATCGGTTGTTGTCCCCAAAGCGGGAAGAGCCGTCCCGGCGGAAGGTAAACTGGAGGAAGTAGCGATCCAGGTAGCTGTAGTTGAGTCGTCCGAAAAAGCTGATGAACTTTTCGTCGTCGATGATGAATTCGTTGCCGGCATTGAGAATGGTGCTGTCGCCTATTTCTTCGCGATAGACGAAATCATTCAGGCGGTATTCGCGAAAGCGGCCCTCCAGTTCGGAGCGCTGGTATTCGATACCCGCCAGTACCGATAGGGAATGGCTGGCGGGAAGCACTTTATCAAAGCGGTATTCGCCGGTGGCAAAGGTCGACCAGTTGTTGGCCAGGGTGCGCCACTGGCGGGAAATGCCCAGCGTATCCTGCAATAAGGGGTTGCCGGGGTTGTTGATGTTGGTCACCCGGATCCACTCGAAATCCTCCAGCTGGTGGTCGCGCAGGTTCATGAAGTCGTAGTTGCCCTGCACGGTAAAGGTCAGTTCGGGAACCGGAATGTAGGAGATGCTCAGGTTGTTGATGCTGCGCAACTCGATCGTGCGCTGCTGCAGCAGTTCCTGGCGGGCAACCGGATTGAGGTCCGGACGGAAGAACTCCCCGTCCTTGTTGAAAATGGGATAGATGGGCAAGGCGGTAGATTGAGCCAGCCCCAGGCCGCCGGCCAGCGGGTCGACCCGGTCGGTGAGGCCGCGGGCCAGCGAGGTGGAAATGCCGATCTTCAGTTTTTCCGAGGGCGTGATGTCCACGTTCACCCGGCCGCTGAGGCGCTGAAAGCGGTTGCCCACCATGTAGGTCTCGTTGTCGCTGTAGCTGCCGCCCACGTAGGTGCTGATCCAATCACCTCCCGTGCGCATACTCAGGTTGTATTCCTGCTTGAACCCTTTTTGCAGCACCTCGTCAAACCAGTCCGTATTGATCTGTTGCACCTCTTCATAGGTGTAGTTCTCCGCATCGTAGTTGGCGTTGGTCAGCGCTACCGGCAAGGGGGCCCGGCCCACGTTACCGTCGTTTTCCCAGGCCTCCTGGTGGATCTGCAACAACTCTTGACTGTTCATGAACTCGAGCACCTTGGTGGGCTCCGAAAAGCCGATGCGGGTGTTGAAGTTGAACTGAGGCTTGCCTTTTTTGCCGCGCTTGGTGGTGATGATGATCACGCCGTTGGCAGCCCGAGAACCGTAGATGGCAGCAGCCGAGGCATCCTTGAGCACCTCGACCGACTCGATGTCGTTGGGGTTGATCGTGGCCAGGGGGTTGTTGTTCTGGTTGCCGCGGTTTTCCCCGAGAAAGTAATCCTGGGTGATGGGAATGCCGTCTACGACATAAAGCGGATCGCCCCCGGAGGTGATGGAACTGGTACCGCGGATGCGCACGACGGATGCCGAACCGGCCAGGCCGCTACCCTGCGTAACCTGTACCCCGGAAGCCTGCCCTTGCAGGGCCTGCTCGAAGCTCTGCACGTTCACCTCGGTGAGCTCGTCGCTCTCCAGCTTGGTAATGCTGCCCACCAGCTCGCTGCGTCGCTTGGTGCCGTAGCCGACGACGACGATCTCGTCCAGCATTTCCACATTCTCGCTGAGGGAAAAGTCCACGTTGACCGTCTGCCCGTCCGCCACACTGATCGGACGTTCCTGACTGACATAGCCCGTGTAGGAGGCGGCCAGGATGAACGATCCGGGATCCACATTTTCCAGGAGGAAGGAGCCGTCGAAGTCGGTAATGGTTCCTTTATTGGTGCCTTTGATGATGACGTTGGCCCCGATGAGGGGCTCACCGGCATTGTCTTTGATGGTTCCGGTGATCGTACCTTGGGCTGCCAGCTGCAGGGAGAGCCCCATGCTTGCCAACAGCCACATCAGGGCGTAGATGTGCTGTTTCATAAATGAGTGTTGCTAAACTTGAGTTAATGCAATTCCGTCAACAACGGTGCGGGCTTCCGCAATCCAGTTGCCGGGCAAATTTGGCGAGATACTTGGCTAGGTAAGATGACAATCATCAAGTAAAAAACTTTGTAATGTCATCTTAATATCATCGGCTGAAAATAAGGACAAAGGCAGCCTGGAAAAAATTTTATTGCGTTTTTTTTTCGGGCACTTGTGCGACACTTAGTTCGGTTGGGAGGCATCCGTTCGTTTTGCCCATCGGCTGAAGTAGTGGTCGTCCTCCTGGCCGTCGGCATCGCCGTCCAGCATGCCGCGCATCTCGAACGTCTGCGCTGTCAGCCTTCGAACGGTAAATTGGTAGGTGGCGTCCGGTTCGATCAGCAGCAGGGTGTCGCCGAAGAGGTTGTAGAGGCCCCTTGTGCTGTCGGTGCGCGTACCTCGTTCGTCCAGGAAATCGATGCGGAAGCGTTGTCCGGCCAGGAAGTGGTAGCGAGTCCGGGCCGGTCGGGCGTCTCCTTCCTGCTGCAGGCTGATCAGCACGCTGGAGTCGGGAATGCCGTATGCCGTGTGCAGCCGGATGTGCAGGGTGGTGGGCTCCCAGCTGCCGGGCAGCAGGCCGGAAAGGGAAGCAGCCGAAGCGGGGGGCGAGGATTCGTCCGGTGAGGGAGCGGCCTGGCAGGCAGCAAGCAGAAGTCCGGCCAGCATTGGAATGAAATGCGTTATTTTCATGGAGCGAAACTAAGGTGATATGTGCAAACTTTTCTCCAGCTCGAGGCTGGCCTGTATGTTCCTGAGCAGCCTGCTGGCTTGCTCGCCCCCCGATACCGAACTCATATACGATCTGCCGGCCTTCACCCCGGAGGGCTACCTCAATATGGTGGTGGAAATTCCGGCCGGCACCAGCCTGAAGCTGGAATACGATCCCGGGCAAGGGCGCTTCCTGCCCGATACGCTGAACGGCCAGGTCCGCGAAATCGCCTTTTTGCCTTATCCCGGCAATTACGGTTTTATCCCGTCCACCTACATGGACCCCGCCCGGGGCGGTGACGGCGATGCGCTGGACGTACTCATGCTGGGACCCGCCCGGCCGTCGGGCACCATCATCGAGGTGCTGCCGGTGGGGGCCTTGCTTCTTCGGGACGGAGGCGAAGAGGATACCAAGATTATTGCCGTGGCCCGGGACGACCGGCTTAACCCCATGGGTATAGATGAATTTCGCGACCTGCTTACCGAATTCGATCCCGCCCGGCGCATCGTGGAGGAATGGTTCGAACACTACAAAGGCTTTCAGCAGGTGGAATTGGTGGGCTGGGAAGATGAGACTTACGCGCGGCGCGAAGTGAAGAAGTGGGCCAAACAATAAATAGGCCGCCCGGAGCGCGACAGGCCGTTTGCACCGGTTGTAGAAAAAAGCCTCAGTTTGTATGTTTGATGGAATCGGAGAAAACGCATTGACCAGATGAAACAATACCACGACCTGCTCCAGCACATACTCGAGGCCGGTGCTCCCAAAGACGACCGAACCGGAACGGGCACCCTCAGCATCTTCGGCTACCAGATGCGCTTCCCGCTTCAGGAAGGTTTTCCCCTTGTGACCACCAAGAAGCTGCATTTGCGGAGCATCATTCACGAGCTGCTCTGGTTTCTTAAAGGCGACACCAATGTGAAGTATCTGCAGGAAAACGGGGTGCGTATCTGGAATGAATGGGCAGATGAGAACGGCGATCTCGGCCCGGTATATGGTCGGCAGTGGGTGAGCTGGCCGGCTCCCGACGGCCGCACCATCAACCAACTGGAACGCGCCGTGGACATGCTCAAGACCAATCCCGATTCCCGTCGCATTTTGGTCAGTGCCTGGAATGTGGGCGAACTCGACCAAATGGCCCTGCTGCCCTGCCACGCCCTCTTTCAGTTTTACGTGGCCGAGGGCCGGCTGTCCTGCCAACTCTATCAGCGGTCGGCCGATGTGTTCCTGGGCGTACCTTTTAATATCGCCTCCTATGCCTTGCTCACGCTCATGATGGCCCAGGTGTGCGAATTGGAGCCGGGAGACTTCGTGCACACCTTCGGGGATGTGCACCTCTACAACAACCACCTGGATCAGGCTCGCCTGCAACTCACGCGCACGCCCCGGCCACTGCCCACCATGGAGCTCAATCCCGAAGTGAAGGACCTCTTCCAGTTTCGCTACGAAGACTTCACCCTGCACAATTACGACCCCTACCCGCATATCAAAGCCGAGGTAGCGGTCTGATGACACAAAACTTACATTGGCATGAGGTGGAAAAGATTGCGTTCTAACAATACTCTTACGAGACTCTAAAAAATGTTATTTCGCAACTTAGGCAGGACAACTCCTTAATTTAGAAGCGATCTAAATAATTTCCCTTGACAAACGTATACTGTTAAAAAAAGTTAACGAAGTATATCTTTGCCAGACGAAAAATCCAGTTGACCACTGATTGTGCATACTTCTCTAAAATTGTCTTCTACGATGAACATTTTCGCGCTGATCCGGCGATTGTTGGTGCTGTTGCCGCTTCTGGTCTTGGCATTTGCCAACCATGCCCAGGAAGCGAATATTGAGGAAGGAAAGACTCTCTTTCGCAATTATTGCGCCAGCTGCCACAACAAAAACATGAAAGACGACCTCACCGGTCCGGCCCTGGGCGGTGTGGAAGAACGCTGGGCAGAGTATCCCGAGGAAGATCTCTACCGCTGGATTCGCAATTCTCAAGCCATGATCAACGAGGGCCACCCTCGTGCCGTCGAGCTTTGGGAAGAATGGAAACCGGTAGTGATGAACAATTTCCTGAATCTCACCGATCAGGAAATTGACAATCTGCTGGCCTACATCAATTACGAATATACCAAAGAGCCGGAAGTAGCCCAAGGTCCTCAGGTTACCGGTGAACCCACAGCCAAGCGCGACAACACTCCCTTGTTCATCGTGCTGGCCGTCATTCTGGCTATACTGGCCGTGGTGCTGGCTCGCATCCTCAGCAATATGAATTACTTGTTGCAGGTGCAGGAAGGCAAAGAACCCGGACGCCGGAAAACGCTGGTTGAAATTCTCACCAGTAAGGGCGTGATCGCTTTCGTCATCTTCGCTCTGGTGGTGCTTGGCGGTTACACCACCGTAAACAATGCCATCATGCTCGGGCGGCAGCAGGGCTATGAGCCCGAACAGCCCATCAAATTTTCGCACGCCGTACACGCCGGCATCCAAAAGATCGATTGCGAATATTGTCACGACGGGGCTCGCCGCAGTAAGCACGCCGTTATTCCGGCTGCCAATACCTGTATGAACTGCCATCGCGCGATTCAGGTGGGCAGCGAATACGGCACGGCCGAGATCGGCAAGATCTTTGCGTCTATCGGCTACAACCCGCTCGTCGACGAGTACATCGAGAACTATGAACAAATGCCGGAAGAGGAGATCGAACAGATATTCCGCCAGTGGATTGCCGACTCCTACATTCAGAACGAGGGGGATGCCAGCCAGGCCGATGCAGTGGTCGACGAACAATGGGAGGGCATCGTAGAATCCCTCACGGATGAAGAGCGGGGCGACGATAAGATCCAGGGGCCCATCGAATGGGTGCGCATTCACAATCTGCCCGATCACGCCTACTTCAACCACGCGCAGCACGTGAGTGTGGGCAAGGTGGAATGCCAAACCTGCCACGGTCCTGTAGAGAATATGGAAGTGGTATACCAGTACTCTCCACTCAGTATGGGCTGGTGCATCAACTGCCACCGCAAGACGGAGGTTCAGTTCGACGACAACGAGTACTACAAATCCTATGCGAATTATCATGAGGAAATGGCCAATGGAGAACGCGATGCTGTAACGGTTGAAGATATTGGTGGCCTCGAGTGCCAGAAGTGCCACTATTAATCCATTCGCCGGAATTCTGCCATGGAATAATCGAACGTGTTCGAAAAAACCAAGACCAAGCAAAAAACAATGAAGAACGATAAGAAAGGTGTTTGGGTAGGTTCAGCAGATCTCACCGACGCGAAAGCGTATCAGCGGGAAGTGGATCGGGAATTTGTCGAACTGCCCGTCCTAGGTGAAGAAACTTCCGCCGCTTTGGACAAAGTAGAGACCAGCCGGCGCGATTTTTTAAAGTACCTGGGCTTCAGTGTGGGCGCTGCTACCGTAGCGGCGAGCTGCGATATCCCGGTGAAGAATGCACTGCCTTACGTGGTCAAGCCCGATGCCATCGTACCGGGTGTGGCCACCTACTACGCCTCGACCTTCGTACAGGGAGGCGACTATTGCCCCATTCTTATTAAAACCCGCGAGGGCCGCCCCATCAAGATCGAGGGCAACTCGCTGAGCTCTCTGACCGGCGGAGGCACGAGTGCTCGTGCACAGGCCAGTGTGCTGAGCCTGTACGACACCAGCCGCCTGGACGGTCCCTACCGGGTGAGCGAAGGCCGCATCGACCGGCCCGCCAAACGCCATCAGGCCGGCCCTTCCTGGGCAGAGATCGACAAGGAGATCACGGGCAAGTTGCGGCCGGAATCCCGGATCCGCATTCTGAGCCATACTCTGATGAGCCCGACCGCCAAAAAGGCTATTGCGGATTTTGCCGCCAAGTTTCCCAATGCCGAGTTGCTGCAGTACGACCCGGTATCCAGCTCGGCTATCCTGGAGGCCAACGATCAGTGCTTCGGGCAGGCCGTGGTTCCCAATTACCATTTCGATAAAGCCCGGTTGATCGTGAGCTTTGACGCCGACTTCCTGGGCACCTGGATCTCTCCCATCGAATTTGCCCGGCAGTACGTTCAAAATCGCCGGATCGAAGATGTGGAAAAGGCCGAAATGTCGCGCCACATTCAAGTAGAGGCGCACATGAGCCTCACCGGATCCAATGCGGACAATCGCATCCTGGTCAAACCTTCTGAACAGGGTGCGGCCATCGTAACCCTCTACAATGAGGTAGCGGCACTTACCGGGGGCAGTCGCGTAAGCGGGCCCACTCTGGATGGCAAGCGGGCTACCAAGTTCAAGCACCTGGCTAAAGAGCTGGTTGCTCAGCAGGGCCGTAGTCTGGTGGTAAGCGGCTCGAACAATGTGGGCGAACAAGTACTGGTGAATGCCATCAATGAGATGTTGGGCAACTACGGCCGGACGCTCGAATTTCGCCACGCTTCGCTGCAGCGCCAGGGCATGGACAAAAACGTACAAGGCCTGTTGCGCGACATGAAAAACGGCCGGGTCGATGCCCTGTTCGTAATGGATGGTGCCAATCCGGCTTACGATATACCCAATGCCGCCGAGTTTGCGGAAGCCATGGCCAAAGTGCCTCTTAAGGTGTCTTTCAGCGGCGTTCCGAACGAAACGGCCTTGCTTTGCGATTACCTAACGCCCACGCACCACTACATGGAAAGCTGGGGCGATGCCGAACCTAAGCGAGGCCAATACAGCCTTTTGCAGCCTGCCATTGCGCCGCTTTTCGCCTCGCTGAACCGGCCGGGCACCCGCCAGGCCGAGGAAAGCTTGCTGCGCTGGGCCGGCAGCGAAACCCTGAATGTGGAAGCCGAACAGCCCTACTTCGAGTACCTGAAGGCGCACTGGGAGGAAGCGATTTTCCCCAAACAGGACCAGTTTGCCACGTTTCAGCTTTTCTGGGACAGTGCCCTGCACGACGGTCTGCTGGGGACGGCCGATGAACCTATCGAATTGGCATTTGCCGGTGATGTGGCTTCAGCTGCCCGCCGCGTGCGCAAGCCCCAGAACAGCGAACTGGAGATCGTTTTCTACGAGACGGTCAATATGGCTGCAGGGCAGTACGCCAACAATCCCTGGCTGATTGAAATGCCTGATCCCGTCAATCGCTGCACCTGGGACAATCACCTGGGGATTCCGGTGAGCTGGGACGGCGGCAACGAGTTCAAGGCCTTCAAAAACCTCAACCCCAGGGAGCTGTACGGCCAGGCCGATAAAGTGAATGTAACCATCGACAGCCGCGAGCAAACCTGTACGGCTATCCGCCAGTTTGGCCAGATGCAGGGAACCGTTTCCCTGGCCATGGGTTACGGCCGCAGCAAGACGGGCCTGCTGGGACGCGCCCTGGGCAATGAAATAGGAGTAGACGTCTTCCCCTGGATGAGCCTGGATGAGTACGGAAATACCCAGTATTACGCCACGGAGGTAAGCGTGTCCGATAAGGTGGATACGGAAAAGGAGTTTGCCTGCGTACAATACCATCACGGCATGGGCCTTACGGCTCGAAACGAAGAAGGCGAGCTCATTCTGGATGAAAGCACGGGCGAGCCCTTGAACGTGGATGAAAAGACCGCCATGACCCTGGGAGCCGGCTATCAGGGTGGGATTACCGAGCGGTCCATCATTTACAAAGCCCATGTGGACGAGGTCGGCGAACTGGCCCACCACATTGAGGAACGCCGTTCCGAGGCTGCCCACCTCAACGATGCGACCCTTTACCCCTACGAAGAATACAAGGAGAAATACTACAGCCAGGGCCATCACTGGGGTATGCATATCGACCTCAATGCCTGCATCGGCTGTGGCGCCTGTCAGGTGGCCTGTGTAGCAGAGAACAATGTCCCGGTGGTGGGCAAGACCGAAGTGAGCCGTCACCACGAGATGACCTGGCTGCGCATCGATCGTTACTACTATGGCGATTACGAGAACCCCAATGTGGTGTACCAGCCGATGATGTGCCAGCACTGCGACAACGCACCTTGCGAAAACGTATGCCCTGTCGCAGCGACCAACCACAGCGGCGAAGGGCTCAACCAGATGGCTTACAACCGCTGCATTGGTACCCGGTATTGCGCCAACAACTGCCCTTACAAGGTTCGCCGCTTCAACTGGTTGGATTACACCACGGCCGACCTGTTTGGGTACAATGAGTACAATGTGGCCGAGGAGGAACTGCCTTTCGGTGCCGACAACCTCACGCGCATGGTGCTCAATCCCGACGTGACGGTGCGCTCCCGCGGCGTGATCGAAAAGTGCAGCTTCTGCGTACAACGCATACAGGAAGGCAAGCTCACCGCCAAGCGGGAAGGACGTCAACTGCGCGAAGGAGATGTGAAATCGGCCTGCCAGACGGCTTGCCCCACCGGAGCCATCGTCTTTGGCGATACCAACAACAAAGAGGGCGAGCTGGCCAAGCGCCGTGAGAACCCCCTGAACTACCTGGTGCTGGAAGAGACCAACACCATGCCCTCGGTGATGTACTCCGCTAAGGTGCACAACCGGGACGAAGAATTGGAAGGATAATCATAGAGCAGCTCGAAAGAGCAAAAATAAAACAGACCTAATGAGTGCTCCTGTTTCAGCGATACGCGATCCACTGATTGAAGGTGGTAAGACCTATCACGACATTACGGAGGATATCTGCTCTCCTACGGAGAAGACGCCCAACCTGGCCTGGATCATCGCCTTTATCATTTCGGCGAGTGCACTGGCCTTCTATGTGTTCTGTGTTGCCTGGACCGTTTGGCAGGGCATAGGCACCTGGAACCTCAACCGGACCATTAACTGGGGGTGGGACATCACCAACTTCGTCTGGTGGGTGGGTATTGGTCACGCCGGCACCCTGATCTCGGCCATCCTGCTGCTGTTTCGCCAAAAATGGCGCACCGGGGTAAACCGGGCTGCGGAGGCCATGACCATATTTGCCGTGATGTGTGCAGGGCAGTTTCCGCTCATTCATATGGGGCGTCTCTGGCTGGCCTTTTTCATCTTTCCCTACCCAAATACACGCGGTCCGCTGTGGGTGAACTTCAACTCGCCCCTGCTTTGGGACGTGTTTGCCATCTCCACCTATTTCACCGTATCGCTGCTGTTCTGGTACACGGGGCTGGTGCCCGACCTGGCCACGGTGCGCGATCGTGCACGAGGCCTGCGGAAAAAAATCTACAACTTCGTTTCTTTCGGATGGACCGGTGCTGCCAAACACTGGCAGCGCTGGGAAAGTCTTTCGCTGGTGCTCGCCGGACTGGCCACCCCGCTGGTACTCTCTGTGCACACCATCGTATCTTTTGACTTTGCCACTTCAGTGATCCCGGGTTGGCACACCACCATTTTCCCGCCCTACTTCGTTGCAGGGGCCATTTTCTCCGGCTTTGCCATGGTACAGACCCTGATGGTGATCACCCGGAAGGTGCTCAGCCTGGAGCAATACATCACCCTGGAGCACATCGAAAGTATGAACAAGGTGATCCTGCTCACGGGAACCATGGTAGGGGTAGCCTATCTTACCGAGCTCTTCATCGCCTGGTATTCCGGCTACATTTACGAGCAATTCGCCTTCTACAATCGCGTTTTGGGGCCCTACTACTGGTCTTATATCGGCATGATGTCTTGTAATGTGCTCTCGCCCCAGATCTTCTGGTTCCGCAGAATGCGTCGCAGCCTCTTTGTCACTTTCCTCATGTCCATTTTTGTCAACATCGGCATGTGGTTCGAGCGCTTTGTGATCATTTCTTCCACTCTGGCGCGCGACTACCTGCCCACCAGCTGGAGCTACTACACGCCTACCTGGGTGGAGATCGGACTGTTTGTAGGGACGCTGGGACTTTTCTTCACCCTCTACCTCATTTTCACGCGGGTAGCTCCGGTAGTGGCCGTAGCCGAAATCAAAAGTATCCTGAAAACGGCCGGCGACCAATACGTAGGGCCGAAAGCTCAGGCCCATGCGGAAACGGTGGAACGAAAAGAAGTGCATTAATTAAGAAAACGATCTGATCACAAGCGATATATCATGGATCAAGCGCAAAAAGAAGTGCTGTACGCCTTGTACGACGACGAAGAGGTCCTGCTGAAGGCCATTGGCAAGGCTCGTGAGAACCACATGGAGATCATGAATGTTTTCACGCCCTTTCCGGTGCACGGACTGGAACACGCCATGGGGCTCAGCGAAAGCCGGCTTCACATCACCGGATTTGTCTACGGTGCCATTGGGGCCTTATTCGCCTTCCTCTTCATGACCTGGGTTTTCACGCGCGACTGGCCCATCATCTTCGGAGGAAAGCCCTACTGGTCGGTACCCGCCTTCATTCCCATTACCTTTGAGGTGACCGTACTGTTCGCCTCTGTGGGGATGGTGGTTACCTTCTACACCATTTGTGGCATGTGGCCCGGGGTGAAGCCGGTCATTCTGGACGACCGGATCACGGACGACAAGTTCTGCCTGGCTTTCGATGCCACACATGTCACAGCGGAAGAACGCTCAGCCATGGAAGGATTCCTCAGTGGCTCCGGCGCTTCGGAAGTGAACACGAAAAATGTATGACCCTCTTGCGGGGTACAAACCTGGCTTTAACATGAGAACGCTCAAGCATATACTTTTCATCTCGGTGGTGTTGCTGCTCATTCAGTCCTGCAGTCCGCCTGAAGGCGACTTTGCCGGCAGTGAGTACATACCGGATATGGGCCACTCCATCGCCTATGAGGCCAACCACTACATCAATTATTACTACAACACCTGGGATAGTGCGAGCACGTATAAGCTGTACGACCTCAGCACGCCCCGCAAGCCGGTCAACGGCACGGTCCCTCGAGGCTATGCCGGGGTGCGCTACGCTGCTGAGCAGGAAAAAGAGGACGTTATGGCTACCCTCACCGGGCAGTCCAGCGTGAATGCCATCTACGTGCCCGTGAATGGCAATGTGCCTTACTACTACGAGGATACCGAGGAGGAGCGGGAGCGGGCCATCGCCGAAATCATCGAAAACCCCTTTCCCATCACGGAAGATGGGCTGGCCCGGGGTGAAGAGCTGTACAACGTTTTCTGCGGGATCTGCCATGGCGAGAAAGGCAATGGCCTGGGCTATCTGGTAGCTGATGAAAACACGAACGTAAAATACCCGGCAGCTCCGGCTAATTTCCTGCTGGAAGAACACGTGAATTCTTCCAACGGCCGCTACTATCACGCCATTATGCACGGCAAGAACGTGATGGGCGGATATGCCGACAAGCTCTCCTATGAGGAGCGCTGGCAGGTGATCCACTGGATCCGGGCCCTGCAGGCCAAGGAACTCAAGCTGGAATACAGCCCTACGGCCAATACGCTGAAACCGGAATACGGCACCCCCGCAAGCGATGTCATGGCCATGGCTCAGCCGGGACCCGCCGGTGGAACTGCAGAGCCGGACAAGGATGCGGAAGCCACCGAAGAGACTCCTGAAAACAATACCGAGCATCAGGACGACGATGCCGGCCATAGCAGCAGCGGCACCCACAGCGGTGACCGCTAATTGATTGAAAACTATAAACAGGCGATAGCTGATGAATCAATTTGCCTTTGAATCCAAACACAAGATATTCCTCCTGGGCGCTATGGGCCTGGGCCTGTTGTGCATGGTGATCACCTTTCTGACCGATGACCCCCTCCACACGCGCTTCTGGTCCAACTTCCTCCACAATAGCGTTTTCTTCACGGGGATAGCCTTTGTTTCGCTTTTTGTATTGGCGGCGTTTACCACCGCGTATTCGGGCTGGCATACCCTGGTGAAGCGCATCTGGGAATCCTATTCCCTTTTCCTGATTCCCGGTCTCATCCTCATGGGGGTGATCATCCTGGGCATCTGGGGACACTTCCACCACCTCTATCATTGGGCCGATCCGGCTGAAGTGGCCGAAGATGAAATTTTAAAGGAAAAGTCTGCCTTCCTGAATAAAAACTGGTACACCTTCGGCACCATCGCCATCGTAGGGATCTGGGCCTTTTTCGCCTGGCGCATGCACAAGGTCTCCGTACAGGAAGATCTGCAGGGAACAGCCGACTTTAGCCATCACCGCAAATACCGCTATTGGTCAGCTACCTTCCTGCCCATTGGAGCCTTCACCAGCGCTGCTCTCATCTGGCAGTGGGTGATGTCGATCGATGCGCATTGGTACAGCACCCTTTTTGCCTGGTATACGACTGCCAGCTGGTTCGTGGCTGCCATGGCGCTGACGATACTCACCGTCATTTTCCTGAAAGTCCTCGGCTACATGGAGGAAGTGACGGCCAATCATTTGCACGATCTGGGTAAGTACGCCTTCGCATTCAGTATCTTCTGGACCTACCTGTGGTTCAGCCAGTACATGCTCATTTGGTACGGCAACGTGGGTGAGGAGACCATTTACTTTCGCGAACGGCTGGACAATTACCCGGTCATGTTCTTCGGCAACCTGATTCTGAATTTCGTGGCGCCCTTTTTCATCCTCATGCGCAACGATACCAAGCGCAAATTCGGAACCATGGTGCTCACATCCATCGTTCTGTTGCTGGGCCACTGGTGGGACTTTTTCCTCATGATCAAACCCGGTGTATACCACACTGCACAGGAGGCGCTGGGACACAGTGCTCACGGCGGTGCGGCCGA
>CAZQSF010000017.1:13510-50933 GCA_964595955.1 uncultured Saprospiraceae bacterium
CGATGCCGGTCATGCCGCAGCTTCGGCCTTTCACGCCGGCTTCACCATGCCGGGCCTGTTGGAACTGGGAACCTTTATCGGCTTTTTAGCCTTGTTCCTGTACTTCGTTTTTAACCGCCTCGAAAAAGCGGCTTTGATACCTCCCAACGACCCTTACCTGGCCGAGAGCAAACATCACTCGGTATGGCCTTATTAAGACTGAGTCTAAATAAGGGGCGGGTCTAAGCACAGGCGTGTGTAGATTGTTATTTTTGAAAACATAACCCGAAAGGAAAAGAAATGACTGCGCTTTTAGCTGTTCTAAGTCTTATTTTGATCACCATCATCGTCGTGCAGCTCGGTAAGGTAACTGAGCTGGCGAGCAAGATTCGCGGTGAGGAAGAAATGCAACTAATGGTCAATCGCCGAAGCGGGGCTTTGTCTCTGTTGTTTCTGATTGTCTTCTTAGTCGCGACCATTGCCTCTGGAATCTATTACAAGAATTGGTTCCTTGGCTTCGGCCCTCACGCTTCTGCTTCCGAACACGGTGGTGCGCTGGACAACATGTTTGCGGTGACCCTCTTCTTCACGGGCATTGTTTTCATTCTCACGCATATCGCGCTCTTCTACTTTGCCTGGCGCTATCAGGGCCGCCGGGGCGGGAAAGCCGAATTCTTGCCGCACAACAATCGCCTGGAAGTCGTGTGGACGGTGATTCCTGCCGTCGTGATGACTTTTTTGGTCATCAAAGGCCTGGATGCCTGGAATGAAGTGATGGCCGATGTTAATCCGGATGAGGATTACATTGAGATTGAAGCCACGGGTATGCAATTCGCCTGGCTGCTTCGCTATCCGGGTGCCGACGGGAAGTTGGGTGCTCGCGACTACAAGAAAATTTCGGCGAGCAATCCTTTGGGCCAGGATTGGACCGACCCGAAAAACCACGACGATATCCACCCGACCGAAATCGTACTGCCCGTTGGGAAAAAGGTGCGGGTACGCATTACCTCCCGCGATGTTCTCCACAACTTCTACTTGCCGCACTTCCGCGTGAAAATGGATGCCGTTCCGGGTATGCCGACCTATTTTGTTTTTACGCCTACCCAAACGACGGAAGCGTATCGCCAGGAACTGAGGGCGTACGACGAGTACAATGTGCCGGTCGATCCCGAAGATCCCGAAAGCCTCCTGAAGTGGGAAGCTTTTGAATACGAGCTGGCCTGCGCCGAGTTGTGCGGGAAAGGCCACTTCAGCATGAAGCGGCTGGTGAAGATCGTCTCGGAAGGTGAATATCAGGACTGGCTGGCGAAGCAACAGTCCTACTACGAATCCACCATTAAAGGCACGGAGAACGATCCTTTCAGGGATGAAGCAGAGGAAGCCATCTCGGAAGTCCTTTCCGAGGAAGAATCGCTGGAAGAGGAAGCAGCTGAAGTGCCTGCCGAAATGGAAGAGGTCGAAGCCGATTGACTTTTGGCATGGGCTTTAAGAAATACATGAACAAACCTTTCTATATTGAGGTTTGGAACTATTGAGAATTGATACGTAACGCATAAAAACCAGTAAGCTGTCATGGCTAACGTAGCAACACCGGTAACAAAAACTCCCAAATACGATGAGGACCTCCTCATTGAGGAGTATGGGTATGACGATCACTTTCATGAGCATCATGATGGAGACAAGTACCAATCGAATTTCATCACGACTTACATCTTCAGCCAGGATCACAAGATCATTGCCAAGCAATTCCTGATCACCGGCATGTTCTGGGCCATCATTGGCGCGTTGATGTCGTTGGTTTTTCGCCTGCAGCTGGGCTTTCCGGAGGAAAGTCTCGCCTGGCTGAAACCCCTTCTCGGCAAATGGATCGTAGTCAACGATGCCGGGGTAGGTACTTTGGCTCCCGAATTTTACTACGCTCTGGTGACCATGCACGGCACCATTCTGGTCTTTTTTGTGTTGACGGCCGGGCTTAGCGGTACTTTCAGCAATCTTCTTATTCCGCTTCAGATCGGTGCTCGCGACATGGCCTCTCCGTTCCTGAACATGCTCTCGTACTGGTTCTTCTTTCTGGCCAGTGTAGTCATGTTCTTCTCTCTTTTCCTCAACACGGGGCCCTTTGCCGGAGGCTGGACCGCCTATCCTCCGCTAAGTGCATTGCCACAGGCGTCTTCCGGTTCCGGCGCCGGTATGACGCTCTGGGTTGTCAGTCTGGTATTTTTTGTGGTTTCCGTGCTGTTGGGCGGTATCAATTACATCACCACCGTACTGAATCTTCGCACCAAAGGCATGAGCATGTGGCGCATGCCGCTTACCATTTGGTCGTTCTTCATTACGGCGATCATCGGCCTGCTCTCGTTCCCGGTACTGGTTTCCGCCTTCTTCCTGGTCGTTTTTGACCGCGAGCTGAACACCAGCTTTTTCCTCAATGAGATCTTCATTAACAACCAGGCTCTGGATTACGCCGGAGGTAGCCCGGTGCTGTATCAGCACTTGTTCTGGTTCCTCGGACACCCCGAGGTGTATATTATCATCCTTCCGGCCATGGGTATGGTATCGGAAGTGCTTTCCGTACACTCGCGGAAGCCGATCTTCGGCTACAAAGCCATGGTCTTTTCCATACTGGCCATTGCATTCCTGAGCTTTATCGTCTGGGCACACCACATGTTCATGTCGGGGGTAAATCCCTTCATTTCCAACTTCTTTGTAGTCTTCACGCTCATAATTGCCGTGCCCTCGGCGGTGAAGGTGTTCAACTGGATAGCCACTTTGTACGGAGGCAGCATCCGATTCAACGCGGCCAGCCTCTTCGGGATCGGTTTTGTATCCATGTTCATTTCCGGTGGCCTCACCGGTATTTTTCTGGGGAATTCCGCCATCGACATTCAGATGCACGACACCTATTTTGTGGTAGCTCACTTCCACATTGTGATGGGTGTAGCGGCTTTCTTCGGTATGTTTGCGGGCATCTACAACTGGTTTCCCAAGATGTACGGCCGCTTCATGAACGACACCCTGGGCAAGATCCATTTCTGGGGAACTCTGGTCGGTGCGTATGCCGTGTTCTGGCCCATGCATTATTTGGGTATGGCCGGGGTGCCGCGCCGCTATTATAGCTTCGACAATTTTGAAACCTTTGGTCACTTTGCCAGCCTCAATCAGTTCATCACCATTGCGGCTATCGTGACCTTTGGATTCCAGATCCTGTTTGTGATCAACTTTTTCTACAGCATCTGGTACGGCAAGAAAATGACAAACCGAAACCCCTGGGGTGCCAGTACACTGGAATGGACAACGCCCATCAATCCCGGGCATGGTAACTGGCCGGGTAAGATCCCCACGGTTCAGCGCTGGGCGTACGACTACGGCAAGGATGGCAAGGAGTTCATCCCCCAGATCGTTCCGGCGCAAGAGGGCGAAAAACACGTCCATTGAGGCGTAAAGCATTTGCAATAGGACATTGAGCTTTTTATTATCCGGCTAAGGAGGTAGTGGGCATCCATTACCTCCTTAACCTTATACGCACGGCAACAGGTGAACGAACAAGGTTTACATACAAGGACGGAGGCAAGCCCGACTCTTCTTGGCTCCGGCTTCCGGCAAAAGGCGAAAGACTACGGCTTGCTCGTCAAGCTTCGCCTTACCCTTACGGTGGTCTTTTCTTCCTGGATGGCCTACCTCATTGGCCTGGAGGGAGCGATCGACTGGCCGATAGCCGGGGCACTCGTATTCGGAGGTTTCCTGGTAACGGGTGCTGCTAATGCTCTCAATCAGGTGCTGGAACGGGACTTCGACAGCCAAATGAAGCGCACCGCCGACCGGCCGGTAGCCGCCGGGCGCATGCCGGTCTCGGAGGCGGTACTGGCTGCCGGGTTCATGGCATTGGCTGGTATTACCCTTTTGGCCTTCATCAATCCGTGGACCGCTTTCTTTGGCACATTGGCCATGGTGATGTACGCCTTCCTCTACACCCCGCTCAAGCGCATGACGCCCGGAGCCGTGATGATCGGTGCCATTCCGGGCGCACTGCCTACCCTGATCGGATGTGTGGCCGGCCAGGGGCAGGTGACTTACCTGGCCCTCGTACTCTTTGGGATACAGTTCTTGTGGCAGTTTCCTCACTTCTGGTCTATCGGCTTCCTCGGGTATGAGGATTATCGGAAAGCCGGCTACCAGTTCATTCCCTCGGAAGGAGACGATCTGCCCTCGCGCAGTATAGGCATACAGGCGCTGTTGCATGCCGTCTTTTTGCTGCCTCTGGTATTTGTGCCCTTTTATTTGGGTGAAGCCGGCTGGTTATCGGCTGCCGTCGGAGCGCTGCTTACCCTGGGGTATGTGGGACTATCGTGGAATTTTTACCGGCAGTTTGACCGTAAGGCATCGCTGAAACTCATGTTTTACTCTTTCTTCTACCTGCCTTTGACCCTGCTGATCTTGTTCATCGACAAGTTGTAATAGAAATGGAACAAGCTTACATGACAACCGGAGGATACAGACGAAGTAATATTCATCCTAAAAAATTTGCCCTTTGGGTGGGCATTGCCAGCATCACCATGATGTTTGCGGCCTTTACCAGCGCCTATATTGTGCGTCAGGCCGCCGGCAACTGGCTGGAATTCGAATTGCCGTCCCTTTTCTTCGTGAGTACGGCTGCGATCCTGCTCAGCAGTGCCACGCTTCACGGCAGTTATCTGGCCTTCAAGCACGGCCGGGAAAGGCTGTATAAGGGCCTGATGGTGATTACCTTTCTGCTGGGCATCGCTTTTGTAGTGCTTCAGTATCAGGGATGGCAGGCCCTGGCGGCCAGCGGAGTGGAGCTCACCACGAATCCCTCGGGCTCTTTCGTTTACGTGATCAGTGGTGTGCACGCGGCACACGTACTGGGCGGCATAGCGGCTCTGACCGTAGCCCTGATCCACACTTTTGCCCTGCCTTTCCGCTTCAGCCCAGCCCGAAAACTGCGATTTGAATTAACCGCAACCTACTGGCATTTTGTAGATTTGCTCTGGTTGTATCTCTTGTTCTTTTTTCTTTTTCAGTAACCCGGATTCTGCTCTTCTAACAAACAAAAACGAAAAAAAGCATGGCGACTAGCGAGTCTGTGATCGAACAGCAGCAGAACGAACAGGCGGCTTCTCAAAACGGCGACCTTTGGGAAGGCGGGAAATCGCCCTTCAAGGTCAGCTACGGGAAGATCATGATGTGGTATTTCCTGCTTTCCGATGCCTTCACCTTTGCCGGTTTCCTCATCGCTTACGGCGCATTGCGCTTCAGCAGCCCTACCTGGCCGGTGCCCGACTTCGTGTTCAGCACAGCGCCTTTCGGCATTCACCACGCGCCGCTGATCTTCGTGACGATCATGTCTTTCTTGCTCATTGTGAGCTCGGTGACCATGGTTCGGGCTGTGCAGGAAGGCCATCGAGAAAATAAACGGGGCGTGATCATCTGGCTTTTCCTTACCATTTTAGGGGGCAGTGGCTTCCTGGGTTGCCAGGCCTGGGAATGGACGAATCTGATCGCCACCGAACATATGACCGTCAATACCAATCCGTTTGGTACCTGGACGCAGGACGGCGTCTACCTGGAGGACGAACACGGCCACGCTTACGAAGCCGGCGAGGAGCCCGAAGCCTTTGAATCCGGCGAAAGCTACCTCATTCACCAACACGAGGGCGAGTGGGTGCAGCGCCAGGTTCAGTTTGCCGACGGATCCCAGGGTCGCCAGGATTTCGGCCCCAAAGCTTTTGGAGCGCTCTTTTTCTTCATCACGGGCTTTCACGGGTTCCACGTGTTCACCGGAGTACTCATTCTCACCATTATTCTGGTGAATGCTGCCAGCAACTTGTATGTTGAACGCCGAAACGGCTACGAGATGGTCGAAAAGGTGGGCCTCTACTGGCACTTCGTCGACCTGGTCTGGGTATTTGTATTCCTCGTATTCTACCTCTTGTAATTATTGCCCTCATCTAACCCTTCCATCCAAAGGCAAAACTGGAACAAACAAATGGAACATCTGAGCTACGAAGAGTCAAAAAAGAAAGTGTTTCGGGGCTTGTATCTGTTGGGCGCCGTGACTCTGATCGAAGTATTTCTCTCCCTGCTGGGCAAGGGGTACGTCATTCCCGGAGCTGAAAAGTACGCTTTCGTCTTTTTCATTGTAGGCATTTGTCTGATCGTTCTTTCCCTCTACAAGGCTTATTTCATTGTGTATGAGTTCATGCACATGCGCTACGAGGTAAAGGGATTGGCGCTCAGTGTATTGTTGCCCACGCTCTTGCTGGTTTGGGCCATAATCGCTTTCTTCCAGGAGGGCAATTCCTGGAAACAGCGCAGGCAACAGATCGATCAAAAGGATGCCGAGCCCGCCGTCGAGCAGCCCGATCTGCAGGGGCAACTGGAAAGAGATCCATCCCTGTACCGCCTGAAAGGTTAAGAAATCACAAAGCGGGAGCAACCTCCCGCTTTTTTTATCAACCCTCGCTTCCTGCGAGGCGTTGGGTTGAAAGTCAAATTCGCATCCCCTTTGAGTACCAAACGGATCATTCAATTCGTCGGATTAACCCTTCTGTTGGCGGGTTTACCGCTGCTTTCATGGTACTACCTCAAGAAGGGCTTTGAGTACCGCAAGGAAGTGTTGGACGATCTGGGGGAATACGCCCGGCTGTCCGGTCTTCAACTCCCGGCCGGTGGCGACAGCCTGCTTTATCCGGCCAGCCTGCAAAACCACATTGTGGTGTGGGCCTTGCTGCCGGAGGAAGATTCCGTCCGGGAGCGCATGCTATACTACCTGGGAGAGTTCCACGATCAGTTTCAGGAGCGGCCCGAAGTCCAGTACCTTTTAGCGCCTGCCGGGCTGGACAGCACTGCCTTCGCCCGGGCTCTGGGTGAACTCTCCAGCAGTGATCCGGCCTTCCTTCCGGTTCCTTCGGCCGATGCGGAAAACCTGGCCGGGCCCGCCTTGCTCGACTTGCCGCTGGAAGGCCGCGATTTGGATGAAAATCCTTACCTGGCCCTGACCGACAGCCTGGTCGTCAGGCGTTATTACAGTGTATTGAGTAAGGAAGACATGAAGCGCATCGTAGAACACATTGCGATGCTGCTCCCGGTCGAAACCTCAGAAACCAAAGTCAAAAGAGAAACGGAAAAGTGAGTACGCTGCTTCGATCCACCCCTGATAAGAATCTGGCTCGCCGGCTGAACGTGGCGGCAGTTGTCGTTACGATCGTTGTGCTCGTGCTGGTCGGGCTTATGCGATCAGTGAAAATTCCCTTGCCCGAAGGATGGGACTTCAGCTTTTTGCCCCCCTTTCACGCCAGCCTGAATGCCCTTACGGCCGTCGTACTGGTCTACGCCTTGATGATGATCCGGCGAAAAAAGGTGGTAGCCCACCGCAATGCGATCTACCTGGCCATGGGGCTGTCCGTGCTCTTTTTGCTCAGTTATGTAGCTTACCACTTTACGACCCCGGAGACGCTTTACGGCGACGCGAACGGCGACGGGCTGGTGGATGCCACTGAAAAAGCGGCAGCGGGCGGTATGCGCACCTTCTACCTGGTTCTTCTGCTCAGTCACATATCCCTTGCCGGAATCATTCTGCCCTTTATTCTGTTTACATTCATACGAGCATTTACCGGCCAGTATGAGCGGCACAAACGAATGGCCCGGTGGGTTTTTCCCATTTGGCTCTACGTAGCCGTTACAGGGCCTGTCGTTTACCTCATGCTCTTGCCGTACTACTCGTAAAACCTAGGAATGACTATGCTTTCCCGAAATAAAACGCCCTTTCTCATCCTCTTTTTCCTGTTGATGGTGATGTTCCTACCGGAACTCAATGCCCAATGCCCGATGTGCCGGATGTCAGCCGAGAGTAACATGGCAAACGGCGGTACAGCAGGGCGGGGCCTGAATAGCGGTATTCTCTACATGCTGGCCATGCCGTACTTCATCATTGGTACGGTGGCATTCATCTGGTACCGCAACCGGAAGAAAAACAAAGAGGAGACCGCCGAAGAAAACCCCTCGGACAACCGCCGACTTTCCGATCAGACATTGGTCTAGTAAAGCGATGCCGTAGGATATCTGTTCGCCAGGCTTTATCTCAGCGTTTGCGGCACTGTTTCTGCACCGGTTTCCATTAAAGATTGGTATTTCTCTCTGGCGTATTGCATGAAGTGAGAAAACTGCAGGGGTTCTCCGGTCACCTTCTCACACAAACCATCTGCTTCGTATCGCTTTCCGTGATCGTAAATGTTCTGCTGGAGCCATTGCTTCAGAAGGCGAAGGTCTCCCTCGGCAATCTTTTCTTCCAGTTCGGGATGGTCCGATTTGGCTTTTTGGAAAAACTGGGCAGCGTAGAAGCTTCCCAGGGAGTAGGTGGGGAAGTACCCAAAGCTTCCATGGGCCCAGTGTATGTCCTGTAGAATACCGCGACGGTCGTCCGGGACGGTCACGCCCAGATACTCCTCGTAAAGACGGTTCCAGTGGGCTATCAGGTCTTCGGCCTTCACACTTCCCTCGATGAGTCCCTTTTCCAGTTCGTAGCGGATCATGATGTGGAAGTGGTAGTGCAATTCGTCGGCCTCCGTTCGAATCGGATTGGGCTGCACCTTGTTGATAGCCCGATAGAACTGGGCCAGTGACACTTCGCGCAATTGGGCCGGAAAGTAACGCTGGAGCATGGGATACTGGGCTTTCCAGAAGGCCAGGCTGCGCCCGACCTGATTCTCCCACAAGCGGGCCTGCGACTCGTGTATGCTGAGCGAAGCAGCCCGGTTGATGGGGAGCCCGTAGGCCGTTTTGGGCAGCCCCTGTTCGTACAGGGCATGCCCTGCCTCGTGTATGCAACTCCAGGTCATATTGGCCAGATCCTGCTCGTCGATGCGAGTAGTAATCCGAACGTCATTGGGCGAAAAGTTTATGGTAAAAGGGTGTGGAGCCAGGTCCTGCCTGCCCGATTCAAAATCGTAGCCCAGGTTTTTCAAAAGGGAAAGGCCAAACTCCCACTGCGTATCCTTCGGGTAGTCGTGGTGCAAAAACCTGTCGTCGATCCCGTCTAGCCGGCCGTCCAGTTCGTGTACGAATGCTCCCAACTGCTCCCGCACATGGCGAAACAATTTGTCTAGCTGGGCCACCCGGCATCCCGGCTCAAACTCTTCCAGTAAGGCGTCGTAGGGGTGGTCGTCGTAGCCCAGCAACCCGGCTTCCTCTTGCTTTACAGCCACCAGTTTGGAAAGCGCTTCGCGGAACAGTCCGTAGTCGTTTGCTTCGCGAGCTTGGAGCCAGGCGTGAAAGGATTCGGAAATGAGCTGGGCTCGCCGTTTGACGAATTCCGTATCTAGACGCAGGGTTCGCTTCAGGTCGCGCCAGGTGACCTCCAGGTTGCGGCGCTGCTCGGCATCCAATCCGTTGGAACTGCCTTGCAGTTTCTCGACTACCGCTACGAAGTCGGGCTGGACGCTTTCCTCGTGAAGAATGCCCGAAAGGGTGGCGATCTGTTGGGATCGAAACGGAGCGCCGTTTCGGGGAAGGTAGACTTCCTTGTCCCAGATCAGAACGCCGATGGCGTTTTCAATGTCCGTCAGTTTCTGTACGTGTTGTACATACTGCTCATAGTACGTATTGCTCATTGGGATTACCAATTGTTTAATCTCGATCTTGGAATGTGGAACCTAGAAGGGCGAACCAACCGAGAATCAACAAGAAGCCGCCGAGGGGGGTGACAGGTCCCAACCAACTGATTGACAAATTAAGCCATTCCCGCAGAGAAAGCAGGTATAGGGAGCCGGAAAAACACAAAATCCCGGCGAAAAAAAGCCAGCCGGACCAAAGAAGGAGGGGTTTGCGGCCAAAATGAAGCAAAAGAGCAACCAAAAGCAGGCCCAAAGCGTGATAAAAGTGATAGCGCACGCCTACCTGGTAAGTGTCTAGAGCTTCCGAACTGAGTACAGCCTCCAGGCTGTGTGCTCCGAAGGCTCCGAAGATCACTGCCAATGCGGCCAACAGTGCGCCAAGCCGAAGAAAGGTTTTTCGCATTGATCGTTTCACCGGGAGGGTGTTTTTTTCATGCCAAAAGGTGAGGGCTTACCGAGGATCGGCTGAGTGCCCGACACCCATTCGCGGGCAAAAATACCAAAAATGCAGGTGTTCAGGTGTGGGCACCGAAACCGTAAACCATGATATCGCATTTCAGACTCCCTGCAGCCCGAGCCGGGCTGTTTATCGGTTTGTTCTGGCTGGTCGTCCAGGCCTGTTCGCCTTCTGAGCCGGTCTTTGCCTTCATACCTCAATCGGTCGATCATTTTCTTCACCTGGCCGCCCCATATGTCGACCTCGTCGAGGGGCTTCCCCCTGAGCAACGAGCTGCTCTTGAGCGACTGGATGCTTTGACCGGTCCTTTTTCCACCTCCGAATTGTGGCTGTTTCCTTTTCCCGCCGGTGAGAGCAAAGAGACGTTTCTCATTTTGGTTCCCGAACCTGAGGCGGAGCCATGGGCACCGTATTTAGACAGCCTGCTGGAAGGTGCCCGGCAGAGCTACGACTACCGGGGAGTTCGCCTGTTTTCCCTACCCGTGGGCTGGGTAGCACAGGTCGGCGGGATGCTCTTGCTCGCCGAATACCCCTATGCCCTGGAAGATGCCCTTGCCCAATGGACAGACGGGAAGCCGCTCCCCGCTTGGCGGGGCTTGCAGCCCTTTAGACCGGCTACCCGGAGCATGTCCCTTTGGTTTGACGACTCCGGCTGGAAACGCTGGGCAGTCGGTCCGTCCTTGGCGCTTTCAGCTGAAAAGGGGGTGCTCAGTGCCAGGTTGGACAGCTCGGGCGGCCTTTATCAGCTCAGCGGCATACTCGAAGGAGATTTTTCCGGACGTCTGCAAAAAACAGCAGCGCTCCGACCCTTCCTGGATGCTACCCCAAAATCTTCGGATTGGCTGGTCGCATCGGGGATCGACCTGTCGGGCCTGGCATCGAGTGCTTTGCCTGAAGCCGCACGGCGGGCTCTGGCTCCCGTCGGTGCCCTTGCCGGTTTCCAGCCCTATGCCGAATCGGGCACGACCTCCGTTACCGTGGGCATATTCCGGCTGGAGACCCAAGTCGACTGGGCCGGTACACTGACCGAAGAACCCCCGGTAAGGCACCAACTCTTCGATCTGTACGAACTTGCGAGCAGTGCTGTTCCGGCCGCAGTATGGCCTGAGGCTTTTGCCCGGGACGGGAGCGTTTGGATGGCCCAGGCCGACCGCTTCGTTTTCTTTAGCCAGAACCGGCAGGGTCTGCAGCGCTGGCTGGATTACTACCTCACCGGTCAGGTCTGGGGGCAGGATGAGGCTCTTCTTGCCCTCCTGCCTCGTTTGCCGGCGGAGGCCGATGCCTGGTTGGTACTGCGACCTTCGGCTGATCTGCTTCCTCCCTGGCAGGGTATGGATCTCGCCTTTCTGCAAGTTCGAAACGGCCGGCTTAGCGGTACCGGCCTGGCCGATGGTCGTGCGGTCAAGTCGGGTTTTTGGGAGCTCGCCTGGCAGCAATCCCTGGACGCTCCGGTGCATTGGGGCCCCTACACCTCGAAGCAAGGCGGGCAGCAACTGCTTTGGATGCAGGATGCCACAAACCGGCTGTATACCCTGGATGGCCAATCGGGCGCGGTCGTATGGACACAGGCCCTGCCGAGGCGCTTGCTGCCCGGCCTGGCCCTGTTGCGGGGTTCGCTTTCCGCTCCCTATCATCTGGCCGTGTGTTCTCCCGGGCAGCTTTACCTTCTGGATTCCGATGGGCGAGCCGTGCCGCCTTTTCCTTTGCTCATGGAGGAAGAGGCTACCACCGGGCCGGTCCTTTTCCCCGATGGGAGCCTGTCCGGCGATGCCGTACTCGTCCCGGCAGCCAATGGCGGCATCTATGGCTATGCCCAGAACGGATCGCCCCTGCCCGGCTGGGGGCCGCGCTGGGGCGTTGGGGCCGTTCGCCAGCGCCCTGTGGTCTTGCGCTACCGGCAGAACACCTACATTGCCGTACAGACGGAAGAGGGCTGGCTTCAACTTTTGGATCGCGAAGGCCGTTTGCACTTTCCGCCCGATAGCTTGAGTGGAGCCGGCCATGCACCTATCGGTTGGCAGCTATTGCCGGAAGGTGCCCGGCTCGTCATCAACGAGGCCGAAGGGCGTGTGCGCATACGCAACTTGCAGGGGCAGGGATTCTTTCTTAGGTTGGCCCAACAGGGCGAGATCGATTTTCTGTTTGCCGACCTGCTCGGGGACGACCGAAAAGATTACCTCAGCACGCAAAACGACCGCATTCGATTGCATGCCTACCGGGGCACCTCCTTCGGGCTGCAGGCCTCCGGGGAGCTGCCCTTTCGACCGGATACCATCTTCGAGCTTGCGCTGCCCGAAGGCAAGTCGCGGGTTGGCCTTTGGAATCGATCCGATCGCAAAGCGCTGATCCTGGACAGCAGCTTGCAGGCCCGGCCCGAGTTTCAGCTTTCGGCAGACCGCCCCTTGATCAGCCTCGGGCATTCCGGGACGTATTTGGTAGTTACGACGCTTGACGAAAAGGTCTACGCATTCAGGCCAGACGCCAGTCAATAGGTGTGCGGCCCTGTTTTTCCAGGTAGGAATTGGCTTGGGAAAAATGCCGGTTTCCGAAAAAGGCATTGCGCGCCAGCGGGGAGGGGTGCGCCGCTTCCAATACCAGGTGCTTATCCGGCCGGATGAGCGCTTTCTTGCTACGGGCGAATCGCCCCCACAGCATAAATACGAGTCCGCTTCGCTCCTCGGAAAGCTTGCGGATTACGGCATCGGTGAAGTTCTGCCAGCCGATCTTTTGGTGCGAGCCGGGCTTGTTGCGCTCTACTGTCAGCATGGCATTGAGCAGGAAAACACCCTGCCTGGCCCAGCCGGTAAGGTCGCCCTGCGATGGAGCTTGTATGCCCAGATCGTCTTCCAGCTCCTTAAAGATGTTCTTCAGGGAAGGAGGTACGCGCACCGAGCTGGGCACCGAAAAGCAGAGTCCCATAGCTTCCCCCGGATTGTGATACGGATCCTGGCCCAGGATAACCACCTTGACCTCCGGAAAAGGCGTTAAATTGAACGCATTGAAAATAAGCGAGCCCGGTGGGTAGATGGCTTTGCCGGAAGCTTTTTCCTTTTTTAAAAAGGTAGCCAGGGCCTGAAAGTAGGGCTCCTTGAATTCGTCTTCCAGGACGGCCTTCCAGCTTGGTTCAATTTTGACGTTGGACATGAACGAAACTTATACTATTCCAAGGATAAAATTTGGCAAGAACCGTCCAAAGGGTGATGACCAAACAAGCTTTTAAAACCGTGAATACGCGCCTTAAAAAATTGTTTGCGACTTATTTGGTTCCCAACGGCATTATTCGGCAGCCAGGGCTTCCATGCGAGCTTGTTGGGTTCGCCCCATCTGCACCAATTTGAGCAACGAACGCTTGAGCAGGTTGGGCTCGGTGAACAGCAAGTCGTGACCGCGGTCGGGCACCATCAGCAGCTCTTTTCGGGCTGCATTGGTGAGGTGTTCGAGGGCAAACTCCGCATTGAAGGGGTAAATGAGCCCGTCGGCGGTGCCGTGCAAAATAATGCAGGCACTCCGGACGCGATGCCAGAGACTTTCCATGTCCTTGAGCTGCTCGAAGTGGGACAGTTTCTCGGCATTGGCTACCTGTATAGGCCTGGGTACGATCCATTTGAGTAGCCAGTGGCTGGTCGGGTAGGAGATCCAATAGGTCTTTTCCGCACCGGGCGCCACAGAGGCCGACTGCAACAGCAGGCCGTCGACCAGGTCGGGGAAGTCCATGGCGATGCGCGCGGCTACCGTACCGCCGTAGGAAGAGCCGTGCAGGATAATTCGCTCGAACTCCTTTCGCTTTTCTTTCAAGATCCCGCCTATGTATTCAGCTTGTTTTTTGACTGATATCTCGGGTTTTCCAAAGCCGGAAAACCCGTAGCCCGGACGGTCGACGGTCATGAGCTGAGCATTGGCCAACAGCGCGCTGTCCAGCAGGAGGGAGCGCCAGAAAGCCGAAGAGCTGGGCGCGCCGTGTACGAACAGGATGAGCGTGGACTTTCGAGCGCCCAATTGCAGATAGCGGATCTTCCGCTCCGGAAAGGCCTTGTAGCCCACAGTGGCTTGCAATTGGGGGTTTTCCTGACGCACCCACTCGAGAAATTCCTGATCGGTCATGCGGGCATCCAGAAATGAATAAGTGGTGTACAAACCCAGAAATAAGAGGAGGGAGATGTAAAAGCGCTTTTTCTTGAATACGCGGCTTAAAAAGTTGTTCATGGAAGCGGGATCAATACTCGGAATTGGTTCTTCGGATATTTAGTAGAAAAAACAAAATGGGGAAGTAAAAGTTGGGTCTTCGTCTTGCGGGACAAGGCGAACCGGTTACAGGGGAGGTCCACAGGACCCAGGATCTCGGAATTGCCGGCCTAAATGAATCCCTCTTCTCCTTTTCCGCCATGGAACGAAACAGCTTATTAAAGCTCGAATAGGCTCGGCCGGAAAATTCACGGAAATTTTCCAGCCGAGCCTCAGGTCCCGGAACCCAATCCGGGAGAAAGTTTATTCCGGGTTTTCAGGGTTAGACTGAAAACCAATAAGCCCGTCAGCCCGATGACCATCAACTTCTACATCTGTCAGGCTACTGCTGTTGTTGCTTCACCCGCGCCTGGGCCGCCACCAGTCGGGCGACGGGCACGCGGTAGGGTGAGCAGCTGACGTAGTCCAGCCCGATGCGCTCGAAGAAGTGGATGGATGCGGGGTTGCCGCCGTGCTCCCCACATATGCCGAGCTTGATGTCCGGCCGGGTCTCGCGACCTTTTTCGACGGCATGGCGCACCAGCCGGCCCACCCCGTTCTCGTCGATCTGCCGGAAGGGATCGAAGTCCATGATGCCCTGGTCCAGGTAGATGGGCAGAAACTTACCGATGTCGTCGCGAGAAAACCCGAAGGTCATCTGGGTGAGATCGTTGGTGCCGAAGGAGAAGAACTCGGCGTATTCCGCGATGAGGTCGGCGGTGATGGCAGCCCGGGGGATCTCGATCATGGTGCCCACCTGGAAGTCGATGCGGTCGCCCTGCTCCTCGAATACTTGCTCGGCCGTCGCGCGGATGATGGCGTCCTGTTGCCTGAACTCCCGCTGCCGGCCGATGAGCGGCACCATAATCTCCGGGCGGGGGTGTAGGCCTTTCCGCTTGGCGGTTAGGGCCGCTTCGATGATGGCCCGGGTCTGCATTTCGGTGATCTCCGGGAAGGTGATGCCGAGGCGGCAGCCGCGATGGCCCAGCATGGGGTTGACCTCATCCAGGTTTTCGATGAGCGCCTGTATGGCTTCCAGGTTCATATGCATATCCTTTGCCATTTCTTGCTGGCTGCGCGTGTCGTGGGGCAGAAATTCGTGCAGGGGCGGATCCAGCAGGCGAATGGTCACGGGCTTGCCGTCCATGGCCCGGAAGAGGCCCTCGAAGTCCTGGCGCTGCATGGGCAGCAGCTTGTCCAGGGCCTTGCGGCGGCCGGCCTCGTCGCTGGCGAGAATCATTTCCCGGACGGCGGTGATGCGGTCACCGCCGAAGAACATGTGCTCGGTGCGACACAAGCCGATGCCCTGCGCCCCAAAGCGCTTGGCGATTTCCGCCTCTTCCGGCGTATCGGCATTGGTGCGCACCGCGAGGCGCGCGTGCCGGTCGGCCAGGTGCATGAGTTTGGCGAAGTAGTCGTCAATTTTGGGTTCTTGAGTCGGGAGCTGCTCCGGATAGACCTCACCGGTATTGCCGTTGATGGAGATCCAGTCGCCTTTTCTGAGGAGGACCCCATTGGCGTGCAGGGTTTCGTCCGGGTAGCTGACCTTCAGGCTTTCTGCGCCGGCCACGCAGCACTTGCCCATTCCTCGGGCTACGATGGCCGCATGAGAGGTCATGCCGCCCCGCACCGTGAGAATGCCTTTGGCCACGCTCATACCGCGCAGGTCTTCCGGTGAAGTCTCCTGCCGCACGAGAATGGTGGGGATGCCTTCGGCGGCCCAGGCCTCGGCATCGTCTGCAAAAAATACCACCCGTCCGGTGGCGGCTCCGGGCGAAGCGGGCAGGCCCCGCGCCAGAACCTCGATACCCTTCAGCACCGCGTCCTCAAAAACGGGGTGCAGCAGGTCTTCCAGGCGCTCGGGATCCATGCGCAGCAGGGCCGTCTTTTCATCGATCATGCCCTGTTGCAGCATCTCCATGCCGATGCGCACCATGGCCTGTCCCGTGCGCTTCCCGTTTCGGGTTTGCAGGATCCATAGGTTGCCTTCCTGGATGGTAAACTCGATGTCCTGCATGTCGCGGTAGTGGTCCTCCAGGCGGGTTTCGTACTCAAGCAGCTTTTCGTACACCTCCGGCATGAGTTCTTCCAGCGAGGGGTAGTTGGCCCGGCGGTCCTCTTCCGGCACCCCGGTAAGCTGCGCCCAGCGGCGGGAGCCGGTGAGGCTGATCTGCTGGGGTGTGCGAACGCCGGCGACCACGTCCTCGCCCTGGGCGTTGATGAGGAACTCGCCGTTGAACAGGTCCTCCCCCGTAGCTGCGTTCCGGGTGAAGGCCACGCCGGTCGCACTCTGATCGCCGAGGTTGCCGTACACCATGGCCTGTACGTTGACGGCCGTGCCCCAGTCTTCGGGAATGTGATTGAGTTGGCGGTACACCCGGGCCCGGTTGTTGTTCCAGCTTTCAAACACGGCGAACACCGCCTCCCAAAGCTGCTCCCAGGGGTCTGTAGGCAGGGGTTTGCCCACTTTGTCGCGGATGAGTTGCTCAAAGCGTTGAACCAGGGTTTGGAAATCCTCTGCCGTGAGTTGAATGTCCTGGCTCACCCCCCGTTCGGCTTTCACCTGCTGAATGACCTGTTCGAAGGGATCCTCTTCCTTGTCGGAACCCGGCTTGAGGCCCATCACTACATCGCCGTACATTTGAACGAAGCGGCGGTAGGAGTCCCAGGCAAAACGTTCATCGCCCCATTTTCGGATGATCCCTTCTACCACGGACGGATGGATGCCGATATTCAGTACTGTATCCATCATGCCGGGCATGGACACCTGCGCGCCGGATCGCACGGAGAGCAAGAGCGGATTGGACGGATCGCCGAATTGCAGGCCAATCACTGATTCCATGTGCCGAATACCCTCCTCTACGGCCGTTCGGATGGCCTCGAAGGTGGCCTCTCGCCCGTGTTGGGTATAATAGTTGCAAACTTCGGTTGTGATGGTGAATCCCGGCGGTACCGGGAGGCCGATGCGATTCATTTCGGCCAGGTTGGCGCCTTTTCCGCCCAGTAGTTCTTTCATCTCGGCCTTGCCTTCGGCCTGGCCGGCGCCGAAGGTATATACGGGTTTGGCAGGTGTCGTCATAATGAATAGGAATATTTTGTGCGGGAAAAAGATATTGAAGCCGAACAATAATTATATTGACATCGGTTATTCCGAAAGCTGATTTTCAGCAGGAAAGAAATTCCTGCATCCTGCCCAAGCTAATTCCCGGCCTGATGAATAGTCGATCCTCCATTTCGGCAACTTGCCTCAACTCTGGAAATAGTCTATTTTTGCAGCGTTCAGTCAGATTGCGTTCCACTGATCAAGATTCAGATAACCATTCTTGAAGCTGTTATGAGTGTGCATAGAAGCGACTCGTACGGTTTAACTAGGATACTGAGCGTAGAAGAACGCCTGATAATAGGTTCTTTGAATACGAACGGGTCCCGTAGCTCAGCTGGATAGAGCAGCTGACTTCTAATCAGCAGGTCGCAGGTTCGAATCCTGCCGGGATCACTTCGCCTTTTCCTTTTTATCCGCCTCAAGGTACCGGGGTGATTTCTTGGCTTTCGCCTCGAAATCGAAGGCTTGCTTGGGAAAAACATCCCCAAAACTGCATATTTGCAAGCCTCTAAATCCAAACCTGAGTTCCGGTTGTAACTGGAGGAGTGCCAGCTCTGACGAGCTTTGCTTCGTCAGCATTTGAATTCAAGTGAAAAAGAAAAACATAGACCTCAGGAGGAGTGCCAGAGTGGTCGAATGGGCCGCACTCGAAATGCGGTGTACTGGCGACGGTACCGGGGGTTCGAATCCCTCCTCCTCCGCAACGCCCCCTTGGAGCCGGCCGCCGACAGGCGGCCTTTTTTTATGCCCTCCCTCCGGACCAAGCTCGCTTGAGGCCGGCGGGAAGGCATAAAAAAGAAAGCCCGCAGGGCCGGCTCCAAGGGGGGCATTGCAGGCCCCCCGAATGGGATCACCGCCAGGTAATCCCTCCCTCAATACTAACGCCGTCCCAAGTACTTTGAGGCCGGCGGGAGGATTAAAAAAAGAAAGCCCGCAGGGCCGGCCCTTCCTTTTTCAGGTAGCGGAAAGAAGTCTGGTGCGTTCCTTATTTTTGGCCATCAAAAAACGGATCCTCCCATGAAGCAATTCGTCCTTTTCCTCGTGCCCTTTTTTCTCCTGGCCTGCAATGCCTCTTCCGATTCCCAGACCGCTTCCCGTTCCGGCGCCGAGCGCGAGTTGGAGTCGCCCGATATCCTCGTCACCCTGTCGGGCGCGCCCACAGGCACTGCTTATCTGATCGGCTTTTTCGGCGACCAGCGCTTTCGGGCTGATTCTGCTCAGGTAAATGCAGGCGGTCAGATTCGCTTTCAGCGGGCAGAGCCCTACGATCCCGGCTTGTATTACCTGTTGTTGCGAGGAACAGGTGGGCTTCAGATCCTGATTGATGCGGATCAGACTTTCGAGTTGAAAACCTCGGTGCAGGATATGGTGGGGCAGATGCAGGTGAAGGGGAGCCAGGACAACGAACTTTTGTACGAAAACCTGAAATTCGAGGAAGCTTTTAACCCTCGCTTTCGCAAGGTGGCTCAGGAGCTGAAAGGACTTTCGCCGGGCGATCCCCGTTACGAAGGCCTGAAAAATCAGCAGGAACAGTTGCTGGCCGAACGAAGCGCCCACCTGGAAAAGCTGTTTCAGGCTCATCCCAACACCTTGTTCACCCGGTTCAAAAAAGCGGGGCAGAACCCGGAATTGCGCGAGGTGCGCGGTCCGGACGGTCAGCTGGACACCAAGGCCCAATTGGCCCTCTTCCGGCAGGAGTTTTGGCAGGATGTGGATTTCGACGACGAGCGCCTTCTTCACACGCCGGTCATCGCCAACAAACTCGAGCGCTACATCACGGAGCTTACGCCTCAGCATCCGGATTCCATTTACCGGTCGGCCAGTGGCCTCATCGACCAGGTACTGGACAAGCCCGAGTACTTCAAGTTTTTTGCCAACTGGATCGTACTTCACTACGAGCCGGCCAAGACTTCCCTCATGGATCCCGAAGCGGTGTACGTCCGCATGATCCAGGAGTACTTTACCCCCGAGCGGGCCTTCTGGTCGGATGCCTCCCAGGTACAGGCCCTGCAAATGCGGGCAGATGAGATGGCGGCCAGTCTGGTAGGCAAAAAAGGCCCCGATGTGGTGTCTACCAATCCCGATGGTGAAGCGAGGTCCATTTACGAGATCGATGCGCCTTATGTGGTGGTATTTATGTACAATCCGGAGTGCGAACACTGCATTGAGCAAACGCCCAAGCTCAAGCGCTTTTACCAGGAATGGAAAAGCAAGGGGGTAGAGGTTTTTGCCATAGCCATCGATACGGATGAGAGCAAGTGGAAAACCTTTATTCGCCAAAACCAACTCAACTGGATCAACGTATTCGATTCCACCAATCGCTCCATCTACAAAAAGTACTTTGTGGATGTCACGCCGGAAATCTACGTGCTCAATCCCGATCGAACGATCATAGCCAAGAACCTGAAAGTGTTTCAGATCGAAGAGGTCATCCGGCGGGATCAGGCGAAACGGGGGTGAGTCCTGCCGGATTACGCCTGAGTATGCTCGTAAAACCCGGGACGAAGCATCGCAAAAAGTTGAGCTCCAAAATCTTCCAATTCGCCAGTCCAGCGGGCGGAATAGGTCTTGGACTTTCCGGGTGGAACGCCCTCAAACCTCTCTTCGGGCGATGTTTCCGTATCCGATGGCGGTAAACAAAAAGAAGTAGAGGAGGCTCATCCAAAGGTGAAGGCCGAGCCCGCCGTAAATGGGCACCTCCAGGGTGTCGTTCACCACGGGCATGTAAAACAGGGGAATACTATACCAAAAAAAGGGACTTCCTTCCCACATGGGCGAGAGCAGGGCGCTGAGTACGAAACCCAGAATCCCGATGGTGAGCGGTACGATGAAATGGCGAAAACGCCAGCTCAGCCAGTGGTGGAATGCCAGCAAACCCAGGATCGCCAGGACCGTTTGAAAAGCCAACCAGGCGATCAGGTCGAGCGGAGGACCAGCCGTCAGCAGCTCCTTTTCCGGAGCCAATATTCCGATCAGCCCACCGCTGAGCAACATGCCGAGAATGAAAAGAAGGTGTGCACAGGCAAAATGGAGCAAGGTGTACAGTTGCTTGCTCCAGTACAACTGCCACCGGCTAACGGGCAGGGTGAGCATATTACTCCAGCTGTCGGTGCGGTGCTCCTGGAAATTGATCAGGCTGGTCAGAATGATCACATAGAGCGGGAGCATCATGAAGGCAATGCCGTTGTAAAAGAGCAGGATGAACTCCCGCCATGGATTTTCGAACTGAATGGGCGTGCCCTGTACGGGCCCGTACAGGTAAAACAAGGAAAAGAGCAACACATTGGCCAGGGTGCCGATAAGCGAAAGCCAGGTGGCAAAGGATCGCCTTCCCTTCAAAATTTCGGCTTTCAGGCATAACCAAAGTGTGCGCATTATCCTTGGGGCTTGAAGAGTTCGAGAAAAGACTCCTCCAGTTTGCGTTCCTGGATGGTGATCTGGTAAACCGGAATTTGCCGGCTTCGCAGCGCATCGATCAGCTCGGGTATTTCCGCCCGCTCCTGCAGCTGAATCAGGAACCGTCCGCCGGGGCGTGCTTCGTGAGGCAGAGCTAGCGGCAGGGCGTTCAGATTTTTCGGCAGCTCGATCAGGACCTGGATGCCTGCTTCTCGCTTGCGCTGCAACAGAGCTTCCATAGGGCCTTGAAACAAGAGTTGCCCCTCGTTCAAAACCCCCAGATGGGTACAGGTCTGTTCGACCTCACTCAACAGGTGGCTGGACAATACCACCGTGCGGTTTTGCTGAAGGTCCAGAATGAGGCGGCGAATTTCGGCTATGCCCTGAGGATCCAGGCCGTTGGTGGGTTCGTCCAGAAAGAGCAATTCCGGATCGGGCAACAAGGCCAGCGCGATGCCCAGGCGCTGCTTCATCCCGGTGGAATAGGCCCGAACGCGCTTGTGGGCATGGGGCATCATGCCCGTGGTGTCCAGTACCCGCTGAATGCGTTGAGCAGGTAGCCTCCGGTAGGTGGCATAGACCTGGAGGTTCTCGTAGCCGGTAAGGTGGGGGTAGAGTTTGGGCTCTTCCACCAACACGCCCAGTCGGCGATACACCTTTTGCTTGCCCCGCTTCAGATGGGTGCCCAACAACCAGACTTCTCCCCTGCTGGGCCGCAATAGACCCAGCAACAATTTCATTAGGGTAGACTTGCCAGCCCCATTCGGTCCCAGCAGTCCGAAGCAGCTTCCCGAGGGCACCTCCAGGCCGATGTGTTCAAAGAGGGGCTCCCGCCTGTAGAAGCGGTAGGAAAGGTTTCGGGTCTGTATGGCAGCGGACGCAGGCATGTACGGGGTTTATTCATCAATGCGATCAATCCGGGCTCCGGGCCGCTCCTTCCGCAGCGCGCTGCCGAATATGCAGGTTCCTGTTCTCGTCCAGACCCAGATCCAGATCGGCATGCTGGACTCCGGCATGATCCACCAGCCAGACGGAGAGTGGCGTGACGATTTTTTCCTCGATGGTGCGCTGAAGCGGGCGCGCACCCAGGTCTTCATCAAAACCCAGTTCGCTCACCCAGGCGACCAGTTCTTCCTGAAAGTGAGCGGTCAGGCGCCGCAGGCGAAGCCCGTCGCGTTGATTCAGGTCGAGCAGCTCCTTGTGCGCGATGCGCTGCAGGTCTTCGGGCCGGAGGGGGTGGAAGAATACGAAATCGTCGATTCGATTGATGAACTCCGGACGAAAGTGCTTGCGCAGGGCCGCGTGGTATCGGCTGTGGTGGTCTGGCTGGTTTTGGTAGCCGATGCTGCGCACGTGGGTTGCCCCGAGGTTGGTGGTCATGATGATGATGGAATTGCGAAAATGCGCCACCCGGCCAAAGGCGTCCATCAGCCGGCCTTCGTCCAATATGTTGAGCAGTGTGTCGAATACGGGGCGGGCTGCTTTTTCGATCTCGTCCAGCAAAATTACCGAGAAAGGGCGCTCTCGTACCTGGCGGGCCAAGCTGCCCTTGCCGGGGTCGCGTTCACTTCCGATCAGGCGGTCGATGTCTCCGGCATGTTGAAACTCGCTCATGTCCAGGCGGATCAGGGGAGCTTGATCCTTGCCTTCGCGGCCGAAAAAGAAGTCGGCCACGGCTTTGGCGCTGGCGGTCTTACCCACCCCGGTGGGGCCTGCGAAAACCAGGGAGGTAATGGGTTTATAGGGGTTGTTGAGCCCCACTTTAAAAATCTTTATCACCTCGCTGAGCCGGTCCACTACCTCTTCCTGACCGATGATTCGGCTCTGAAAAAAGCGGGTAATCTCGGATTGATCCAGATGGAGGTCATCGCGCAGAAAGAGTTCCGGTAAACCGGTTTGGGCTACAAACTGGCGGATGATGTGGAGGGGCAGTACGCGTTGGCGTTCCTCTTGCTGGGCCTGACGGATGCTCGTTTCGAGGAAATGCATGATTTTTCCCGGAAATTGCTCATAGGGCATGTAGCGGTCCAGGAGCCGCATGGCTTCTTCCCGGGCCGGCAGGGTGAGCTGGATATTCTGGTTCTGGCGAATAAAACTCGCATACCGGTCCAGCAGGTCGCGCAAGGCCTTTTGGCTGAGGCCGTCCAACTGGAAAACGCGGAACAGAGAAGCGAATTCGGGCAGGCGTTGCTGTATGCGATCCCATTGCTCAGGCGTAGCTTCGGCCAGAAGCCTGACCTGCCCGTTCTTAATGAAGTGCATGAGGTAGGCTCCCAGGCTATTTTCGGGTTCGGAACTTCCCGCATTGAGGGTCTCATTGAGGTCGTTTAGCCAGAGCATTCCCCGGACCTGCTGGAGTTCGTCGACCAATTGATCGCATTTCGCCTGCCATTCGCCCAGGTATTTGCTGCTGGCTACAATGCGCCGGGGGTCGATCCGCCAGCAAGGCAGGGCGCGGCCTTCCTTTTTATCCGGTTGAGCCTGTTTGAGCGCCTGACGCAGGACCCTGGTTTTTCCCACCCCCGAATCGCCGAGGATGACCAGGGGGTCTTTCAATCGCTGCAGCTGTGCGCTTAGTTGATTCACTTCCCCCTCCCGCTGCCACACGAACGGAGCTTGCAGTGGTTTGAGCGCTTCGGGCTCAGGTGTACCGGTCTGATCCAAAAAAGGGGTGTGGGCATGGGGGGCAACTCCTTTCCCTTTCGATTTCTTTTTTTTCTTGATGTGCAGGTTCTCCAGGAGAGGCTCCTTCATGAGCAGAAGCTGATGGAGCCGGTCCGGTCTCCAATCGCCCAGCTCCAGCTCGATCTGCCGGGCGAGGTAGCCTTCCAATTCCTCCCAATTTGGGCCTTGGTATTCCAGGGGAGAGATCCAGGGCATATAGGCGCCCCATCCTCCGGAATTGGCCGGACCATATACGACAGGCACGCGCAAGGGGATGGCATAGGGATATGGCTGAATGCCATCGGATTGATAGAGGGCGGGCTTCACCGATACCTCCATGAGCCGGAGGTTGGCTTCCTTCAAGTCGGAGGCCTCGGGCAGCAGGAGATTCCGGTCTTGGCCGGAGAGGTTCTTTTGGAGGGTTTTTCGCACCTGTTCGGGAGACTTGCCGGCCGCCTGTACATCCTGATCGTGCACCAGGTACCCCACCCACAGGTCGGCCTGCACGGGAAAGATCAGTATGGGGAATAGATCCTTGCTCATAGGCTGGAGGCTCAAATTACGAATTCGCGCTCTAATCTACATACAGCGCGAGTCCCTTGAGGTAGGCGCCCTCCGGGTGGTGAAGGCTCACGGGATGATCGGGAGCCTGACTGAGCCGGTGCATGACGCGGATCTGCCGCCCGGCCTCCAGGGCGGCAGCCACCAGGGTGTTGTAGAACAGTTTCTCATCCACGACCTGTGAGCAGGAGAAGGTAAAGAGGATACCGCCGGGGGCCAGGCGCTTGAGGGCCATGGCATTCAGCCGCTTGTAGCCCTGTACGGCCTGGTGCCGCTTGCCCTGGGTTTTGGCGAAGGCCGGAGGGTCCACAACCATCAGTTCGTACTCGCTGGTATGGTGGCGCAGGAAGTGCAAAACCTCTTCGGCATAGCCGTGGTGTCTGGGCGCCTTGCCCATGTTGAGGGCTACGTTCTTTTCGGCCCATTCGATCGCCCTGGCGGAAACGTCTACCGAATCCACCTGACGGGCCCCGGCCGCCAGCGCATAAACGGAGAAGCCGCCCGAGTAAGCAAAAGCATTCAATACCTTTTTGCCGGCAGCGTAGCGGGTCAAGAGCTGTCGATTTTCTCTTTGATCCAGGAAGAATCCGGTTTTTTGCCCTTCTTCCCAGTCGACGAGAAACTGATGGCCGTTCTCCCGAACGGCCCCCTGTACGGACGAGCCAAAGAGGTAGGAATTGGCCACCGTTTCGGCATATCGGGCAGGGAGGCTTTCCCGGCTCTTGTCGAAGATGGCCTGCAGGCGGTCGCCAAAGACCGAGCGCAAGGCCATGGCCAGGGCTTCGCGCTCCCGGTGCATGCCGATGCTGTGGCATTGCATGACGGCCACCGGGCCGTACAGATCGACGATTAGCCCGGGCAGGCCGTCTCCTTCGGCGTGCACCAGCCGGTAAGCATTCGTTTTGGGGTCGGCATCCAGCCCCAACTGCCTGCGATAGGCGTGGGCGGCTTCCAACTTTCGGGTCCAAAGGCCGTCGCCCACTTCTTCGGGCGAAAAGGAGAACAGGCGAACTTTTATGCTACCGTCCTGGTAGTGGCCAATACCCAAGACCCGGCCCCGGCTGTCCTGTACCTCCACCACTTCCCCGTCCTGAATACCGGCATCCATCGACTGGATTGCTCCGGAAAACACCCAGGGGTGAAACCGGAGCACAGGGGCCTCCTTGCCGGCCTTGAGTGCGATCTTTTTCATAGCGGGCAAAATAGGGAAAAGGAAAATTCCGGTCTTCGGATCAGCAAGGCACCGAAGCCGTTTCCAGCTGGTTGATCAGCGCTTCTTCTTCCGGATAAGCCGCTTTGAGCACGTCCAGGAAGTAGTCGGCGTAATGGACCGTAATGCCGTTGCGAATGTAGTCTTCCAGCTCATCGAAGTCTTTTTGGTTTTCCGCCGGAAGGATGAGGTTGTGAATGCCCACGCGACGGGCGGCTATGGTCTTCTCTTTCACACCTCCGATAGGAAGCACCTTGCCGGTCAGGGTCAATTCGCCCGTCATGGCGATGTCGTTTCGAATGGGCTTGCCGGTAGCCAGGGAAAATAAGGCCAGCGCCATCGTAATACCGGCCGACGGGCCATCCTTAGGGGTAGCTCCGGCAGGTACGTGTAAATGGACGGCATGCTTGTCGAAGTAATCGGCCTGGTCATCCAGGTGGCAGATGAGCGAGCGGGTATAGCTGAAGGCGATCTGGGCCGACTCTTTCATCACATCGCCCAGCTGGCCGGTGTACTGAAAGCCGGTTTTATTAGTGCTTATGCCCCGGGCTTCCACGTAGAGGGTAGTGCCCCCCATGCTGGTGTAGGCCAACCCCAGAGCAACCCCCGGAATATCTTTGTTGTAGAGCTTCTCCGTGTGAAATACGGGTTTCCCAAGGTAGTCTTCTACCTCGTTCTTTTCAATTTCGTAGTCGGCTTCTTCCTGTTCGGCCAGTTTCAGGGTAGCTTTCCGGATGATCTTGCGGATCTGCTTTTCCAGATTGCGCACGCCGGCCTCGCGGGCGTAGTTTTCGATGATGTACTCGATGGCGTCGTCGGTGAAGGCGATCTCGTCTTCTTCAAAACCGTGCTCCACCAATTGCTTGGGAATGAGGTAACGCTTGGCGATCTGGACCTTTTCGTCGGTGATGTAGCCGGCCAGGCGGATCACCTCCATGCGGTCGAGCAGGGGGCCGGGAATGGTATCCAGCTGATTGGCCGTCGTGACAAATAGGACATTGCTGAGGTCGTAGGGAATGTCCAGGTAGTGATCCAGAAACTGGGTATTCTGCTCGGGGTCCAGGACTTCGAGCAGGGCAGAGGCGGGATCACCCCGGAAGCTGGTGCCGATCTTATCGATTTCGTCCAGCATCATGACGGGGTTAGACGTTTCCACCCGCTTGATGGCCTGGATGATCTTTCCGGGCATGGCCCCGATATAGGTTCGGCGGTGGCCTTTGATCTCAGCTTCGTCGCGCATGCCGCCCACCGAGAACCGGAAGAATTTGCGTTCGAGGGCCGAAGCGATGGATTTGCCGATACTCGTTTTGCCCACCCCGGGCGGGCCCACCAGGCAAAGGATAGAGCCGGCGATCTTGCCTCGCTTGATGACGGCGCTGAGAAATTCCAGGATGCGCTCTTTTACCTCGTCCAGCCCATAGTGATCCCGGTCCAGGATCTCGCGGGCCTTTTTGATGTCGTGATTGTCTTCGGAGAAGACTCCCCAGGGAAGATCGGCGATCAGCTCCAGGTAGTTGCGCGTCACATTGAATTCAGGAGACTGAACGTTTAGCGTCTTGAGCTTTTGCAGCTCTTCGTCCACCACTTTCCGGGCTTCTTCGGGCAACTCTTTTTCGGCCACCTTCTTCTCCACTTTTTCCGCTTCGCTTTCGCCCTCTTCCTTTTCGATGCCCAGCTCTTTTTTGATGGCTTTGAGTTGTTCGCGAAGGAAGAATTCCTTCTGTTGCTTGCTCACCTTCTCCTCGATCTGTTTGCTGATGCGCTGCTGAATGCGGGCGATCTCCAGCTCCTCTTTGATCATGAGCAGCAGTTTTTTCGCGCGTTCCTCCAGATCGAGCGTTTCCAGCAGTTCCTGCAACTTTTCTCCGTCGGAAGTGAGCAGGTTGGAGATCACGTCCATGGTGCGGCCGGGCGCCTCGATATTGAGTTGGGCTACCACCATGTTCACCTGCTCCTGGAAGAGCGGATTGAGTTGCAGCAACTCTTTGATCTCCGAGCTTATGGCCATCATGTAGGCCTTGAGATCAGCTTCGGGTTTTTCCTTGGGGTTGCGATGGTAGGTCACCTCCCAGCGCATAGTGGGCTTGACGAGCAGAACCTTTTTCTTGCTGAAACGGCTCACGCCCTGCCCCAGCACCTGTACGGTATTGGGACCGATCGGAGCTATGCGCATGATCTTGAAGGCCGTACCCATTTCGTAGAGTTCGCTTTCGGAATAATCCTCTTCGGCGTATTCCCGGGCCAGGACCAGGCCCAGGTACCCGTCCTCTTTTTCCAGGGCATTTTTGAGGACCTCGATCTTCTCCTTGCCGGCAAAGGTCAGGGGGAGGGTGATGCCGGGAAAGATGGGGCGCTGCTTGAGCGGCAGCACCGTTAAGGTGGAAGGCAGTACGTCTTCTACGATCTGAAGTTGTCCGTCCTCAGGCTGAACTTCGCCAATGACGGCTTCCTGCTCGGTTTCCTGTTGCGGATCGTTGGTATTTTCGGTCATGGGTAAGGCGAATTTTCAGGTACAATGATACAAATCGGCGATTTGTTTTTCATATCCTGCATTCGGCCCATCTCGATGCCAGGCGATCAATACTTCTGCCGGTCCGAAGCCCGTGCGAGGAAGGTGTTGGCTGCCAGAATACTACCCTCGGCATCCGCCAGGGTGTAGGCCAGCACTCCGCCGCCCAGGTATTTGATGCCGGACAGGAAAAAGCTCAGCAGCCCTTTGCGCACAATGGCTTCGCCCCCGGAGCTGGCTACCTCGAGGTAAAGGACTTTCGTGATGCCCCGTTCGGTCAGGCCTTCCTGCATCAGGGCCCGTGCGAGGGGCGATTCGGGTTGCCCTTCCGGAACCGTCCCCAGATTGAGCAGAAACGTTCGGAAACCGGAGAGTAACTCGGTAGCGGGTTCGCGATTCGGAAAGTCGGGCTCAAGGCACCGCTGCTCCAGGCGGGCCGCCTCCTGGTACGACTGGTATACCAGGTCGAGCAAGTCCCCTTTTTTCTCTGCCGACAGCCGCAGATGTTCTTCCAGGTAAAACTGCAAATCCCCGTTGCCTGCCCGCGACAACTGCTCCACGATCTTGGTCAGAAGAGCAAACCGCTGCACCTTGGTTTCGCGGCTGTGAATCGTTGCCTGATAGTTGAAAAACTTCAGCACATCGGCTGCCAGACTAATGGCGCCGGAGACTCCCGCAGCCGCCGTGGAGAAGGGCGCAACCCCAAGTCCGCGGCCGACCTCTTCCTCAGTAGGCTCAGGGGGCGTGGGGCTCACACCCTTTGGCCTTTCTTCCTCCTCCTCGCCCAGGAACCGACGCATGCGTTCCAGCCAATCTTCCAGTTGAAGCAGCAGAAGTTTGTAGCCGGCAAAGGATTGCAGCTGCTGTTTGTTTTCGGTGAGGAGCACTCGGTCGCCGGGCTTTAATTTTTCCCGCACCTCGCCCGACAGCAAATGCGCGGCCTCCAGAAAGGCCCCGTAAGCGGTCAACTCGGCAAAGTAGCCGAAGGAGTCGTCGGGGGATATTTCGTTCTCCAGCCCCTTTGATTCGCCGCTGATCAGGGCCTGCTTTTGTTTCTCCAGTTCGAGGGCCGTTTTTTGCTTTTCCAGGGCAAAGATCTTCTTTTCGTGGGCCAGTTTTTCGCGATCCCGTTTCAGTTTTTCAGCTTCCGTTTTGTGGTCCATGATGCAGATTTGTGGTGGGCAGAAATCAGTTTCGGATTAGAATCTTCACGCTGCGCATGCCCGATGGAGTGATTAGCCTGAGGATATACATTCCGGGCGGCATGTCGGCTGCATTCCACCGGGAGGTGAAAAAGCCGGCCGTTTGCCACTCGTCCTTCAGCGTGGCAATGGCCTTGCCTGTGGCGTCGTATATACTGAGGTTCACCGGGCCGGCCTCGGGCAGGAAATATTGGATTTGGGTAAGCTCCCGGCCGGGGTTGGGAAATGCCTTCAGGCTTACTTCCGAAAGAGTCGGCGCGACCTCCTCTGTGCTCACCAGCTCATCGAGCCGGATCACGTGAAACCCATAGGGCTGCAGGTCGCCCAACTGAATGAGACGAAAGTCGTCGATCGTCAGCATCAGGCTGGAATCCCGCATGAGATCCGTGGCCTCATACGTGCTGGCCGGCAGGGTCGAACTCAGGGTGAAGAGCTGGAGGTCATTCACCGGTTCATTGTTCAGGTTTAGGGCAATGAGAAAACGATCGTCCCCGCTTTCCCGCAAAAAGGCATACACCCCGCTGGTGAAGATTGGCGCTACGGGCTCATAATGACCGCTTTGGAGGGCCGGCTCCCGGTTGCGCAACTGAATGAGCTTTCGGTATCGGTTGAGGATGGAGGATGCCGATGCCGCCTGGGTGCTCACATTGTAGGCCGTGTAATTGGGCTGAAGGGAAATCCAGGGCGTACCTGTGGTAAAACCAGCCTGAGGTCCGTCGGTCCACTGCATGGGGGTGCGGATAGTCGGATCGGGTTTGGTCCCGGTCATGCCTATCTCTTCTCCGTAGTACAGATACGGGATACCGGGTAGCATGAGATACATAGAAGCCACCAGCTTGGCCCGTTCGGGATCTTCGCCCAAGACACTCATGATGCGATTTTGGTCGTGATTGGCAGCAAACACCCCGTACTGCAGATGGGGGTAGATGTCGTAGGCTTTTTGCATTTCGATAGCCACCGGTTCGAAGACACCGAAACCGGCTGTGGTCAGCAGGCCGCTGGCCAGGTCGAACTCAAAGCAGTAATCGAGGCGGTCCTCGTTTACATAGGGCAGGATCTCCCCTGAATTACTCCAAACTTCGCCCACGGAAAAGGCATCGGGGCGGATCTGCTTGATGTGGTCGTTCCAGTCTTCCAGAAAAGTGAGGGTTTCCGGTTGGTGCTCCTGGTCCGGGCCATTTTCAAACAAATGCTTGATGGCATCGAGCCGGAAGCCGTCCACTCCCACGTCCTCGAGCCAGTATTCGGCTATGGCAAACATGCTGTCCCTAGCGGGCGGATACCGATAGTTCAGGTCCGGCATTCCGCTCCAAAAAATGCCGTAGTAGTACTCGTCATTGCTGGCATGCCACACCTCCTGCCCCCAGGGCCCCGGGTAGTTGGGCAGGGTATCTGACCAAAGGTAGAAATCGCGAAAGTGGGGGTCGCCCTGGGCGGCCTGCACAAACCAGGGATGTTGCGAAGAACTGTGGTTCATTACGAAGTCGATAATGACGCGTATGCCCCGCTGGTGGGCGGCCTCCAGAAAGGCTTTGAAATCGGCCATCGTACCGTAATCGGGGTTTATGCTCCGGTAATCCGTTACGTCGTAACCGTGATAGGACGGAGAGGAATGAATGGGCATGAGCCAGATGCCAGTGATGCCCAGATCGTCAGTTGTGGAGGGATCGCCGTCATTGAGGTAGTCCAGCTTTTGGGTTAGCCCCTGGAAATCGCCTATGCCGTCGCCGTCGCTGTCGTAGAAACTGCGCACGAAGATCTCGTAAAAGACGCTGCCGTTCCACCATTCTACATTGTCCCAGTCGCGGGCTTCTACGGTGATAAAGTCGGGGAGGAGGAGGGTGTCCGCATTGCCGTTGGCCCTTACGATCAGCTGCACGTCGTACTGGCCGGGGCGCTCGTAAAAAACGATGGCTGTTTCGTCGTTCCAGGTCTCGGGATCACCACCTTCAAAGGACCATTCCCATTGGTCGACGGGGCCGGAGGACGTACTTTCAAAAATGACCAGCCCCTTGGCAAAGAGGGTGGTGTTGGTCGCCGAAAAGCTGGCTTCCAGCGGAGCGTTCGGATCCTCCGGCTCCTCATTGTTGTACCACACGAGCAGCACGTTGGGGCCGTCCTCCACCGTATATACCCGGTTGGCCCCGCCTCCGGGGAACTCCTCGGTGCCGTCCCACTGCCCATTGATCCGGAATTTGAATTGGACATCCTGGCCGATCGTGAAGCCGTCGACCGTGACCTCGTAGATGCTGTCGGCATCCAGATCGGAAAGCGGCGTGAGCGGGTTGTCTCCCCAGCCATTGAAATTGCCGGCTACATCAACGAAATCGGAAGCCGGATCGAACCGCCCCTGTTCGATCATATAGCTCATATTTACCTGAAAAGTAACGGGAACCGCTCTGAGCGGATTGGCGAAAAAATGAAGCAGGAACAGACCCAGCAATCCGGTAAGCAGGTGTTTCATGATACCAGTCGAATTTGTGTTTTCAGTAGGTAGATCGGCAACCCGATCGCCGCAGTATAGGGCGATTTACAGGGCTTTACAATGACAAATGCCAGCCCTCCAAAACCCCACTGCATCGCATTTTGCACGAGTCCTGTCGGGGCAGCCGGCTTTTTGCAAGTTTTGCCATCTGTATTGCCAAATCCCCTTCGATCTTATTCGAATAAAGACTTGACACGAACGGAATATTCCTGCATTTTGTCCTTGTATTCAATATCAAGTAGTTGTTGCCCAACTGTTCGCTTCCCATCCCTTTCGGGCCTGGAAACTGAGTAGGGGCAGAAGGTTTTAACAAGCCTGATATCCAAGTATTTTTTCATTTTGAACCCATAAAGCTATGAAAACAATCATTTTGGGGGTACTCTTCGTATTGCTTTACGGAGGGTGCCACAAGCCTTCCCTTTCTCCGCCCAACTGTTCCCAAGAATACGATCCCCCGGCCTGGATTCCCGGTACGGATTGCCAAAACCCCTGCCGCTTCGGCTACGCAGGAGAGGTTTGCTTGGCGACCGGTCATTTGGAAGCGGGCTGTCGGGAGCTGCGGCATGGCCTGCATATTTTCCTGGACTCGACCAGTTTGAAGGGCCCCGGTCGGGTGCCGCTGCATGCAGTGACCATCGAGGCCGAAGAAGGGTATCCCGAGCAAACGGGCTTGTTTTGTCGGCACGATTTGTTTTTTGAGTCTGCGGAAGGCGAACTCGTATTCCGCGACACCCTTTTTGTGATGGATCCCGACCGGGGGCTGTCGCGAATTCACCTCATTCCGGGGCCCGACGCTCCTTCCGGGTGGAAAAAGCGGACATTCCATTGGAAAATAGCCACGCGCCGTCCACTCCGGATCCGGTGACTGAAAGCCGCTATGTGGTGAACCCAAACCACATAGCGGCTCAATTGGGAGGTGATTTCATTCCCCATGGGGACTAGCGAATGATCAGGGAACGTGCCCGTTGCAGCGTGGCTCCCCGGACCACGATCATGTAATGGCCGGTCGGGGAAGGTGGAAGCTCCAGCTCGATTCGACGTTCGCTGTCGGCCTGCAGGGAGAACCGTTTACTCAGCCAGGGCCTTCCGGAAGAATCCAGCAATACCAGGGCTATGGATTCGGAGACCGGCCATCGAATTCGAGCTTGCAGGAGCCCTTCGCCGGAATCCAGAATGGTGGGGAATACGCGAAAAATGGCTCCCCGGGCTCCGGGTTCTGAAATGCCGGTCAGGGTCTTGCAGTCGCTTCCCTGACCTTCTACCAGGTTGCAGATCTGGTTGCTTTCCAGACCGGCAAAGGACTGAATTAAACCCGATGGCCAGTACACGATGAGCGAGTCAATGGATGCGGCATCCCCCAAGCCGAAATGGATGCGCAGGTCGTTGTGACCGGCAAAACTGTTTTGGGCATTTACTTCCCGGATCTGCCATTGGGCACGCCCGTCAAGGGTAGCCAGCAATTCCAGGCGGGTGCCAATGGCATCCCGGTTCGAGCTGGTACCTTCCAGATCGAGTTGAATCCAGTGGTTCGCATTCCCCAGATTTTGGTACAAGCCGAGTCCGCCGGTATCTGCCGAGGAGACAAAGAGGTCGAGGTCGCCGTCATTGTCATAATCGGCTGCACTGGCGCCCCGGGTGTACCCAACCACGGAAAAAGTGGTAGGCTGCTCTTCGAAAGTCCCGTCTCCGAGGTTGCGATAGTATCGGGTTTGGTCGTCCTCTATGGTCACCACACAATCGATATAACCGTCGTTGTCAAAGTCGCCCCAGCAATTGCTCAGGCCTGTTCCGGTCTGACCCGCAATGGGGCCGGCATCTGCTGCGGTGAGCAGTTGGTATCCGTCCTCGTCATTTCGGTACAACTGATTGGGCACCTGCGGTAAATAGTTGGTTACAAAACCGTCCAGGTCGCGATCGTTGTCAAAATCGATAAAATTCCAGTTTTGCCCATCGCGATCTCCGAAGAGAGGGCCGAGTTGTCGTCTGCCCAGGGCCGGATTGCCTGTGTTATTAATGAAATTAAGGTAGATATGATCTTTGGAGGGCAGGTTGACTTCGCCGCTGCCGATGAACAGGTCCAAATCGCCATCCCGGTCAAAATCCGTCCAGCTGCCCACGGTATAGGCGGCCAGGCCCGTGACGGGGTCGCCGGAGGTTACCTGGGCGAAGGTGCCGTCGCCCTGACTCCGGAAAAGCCAGTTTTCCTGGCTGGGACCCAGAAAACCGGCCGGATGGGTGACGATAAGGTCGAGCCATCCGTCCTTGTCGTAGTCGCCCCAGGCTGCACTCCAGCCTCTGAAGGAAGGAATCTGTTCGAAGTAATCCACTTTTGAAAAGGAGTCGTCGCCATCGTTTCGATAGAGGTGGCTTGGGGAAGCGGCAATGAAGACGTCCAGGTCGCCATCGTTGTCGTAATCCCCCCAGCTGCTTCCATTGCCCAGGCCGGGGTTGGTTCCGCTGAAGTCCACCTTGGTAAAGGAGCCGTTCCCTTCGTTTCGGTACAGATTGTTGGAGTTGATGAAGCAATCTGAAAAACCATCTCCATTGTAGTCCATCCAGCACACACCTGTATAGGCACCTGCACCCGGTCCATGCTGGGCCAGGTCGTTTTCGGGATCGGTAACCTTTTGGAAGTGCTGAGCTTTCAGGCCGGTTGAGCTGAGTGAGAAAAAAACCAGGAATAAAAACAAGTGCAGATGATGGATCATAGCCTTTGGATTTGCGTGAGAAAAAATGGGTACGCACGCAATCAAGGCTCAATCCCCCGGAAATTGGGCAGTTCCTATAAAGGTTTACTCCAAACGGGAAGGCTCAATGCACCAGCCATTGTACGTCGCTTATCATACACACCCCGCCGACATCCTGCAACAGATCGCGTATGGGTTTGCGAATGCGCTCGAATTCAGCTTCCGTACAACCCACCATGAAATAGGCATTGCTGAAGGCTTCGGTCAAACCCTCGCCGTCTTGCAACCCGCGGTCTCCTCGCCCCTTTACGCCTTTCCAGTAGGTATATCCTCCGATTTCGTGTGTGTTGAGCAAGTCTACGAGGCGGCGTACCTCCAGGGTGTTGATGACGATTTCAAGTTTTTTGTATGCCTCCATGGATCAGTGCAGGATTTGATTCAGCAAATAATAGTACAGCGGAATGCCCAATATGATATTGAACGGAAAAGTAATGGCCAGCGACATAGGCACGTAAAGGCCGGCATTGGCTTTGGGGATGGAAATGCGCATTGCGGCCGGCACGGCAATGTAGGATGCGCTGGCACACAGGACGGTCAGGAGCAGGGCGTCGCCCTTGGGCAGCTCCAGCAGCCAGGCCAGGCCGATGACCAGCGCGGCATTCAGCAGGGGCACCAGTATGGAAAAGCGGATCACAAAACCGCTGGACCCCCTTAAGGCGGCCAGCCGCTTGCCGGCTAGCAGCCCCATGTCCAGCAGGAAAAAGGCGAGCATGCCCTTGAAGATGCCGTCGGTAAAGGGTACCAGGGCATTGACCGATTTGTCGGTGGACACAATCCCGATCAGAAAGCTTCCCAGGATGAGGACCACCGAGCCGTTGGTCACGGCTTCCCGCACGAGGCTGCGGATCGATACCGAAGGCTTTTTGGAAGCGGATTTTTCGCCGAAAGCATTCACCAGCATCAGCCCTACGACGATGGCCGGGGCCTCCATCAAGGCCATGGCAGCTACCATGTACCCTCCGAAAGGTTCCTGGTTTTCCTGGAGAAAGTTGATGGCCGTGATAAAGGTCACGGCACTGATCGAGCCGTAGGTAGCGGCGATAGCCGCGCTGTCGTAGAGGTTGAGTCTGCGTCGAAGGATGAAAAAGGTGTACACCGGTACGGCCAGCGACATGAGTACTGCCAGACTCAATACGATGAGTATTTCGGCCTGTACGCCACTGTGGGCCAGTTCTGCGCCGCCTTTCAGGCCAATGCAGAAAAGCAGGTAATACGACAGAAAACGAGACAAGGGCGTGGGTATGGAGAGGTCCGAGCGGATCCATACGGCCAATAAGCCCAGGAAAAAGAACAGAATGACCGGATTGAGCACATTATTGATGAGAACCTCTGCAGACATGTCGCTTGCGATGATTAGGGAGGTGAAGGTAGGGGAAAGTGCTCAAACGGCCAGTCGACGCCCGCTTCAGGCCTTTTGATTCTGCGGTGCCCGGCGCGCGCGGAATTGACTCGGGGAAAGACCGGTATCAGCTTTAAAGGCTTTGTAGAATGTCGTTTTGTTATTGAAGCCACTTTGATAGGCAACATCCAGGATGCGCATATCCCGCCCTTCCGGAAGGCTCAGCAATTGCCGGGCTTGCCGGATTCGATATCGGTTAATGAAAGCCGGGAACGGCATGCCGAGCCGGCTGTTGAGCACCTGGGAGAGGTGGTGGGGGGAGGTGTGCAGTTGTTCGGCCAGGGTGGGCAGCCGCAACTCGGGATCGAGGAAAGGGGTCGTCTTTTCCATGTGCTCGAGCAGGGCGCGCTCCAGGGAGGCCGCAGCAGAATCCGTCAGGGTGGAATGGCGGTATTTAGATCCGGTAAAAAACCGGGGAGACCAGGCTCCCGAGAAGATTTCAGGCCTGAGATAACCCAAAATGCCCAACCAAAAGATCGAAAGGGCCATGGCCAGAGAAATACCGTAGTCGTAAACCTTCAGATAGTATGGGGAATGAATGAGCAGGTAGTAGGAAAGGTACCCCAGCACGAACAAGCCGAATAGCGCAAGCAGGCTGCGCAGCCAATGCCTTTGGACGGGGTTTTCGAGCTTAGGTATCTGCCATTTCACCATCCGGGCGATCAGAAGGAAATAGATGACCAGATGTGTACAGATCCATACAGCTTCCAGGAATGGAGAGTGGGAAAAGAAAAGCAGCTCTTCGACGGGCACAGCAGATTCTCCGAGCAACAGGGCAACTTTGCTCGATGTGTTCAACGCAAACAAGGGAAGATTATACAACAGGCAAAGGGCGAACGGCAAAAAATGCAGGATATCCGCCCTTCGTTTGCGGGCCGGCTCGGCCAGGTCGCGCAAGTAAAGCAGCAGCAGCGGACCGAATGTAAAGGCCAGAGGTTCGTAAATGCCTGCCAGCCAGGGAAACTTGAGGTTGTACATTGACCAATAGCCCACGTAATCGGTCAGCGTAATCGCAAAGCATAGCAGATAAAGCCCCAACCAGCGATTGGCGCGCGGCCCCTTGACCCGAAGCAGTAGTCCCAACAGGTAGCCTTGCGCGACAAACAGCAAAAAGATCGTCGTCCAGTGGTCCAGGGTTGGGGTGGGCATAGATCGCTGATTTTTCCTAAAATATACGAGCTCTGGCGACTGCATGCATCGGAGCCGAAGGGAAAAGACTTCCGGCCGACTTCCCGGCCGGTTTGCATACAGCCCTACAGCCCGCCTTGGGCGTAGTCGGTTATGCCGATGATCAAGCGCAGCCCCAGCAGCACGTAGATGAACTCCGGCTTTCGCAGGACGACCATGAGCAAACAACCGGTCACGGCGGCAGCCCGAACGAAAAAGGTGTAATCGATCTGAAACTGAACCAACCAGTGCGAGGCAATAAAGAGAGCCAGCAGGCTGAAAACCACTGGAATGCGGCGCTTGAAATAGGCCTGCGTGTCTTCGTCCCCATCGGGGGTAAAAGCGGCAGCGGCCAGCAGGAAGAGCATGGGCGGCAACAAACGGGCCAGGAACTGGTTGTAGCTCATATGGGCGATGAGGTACAGCTCGTTGAACAAGAGATAGTAGTTGCGTATGCCCACTTCCACGATCATCAGCCCGGTGACTATGTGTGGCCAGTAGCGCCGCTCCTGCTGGAAGTAGTCTTTCCAGTGCAGCAAAATATCGCCTATGCCCAGCGACAGGAGAAGAATGGGCATGATGCTGTAGAATTCTTCCTGCGACAAAGCCTTTCGTTTAGGATGCCCAAAGATGAGTAAATTAACGTGAGGTTGGGGCTCAAGGAGCTCTTTTTCAGCCTATTAAAAGCATGAGG
>CAZQSF010000018.1:0-50782 GCA_964595955.1 uncultured Saprospiraceae bacterium
TTGAATTCCCTGCGCCAGTCCAACTCCCGGCATGCACCCACGCGCACGGTCCCCGAAAGGGGACAAACCTCCATGGCGGCCGGTGCACACCGGCCGCAAAAAGAAAAAGAAAGGCCAACCCCCGAATGGGGGTTGAATATGTGGGTGGGGAAGCCCGGAAAGGCAAAAGCAGATGGAAAGCCGGCGAACGCAATCCGGCTGGGCTAGGCCGGATGGGCTGGTTGACAGGCATCATCGTGTGATCAGCATTTTCGTTCGGCCCGGTATGCCCGCTACCTCCAGGAGGTAAAGGCCCGGGGCCAGGTGGCTCACCGGCAGGTTCAGCTGACCGGCGCCCGGCGGCAGGGGATGCGCCTCCAGCAGCCGCCCGTGCAGATCGAACAGGCGCAGCCGGCCGGCAGCGGGCAAGGCCGGGTATTGGATCGTAACAGCCTGCGAGGCCGGATTGGGGAAGACGTGCAACTCCGCCCGGGGGCGCTCCGGCTCCGGCAGGCTGGTGAGGGTGCCGCAAAAGAGGGTGTCCACACAGCCGTCGGGGGTGAACTTCACGATCCAGGGGTGCAGCGTGGAGCCTCCATCAAAATACTCGCGGGCCGTGCCCGCAGCGATGATGTTGCCGCTGCTGAGTACCCCAACCCCGCCCAGAAAGCCATCCTCCCTGGGGCCACCGGTGAAGGGCGTGGGCACCTCCCGCAGCCAGAAGCTGTCCTGATCCGCAGAGAACTTGTGCACCCAGCCCAGGCGCTTCACAAAGCCGCCGGGCTCCTGCGTAGGCAGCTCGCCGGCTCCCACATAATTCCCGTCGGGGGTAGAGGCGAAGTCTCGTAATCGCACATTTGCACTTACAGAATAGACAGGTCCGAAGTGACGGACCCACTCGATCTCCAGCCCGGTATTCAGTTTGGAGAGGGTAGGCTGTACGAACTCCAACCCCTGAACAAAATCGGTGGAAAATAACCCAAAGATCAGCACATCTCCTTCGGGAGTGGGGATGATCCGGCGAACATATCCGCTGGGCGGGTTGATGGAAGACAGCCATTCCCGGGTAATGGTCCCGTCGCTATCCAGCCACAGCAAGCGAAAGCGACCAGTTTTTTCAGCTGTCTCCGTAGCCACAGCTGCCACATAAAGGGAGTCTCCGTATGGCTCTACATCCAACACGCTATTGGTGAGATCGCTGTAGGCCATGTACTGAAACCAGATCTCCTCGCCCTGTTTGTCCACATGGCGGATAAAACCATCCGATTCAAAATCCGGGCGCTGGATGGACCCGAAAAGAAGATAACCCTCCGGAGTCTCCACCGGAGTGTAATTGAAATTGCTGCGGTTGACCGTATCGGGATACTCCCGGATGAATTCCACCTCCAGCGCCGCGCTGAGCTTGAGCAGAAAGGCGCTCTCGCGACTCACCGTAGCGGCCGTGGCCGCATAGCCTCCATCGGAGGTGGGGATGATCTTGCCCCAGGTCTTGGACGCCGCCAGCTTATCGCCCAGGGAGTCCAGTACAAAGGTGGCCTTCAGCAGCTGCCCGGCGGAGTCCAGTTGCGCAAAGACCAGCCCTTGTTTCCATTCGGTATCGTTGTTGAATGCGTCGCCATAAAGTACAATCGTATCATCCCGAACAAGTGCATCAGTAATCTGAGATGATGGATAGCCGGTTTCCACGGCGAAATTCCAATCCGGCTGCGCAAAGGCCGGATGGGCTGCGAAAAGCAGGCAGGCGAACAGCAGGGTCCGGATGGGCTGGTTGATCGGCATCATCGTGTGATCAGCATTTTCGTTCGGCCCGGTATGCCTGCTACCTCCAGGAGGTAAAAAAAGCTAGGTTTCGGGTCGGTGCCGGATTCATAGTTGGAAGATGTTAGGCTTTGAAGATAAATAGCAAGCGAAACAAAACCTACCACTGGCCAGTCGAAAACCCGCTTCCTGTCAGCTGACCGGCCAACTTGCCCGTTCCCCCTTAGTCTACCATCTATTGCTTGCCGCCCGCCGGGAGGCGGCCGGTCGCCAGCCGGTCGAGAAAACGAAGGTATAGCGCTCTGCCCTGGGCCCGGCCTCAGAAATACTGCTCGATGCCGCACAGCTCTTCAGACAGCTCCCACAGCCGGCGGGCGGCCGCTTCGTCGTAAGAGGCCGGCGCGCTGGGCTTGGGGCGCTTGTCGTCCCAGTACTTGCCGCTCACCCCGGCCGCTTCGGGATGGGAGGCCAGATAGACGGAGGTGGCGGCGCCTTCGGCGGGGGTCTTGCTCTTCCACAGGCTGCGGCGGGCCTTCCAGGCCAGGGCGTGCAGCCAGGTGGTGTGCTTCAGGCCGATATCGGTGTACACCAGGCCGGGTTGTACGCAATTGATCGCCACGTGGTCGTGCGGCTTGCGGCGCTCGTACTCGTAAGTGAACAGCACATTGGCCAGCTTGCTCTGGGCGTAGGAGCGCAGGCCGTGGTAGTTGCGCGTGAGGTGGATGTCGTCGAACTGCATCTCGCCCTTAAAATGGGAGTCGGAGCCCACGTTGACGATGCTGGCATCCCCGGCGGCGGCCAGCAGGGGGTGCAGCTCGTGGGTGAGCAGAAAATAAGCCAGGTGATTGACGGCGAAGACCGTCTCAATGCCGTCCTCGGTGCGCACCAGCTCGCTGAACCAGGTGCCGGCATTGTTGACCAGCACGTCCAGCTTCGCATATCGATCCCGGATGCGGGCGGCCGCCTCCCGGATCTGGCGCTGGCTGGCCAGATCGGCCTGCAGCAGGTGCAGCTTGTCGTTGCCGGTAGCTTGCCGGATCTGCGCCCGGGCCGCCTCTCCCTTTTCGGCATTGCGGCAGATCATCACCACCTCGGCTCCCTTTCCGGCCAGGGCCCTGGCCGTCTCAAATCCGATGCCGGCATTGGCGCCGGTCACTACGACCACTTTTCCGTCCATGAACTCGCTTTTGATGGGCGAAGATAATGTGGATCTTACGACTTGCCTACCCCTACTCATTTCCCGGCCGGAGGCCATGGGCAAAGAGCCGGTTTAAACCTTTGCGAATGTTCGTCGTCATACTTGCGTCATCCTGCTCGAATGCCTAACTTGAGGTACAAATGAAACTCATCCTGCTCCTTTTTTCACTAGCCTGGACCGGCCTGCTCCCGGATGCCCCCGACCGGTCGGTGGTAGTGTACGTCTTCATGGGCGAAGATTGCGTCATCTCCCAGAACTACAGCAAGCTGCTGGGCGAGCTGCATGCCGAATACGCCTCGGACCGGCTGAACTTTGTGGGCCTGTTCCCCCAGCCCTATTCCCGGCCGGCAAAAATGCAGGCGTTTCAGGACAAGTACGGCTTCCCCTTTGCGCTGGAGCTGGACGCCGGTCAGCAGTGGATGAAACGTTTCAACGTGCGGGTCACCCCCGAGGTGGTGGTGTACCTGCCCGATACCGGGGAGGTGCTCTACCAGGGCCGCATCGACAACACCTACTACAGCCTGGGGCGCCGCCGGCAGGTGACGACCACCTCCGAGCTGCGCGACGTGCTGGAAGCGGTACGAGACGGTGACTACCGGGCCCACCCCCGAACGGATGCCGTGGGCTGCTACATCACGCCGGCCGGACCGGCATTCGAGGATGTGCCCATGTGCGATACCACTTCCCAGCGATGAACGAAAAAATGCGTAAACCCGAAGCGGGTCATCAATCCAGCTTCTCAAAATAAATTCCCGTTACCCTATGATCACTCGAATACTCCTCCTTTTGGCTGCCGCTCTGCCCGTTTTGGCTCAGGGCCAAGGCACGCCTACCTTCAGTGGCGAGATCGCGCCTATCATTTACGACAACTGCGGTGTATGCCACCGCCCGGGCGAGATCGGCCCCATGCCCCTCACCTCCTATGAAGAGGTGAAAAACTGGGGCGCCATGGTGAAGTACGTGACCTCCATCAAGTACATGCCGCCCTGGAAAGCCGATCGCAACTATTCCAGTTTCATGGGCGAGCGCTACCTCACCGAGGAGGAGATCCAAATGATCGCCGACTGGGTGGACGGCGGCATGCCGCAGGGCAATCCGGCCGAGGAACCCGACTTTCCCCAGTTCCCCGACGGGTCCCAGGTGGGTGAGCCCGACCTGGTGCTGTCCTTCTCCCAGACGTATACCCATACGGGTGATAATCGCGACCAGTATCAGATCTTCGTATTACCTACCGGGCTGGAGGAGGACAAGGTCCTGAAGAGCATCGAGCTGCGCCCCGGCAATACGCGCATTGTACACCATGCGCTCTTCGGTATGGACACCCTGGGCCGGGCTCACGACCGGGACGCGCAGACCCCCGAATACGGCTACGAAGGCTTCGGCGGCTTCGGCGTGCCCCTGGCCGACAACTTTCCGGGCTATGTACCCGGCAACCGGCCCCGCCTCTACCCCGAGGGGATCGGCCAGCGGGTGTATGCCGGCTCCGATCTGCTCATCCAGATGCACTACGCCCCCATACCTACGGATGAGACGGACTCCAGCACGGTCAATCTCTTCTTTGCGGACGAAACCGAGGAGATCGATCGCTTCGTGCAGGAACACGTCATGCTGCCCTTCGGCGGCACCCTCACCAACGGCCCCTTCTTCATGCCTGCCGGGTCGGTCAAGACCTTTCACGGCCGCTACACGGTGCCGGCCAAGGTAAGCCTGCTGGGCATTGCCCCCCACATGCACCTGCTGGGCCAAGACTGGCTGGTGTATGCGATATCGCCCGACGGCGACACCACCAATCTCATCTCCGTACCCGAATGGGACTTCAACTGGCAAGGAGTGTATTTCTTCAAGCGCTTCGTCGTGCTGGAGCCCGGCACGGTCGTCCACGCCTACGCCACCTACGACAATACGGCCGACAATCCGCTCAATCCCAACAATCCCCCCCAGTTCGTGAGCTGGGGTGAGGGCACGGCCGACGAGATGTACTACCTGCCCTTCCTGTTCGTACCCTACGCGCCCGGCGACGAGGATGTGGTCTTTGACGAAGACATTGCCACCTCGCTGGAAGAGGTGCAGGTACAGGCTCCGGAGCACAAGCTATACCCCGTCTTCCCCAATCCCTCCAGCAGTGGGGAGATCACGGTGGGCTTCTCCCTGGCCTATACCACACAGGTGAGCCTGCGCCTGGTGAGCATGCAGGGGCAGGAGATCCGCCGGCTTTTGGACGGGGTGAGCTATGCAGGAGGCCATTACCAAGAACAGATCCCGGTAGACGGCCTGGCCGCCGGCACCTATTTCGTGCAGTTGCAAACGGCCGATGGACGAACCCTGAGCAAGGCGTACATTCATCGCTAGGGGAAGAGTCGCGAATCGGCCAGGCAGAGACATCAGCCGGAAAGTTCGTAGCAGGTCAGGCTTGTTTTAGCCTTGCCAGTCCGGGAGGATAGCTGCGCATGTCCCCAGCCTGCGGTCTACTTCACCCGCTTCAGGTCCCGATCGTGGAAATCGAAGCTGAAGTCGATGTTCGGGGAAATGCCTTTCATCTTAAGCCGGATATTTACGGGAACCCGCGAATAATCCGGGTTGAACGCAAGAGTACGAGCTTGGGGTCGTACCGATGGCCGGATCGCTCTCCGGCTCCTTCAAAAAAGGCCCTTGCGGGCAGGGTTACCGTTCGTGCAGACTTTTACATTCCACGTAAACCGAAGGTCAGTTGGGCTGTTTACCTTTGCGTATGGCACATAATTTATCGGCCAATTTGCTCGAGCAGCTCCAGGACTTCATGGCAATGCACGAGTTCGCCCCCCTGCCGGACTGGAATCAGTATCGCCGGCCGGTGGAGAACGGTTTCCAATGTTTGATCCTTTCGGCGACCGGCTATCCGGACGGCACGATGTTGGAGGCACATATCGGCATGCGGCACGAGCAGGTAGAGGCTCTGGTGTTCCCTATGCTCAACGGCCGCCCGGGCTTTGCGGCCAACAGCATGACCCTGGTTACGCCCCTGTCTCGCTTATTTGAGGAGGAAACCGGTCGCCATTGGCTCACCAATCCGGAAGAGGAGCAGCGGGCATTGAGTCAGATCAAAGAGCAGTTGGTCCAGCGGGGATTCTCATTTCTCAGGCAATTGCAAAGCCTGCAGGCGCTGGATGAGCTGTACAATTCGAACCCCATGCAAGCCCTCAAGTTGGTAAACAACCAGCAGCACCGCTGCTTTCGCGGGCTGGTCATCGCCAGGCTCAATCAGCGGCCGGACTTCTTTGAACTGTCCGCTATGTACCGCAATCAGCTTTACCGCCTGGGGGCTCAGGCCCGCGACATGGAGCAGTTCGAACGCTTAACCAGCTTTTTGCACACCTATTCCGTCAATTGAGAAGCAAAACAACAATTCGCCGGTTGACTAGTTGTATTGGCAAAAACACAGAATGCGCATTGAAGAGAACCGGGTAGTCACCCTTTCCTATGACCTGTATGAGAACGGTCCCGGCGGCGGATTGCTGGAGCGCATGGATGTCAATTATCCCTTTGTTTTCCTCTTTGGGACCGGCAACCTGCTCCCACATTTTGAGGAAGCGCTATACGGATTGAAAGAAGGGGATACCTTTTCCTTTACCCTGCCGCCGGAGCACGCCTATGGACAGCCGCAAAAATCGCAGGTCGTCCGCCTTCCCCGTGCTCATTTCCAGCAGCCCGGCTTGCTGGCCGAAGGCAACCACGTAGCTGTGACCGATGAGGAAGGCCAGGTGCACAACGGCATCATCTGTTCGTTTGACGATCAATCGGTTGACGTGGACTTCAACCACGTTATGGCCGGCAAAACCCTCTACTTTGAAGGGGTGGTGCTGAACATCCGGGAGGCTACCGTCGACGAACTCATTCGAAAACACTACATCCCCGAGGACGGCTCGCACCGGCCTGCACCGGGAGAAGACCTGATCTAACCCATGGCTACGCTGACCGACATCCAAGTTCGCGAGCGCCTGCAGAGCCTCGTCGACAGCCTCTGCCAGGGCCTTTATGAGCGGGAGGAGGCCATAAAGCTGGCCCTGCTCAGCGCTGTGGCCGGGGAGAGCATTTTTCTGCTGGGCCCGCCCGGCGTGGGCAAAAGCCTCATCGCCCGGCGACTAAAATACGCCTTTCGCGATGGCACCTCTTTCGAATACCTGATGAGCAAATTCAGCACTCCGGACGAGATCTTCGGACCCGTGTCCATCAAAAAGCTCAAGGAAGAGGACAAATACGAACGCCAGACCGATCGCTACCTGCCGGGCGCCAATATCGTTTTCCTCGACGAAATCTGGAAGGCCGGCCCGGCCATACAGAACGCCCTGCTCACCATCCTCAACGAAAAGATCTATCGCAACGGCGACCAGGATATGAAGGTCGACATCCGGGGCATCATCACGGCCAGCAACGAATTGCCGCCCTCCGATAAAAGCCTGGACCCCATCTGGGACCGCTTTTTGTTGCGCCTGGAAATGAGCAACATCCGCCGCTTCGATCAATTCCTGAAGATGATCACGGACACGCGCGACGTATTCGAAGACGACGTGCCCACCACCGTCAAGCTAAGCCAGGACGAGCTGGATACCTGGAGCCGTCAGATCGATGAGGTTGCCGTGCCGGCGGAGGTGCTGAACACCATTCAACTGGTGAAAGCCCAGCTGGACCAACAGGCCGATAATCCTCAGGCCGGCATGCCGAAGGCTATACACGACCGCCGCTGGAAAAAGATCGTGCGGCTGCTTCGCACCTCCGCTTTCCTCAACGGCCGATCCCAGGTAGATCTCATGGACTGCTTCCTCTTGCAGCACTGCTTGTGGAACCGGCCCGAACAACAGGAGCCCGTTCTGAACCTGATCACGGAGGCCATACGCAGGCACGGCTACACCCTGGCCGTGAACCTGAAAATAGTCCGCCAGGAAATGGAAGCTTTCGAGGCGGAAGTGGAGGAGGAGTTGCGCGTTCGCCATACCCGCAGCGAACAAGTGCTGCAGCCCGTAGACGAGGAATATTACGAACTGATGCAACAGGACGAGCAGTTCGAGGGCGAGCGCATTCGCATCAAAGACTTTCGGCAACTGCGCATGGATGAGGCTGAGGTCACCAATATCTACGACGGCGACAATAAGCTGGTCAACCGCCTCAAGGCCAAAAAGGGAGCGGATGAGTTTAGCCTGGAACTCACCTACAACTCCCGGCAGTATCGCTACCGCCTGCGCACCCACGAGCGGGAAGTCACCGAGACCCTCTTTAAAAAACCCCATCCCATTGTGGTGAACCATTGGGAAGAGCGGCACGAGCGCCTGCAAAACTACATTCGCCAGCAACTGGACCGCCTGCAGAACGAGAAGCCCCAAGAACTCAAAACCGCAGAACAAAACCTGTTCGTGGATGCCTCCTTTGCCGAGGTGGTTCAGGCCAACCTGCGCGAGGTGGAGGAAGCCTTGCAGAAACTCATGCTTCGCCTGGAAAAAGTGCGGCACGCCTACACCAAGCAAGAGTAATACCGTATAAGAGGTGGAGGCTGTCTTGCCCCGTGTCTCGCGTTATTTCCGGTTTTGATCGGGATCGCAAGAGTTCGGGAAAAAATCACTGGAGCAAGGGATGGAATAGCAAGCCGACAGCACGGCATCCCTACAATACTGGAATCATGCCCAAGTCCCCGAACCTGGCCCCGGAGGCAGCAGAACAATACGAGCGCTTCATCGAATTCGGGCAATTGCTCACCAAGCAGATGCGCCGCTACCTGGTGCGTTACCTGCACAACAAGCTAGAGCCGGGCACCTACGAGTTGCCGGAGTTGGACGACCAGTACTTTCGCTATTTCCAGCGAGCGCTGGACGACATCTTTGAGGGCACCGGCCTCCTGGAACTGCTGGGAGAGAACCGCCGGATACGAACGCAGGTGATCGCCGATACCCTGCGGTGGCTGCGTAAAACCTACGATAAAGTGCGCCGAAGGAACCCTTACCAGGACGAGCAGGACCGCCTGGAAGGCTGGTCGGTCACTCCCCTGCACGTGCTGGAGCGGCGCTGGCCTCACCTCATCAATTACCTCCGCCAGGAATACCGGCCCGAGCAACTGGACATGAGTTTTTACCAGGCGCGTTTTGAAGAACTGCTCCAGGACAACAAGCTGGAAGACCTCCATCCGGACGACCGCCGCCGCCTCGAACTCCTGTACACGGACCTGCTGGCCCAATGGGATGCCCTCCTCTACGCCAAGATTCTCGATTACCAGTTGCGCCACCTGGAAGAAGAACAACAAACCTACTGCGGCCTCCTGAAAGCCAAAGTGGACGAATACAAGCGTCTCCAGCAGCTGATCTCGCCCTTTAGCGATTACCTGGGCTGGGATCTGTCCCGCAAGCTGTGGCAGGAGACGTCCTTCGATGTGGTGGAGCAATACCACGAGTTGCTGAATGACGAAGAATCCCTGCGTGAACTGGCCGACCTGCTTGGTAAATTGAGGGAGGCCGAGATCGAACTGCAAGAGGAAACCCTGGAGAAAACCATCATCCGCCAGGAATGGATCCCCGACCCGATGGCCCGAACGGAGATCGTGGGCATACGCGAAAGCGATGACCTCAACCGGTTGCTGAGCTCGGAAGTCGGCCTGTTGAGCGATGCCGGCACCGAGGATCTCTTCCTGAAGCGCTATGCCGACAAAAACCTGCTCACTTTTCGCTACGAGGATAAGAAGCTGGTCAGGAGCGAAGACCAGATCACCGAAGTGTACAACAAGATACGCCAGAAGGAAAAGGGGCCGTTTATCGTATGCGTGGACACCAGCGAAAGTATGATGGGCCGGCCGGAGCAGGTGGCCAAAGTGTGCACCCTGGCTATCCTGAAGATGGCCCTGCGCGAAAACCGGCGCGCCTACCTCATCAACTTCAGCCGGGGCATTGAGACCCTGGACCTCTACGATGTTTCCGGATCCATTGATGCCCTGGCCAGCTTCCTGCGCATGTCCTTCTACGGCGGCACCGACATCAGCCTGGCCCTGCACGAAGCCTTCCGCCAGATCCGGACGGAACAGTACCGGGATGCCGACGTGCTGGTGGTCTCCGATTTCATTCTCTACCGCATCGATCCCCGCATACTGGACGAGGTGCGCTCCTTTCAGCACCACCACGGCACTCAGTTTCACAGCCTGGTGCTGGGTGACCAGGCCAACCCGCAAATAACCCGGGCCTTCGACACCAACTGGCAGTACGATCCGAACCAGAAAGGCGTGATCCGCGCATTGAATGCGCAATTGCAGGATATCGGAAACCGTTGAAGGGACCTTTCTTCTCTCTTGTCTTCCCTGTATATTTAATACATAATACGTACTAAACGTGAGGTTGGAGTTGAAGCTAGTCGCTAAATTGATGAATGTCAAAACCTCAGGTTGTAGAAGCTAGATTGTAGAATGCTAGTAAGACATGCTGACGTCCCTATACCCTCTACCTGCTACCCTCTACCGGGAGGTTGGGCCCTGGCTACCATCACCTTACGAAATCTGCCATGCCCAACCTCACGTTACTAAGAAAAAACGGTTTTCAGGCTAATCCGCCTGCCGGTGGATTATGGTATCCTGAAAACTCGTGAAGGATCCGGGGGACTACCCGGCGCGATTGGGATGGATAGGAATCTCCATCCAGAGGGTCAGTTAACCCATAATAAGCTGCTTACCGTGTCTGTTTGCCACGATTTCATCGATCAATATGAAGGAGTCCAACAAGAGCTTCTCACCTACCTGGATGAACTCATCTCCTCCTTCCCGGAGGTCACCTGCAGGCTTCGGTACCAACTGCCGTTCTACTACCGCAAAAGCTGGATCTGTTATCTCAACCCCAACCAAGACGGGAAGGTGGAACTGGCGTTCACTCGCGGCAACGAACTGTCCAACGAACAGGGGCTGCTGGCCTCCAGAGGTCGCAAGCAGGTGTATAGTGCAATGTTCTCGTCTATCCTGGATGTAGATGAGAATGAGTTATTGGAAGTACTTCAGGAAGCGTTTGTGCTGGATGCCGAGGTGCCTTATGCATCCAAACGGAAAGGGAAGTAGCTCACTTGGGCGTTCCCATGCGAAACTGGACCGGGAGTACCAGATGGACGTCCACTTGCTTGCCGCCGGCCCGGGCGGGAATCCAGACCAAGTCTTCCTGCGCGCGGCGCACGGCATTCATCGCAGCTTCTCCGCAGCCGCCGCCTATGTCTTTGACCACCTGCAGGTCGCGCATTTCACCGGTTGCGGAAAGCTTGAAACCGACCTGAACGATGCCCTGGATCTGTTCTCGAATGGCATCGCCCGGATACCGCACCTGATCGAACACCCGCGTCAGCAATTCGCGCATAGCGCATTCGCCGCGGGCCTGTTCGCCGGCTTCTTCCGCGCAGGATTCCGGATAGGGCAATTGATCGACCTCCTTGACCAGGATCTCGGCAATGGATTGGGCACCGACCGCTCCCCCGAGAAGGCAACAAAGGGGCAGCAGCAACAGATAACGGATCGCCATACGAAACGGTTTCGGGATATTTATCCCAAGTATACGCAATTACCGCCTACTTCACGCCTTCCAAGGCCCGGAGCCGCAACACTGGAGAGTGGGCGCCGGCCTGTCCTTCCGATGGGCTTTCCGGCTGGTTCTCCTTCGCGACTCAGGCATTCGTCTCCGACCCCAGGACTGAGGAGAAGTATTCCCGGTTCATGCGGGCAATATTCTCCACGGAGATCTCCTTGGGGCATTCCGCTTCGCAGGCTGTGATATTGGAACAGTTGCCGAAGCCCTCCTTATCCATCTGAGCCACCATGGCCTGCGCCCGGCGCTTGGCTTCCGGTTTGCCCTGAGGCAACATGGCCAGGTGCGATACCTTGGCCGACACAAACAGCATGGCAGAAGCATTGGGGCAGGCAGCTACGCAAGCTCCGCAACCGATGCAAGTAGCGGCGTTAAAGGCCTCGTCGGCGGTCTCCTTGCGCACGGGAATGGCGTTGGCGTCCTGTGCCTGGCCGGTATTCACCGCCACATAACCGCCCGACTCGATGATGCGGTCAAACGAAGAGCGGTCCACGACCAGGTCGCGGAGTACGGGAAAGGCCTTGGCCCGGAAGGGCTCGATGGTGATGGTTTCGCCATCCTTGAAGTGGCGCATGTGCAACTGGCAGGCCGTGGTGCCCTGCATGGGCCCGTGCGGATAACCGTTGATCACCATGCTGCAGGTGCCGCAGATGCCTTCCCGGCAGTCGTGTTCGAAGGCGATGGGGCGCTTCTTCTCGGCCACCAGCCGCTCGTTGAGCACATCCAGCATCTCCAGAAAGGACATGTCCGGATTGACATCGTCCATTTGATAGGTCTGAAACTGGCCTTTGGGAAATTCACCTCCCTCACGCCATATTTTGAGCCTGAGCTTCATTTCGTATTTCGATTTTCGCTTTACAGAGAACTATGGGGCATTCCGGTTTGGGCGTATCCCAACAAGAGGGGACACCTCCTGAACCGGATTATTTGTAGGAACGCGTTTTGAGTTCGACATTTTCGAAGACCAGCTCTTCTTTGTGAAGTTCGGGTTCTTCGTCCCAGCCTTTGTACTCCCAGGCCGACACATAGGCGTAGTCCTCGTCATTGCGCAGGGCTTCACCTTCTTCGGACTGGTACTCCTCGCGGAAGTGCCCGCCGCAGCTTTCGTTGCGATCCAGGGCATCCACCATCATGAGTTCGCCCAGCTCCAGAAAGTCGGCTACGCGATAGGCTTTCTCCAGCTCGGGATTGTATTCTTCATTGGTGCCGGCCACATAAAGGTCGTTCCAGAACTCCTCGCGCAGTTCGCGGATCATCTGGCGGGCACTTTTCAGCCCTTCGGCATTGCGGGCCATACCGCAGTAGTCCCACATGATGCGGCCCAGCCGGCGATGAATGCTTTCGGGGCTCTGGCTGCCGTTGATGCCAAGCAGCCGGTCGATCTGCCCTCGCACATTATTTTCGGCTTCGGCAAAGGCTTCGTGGTCAGTACTGATCGCACCGGTCCGTATCTCGCCGGCCAGGAATTGGCCTATGGTGTAAGGCAATACGAAATAGCCGTCGGCCAAGCCCTGCATGAGAGCCGATGCCCCCAGGCGGTTGGCCCCGTGATCACTGAAGTTGGCCTCGCCTAATGCAAACAGACCCGGAATATTGGTTTCCAGATTGTAATCCACCCAAAGCCCCCCCATGGTGAAGTGCACCGCCGGGTAGATCATCATAGGGGTTTTGTAGGGGTCTTGCCCTTTGATCTTTTCGTACATCTCAAAGAGGTTGCCGTATTTGGCCTCCACCACCTTCTCGCCCAGTTGGCGCACGGTGGCCTCGTCGGGATTGTGCATGCCCTTGGTGTGGGCTTCGGAGCGGCCATAACGCATAATGGCATCTTCGAAGTCGAGATAGACGGCCAGGCTATTCTGGTTGACACCCCGTCCTTCGTCACACACCTGCTTGGCGGCACGGCTGGCCACATCGCGAGGCACGAGGTTGCCGAAGGCCGGATAGCGGCGTTCCAGATAGTAGTCCCGCTCATCCTCGGGAATGTCAGTGGGTTTCAGGCGGCCTTCGCGGATGGCCTGCACATCCTCTATCTTTCGAGGTACCCAAACGCGACCGTCGTTGCGAAGCGACTCGCTCATCAGGGTGAGCTTGCTCTGATAGTCGCCCGAGACGGGTATGCAAGTGGGATGGATCTGCGTAAAACAGGGATTAGCCATGTAGGCACCCCGTTTGGTGGCTCGCCAGGCAGCGGTCACGTTGCAGTTCATCGCATTGGTGCTCAGGTAGTACACATTGCTGTAGCCGCCGGTGCCCAGCACGACCGCATGGGCTGCGTGGCGTTCGATCTTTCCATTCAGCAAATTGCGCGTGATGATACCGCGCGCTTTCCCGTCCACAACCACCACATCCAGCATCTCGTGCCGGTTGAACATTTGCACATTGCCTAGGCTGACCTGACGGCTCAGCGCCTGATAAGCCCCCAGCAGCAACTGCTGACCGGTTTGGCCGCGAGCGTAAAAGGTGCGGCTCACCTGCACCCCGCCAAAGGAGCGGTTGGCGAGCAGGCCGCCGTATTCGCGAGCAAAAGGAACACCCTGAGCGACAGCCTGGTCAATGATGTTGACGCTTACCTCAGCCAGGCGGTGCACATTGGCTTCCCGGGAGCGGTAATCCCCTCCTTTGATCGTATCGTAAAATAGGCGATATACACTGTCGCCATCGTTCTGATAATTCTTGGCGCCATTGATCCCCCCCTGTGCGGCGATGGAGTGAGCGCGTCGGGGGCTGTCGTGAAAGGTAAATGCCTTGACGTTGTACCCCAGTTCAGCCAGAGTGGCTGCTGCAGAAGCCCCGGCCAGGCCGGTCCCTACTACAATGACATCAATGCGTCTCTTATTATTGGGAGCAACCAGGGACACCGTGGAGCGGTAATTCGTCCACTTTTCCGAAAGGGAACCGGCAGGTACTTTTCCATCGAGTTTCATGCGAACAATGCGTTTTTATTTAAAGATAAGGCCACCAGCCATTCTCCGCGCCGAACATGTAGACGGGGATAGTGGCGAAGCCCAGAGGAATCAATACGGAGTACACCTTGCCGACAAATTTGATGGCGGGGGTGTACTTGCGATGGTTTACGCCAAGCGTCTGAAAGGCCGACTGAAAACCATGCCAGAGGTGAAAAGCGATCACGAGCATAGACACCACGTAAAAGATCACGAATCCAGGGTTGGTGAAAGCATACACCACCGGTTCGTATAAGTCCTTCACCTCTTTTCCATCTACGGTGACGTAGCTGAGTCGGTCCAGTTTCATTTGCAGCCAGAACTGGTACATGTGAATAGCGATGAATACGAAAATGATCGTGCCCAACCATCCCATGTTCTTGCTGGCAAAGCCGCTCGTTTTTACCGTCCGGGTTACTTTCACCGCGTAGCGTTCACTGCCCCGGGCCACTTGGTTTTGACGCCAGAGCAGCCATCCCTGAACGGCGTGTATCAGAATGAACGCGTACAGTCCGTAGGAGATCGTTTTGATCAGTGGATTGTGTGTCATAAAATACGCGTAGGCATTGAATGCAGCCCCTCCGTCGTTGTACAGCAACTGCAGGTTACCGGCCAGGTGGACGACGAGGAATAAAATGAGAAACAAGCCCGTAAGACTCATAATCAGCTTCTTACCCAGCGAAGAGGTCAGAAAACTGGAAACCCAACTCATACGTTTGCGTTTTGTCTTTTGTAAGTTCGATAGTCGTGAAGGGGCCATTCCGCCATATCATTTGGCGGGGCCGGTGAAGTCTTCACAAATGTATTAGTTTAAAGCCCTCCTCCCCAAGGGAAGTTTGGGAGCGCCTTGCTCTTCTCTTTATTTAGAATGAATCAAAATAAACCCGTTCGCCTTTTCATGAAAAAGCCCACCTTCACGTTCAAGCAGTTCTTGACCTACTTCCCGGAGGTCGACTTGCCCGTAATACTCCGCGAGGAATCCGCCCAAACCTTCAGCCGGGAAAACAAGGCACTCCCGGCTCCTCTGATCGACCAATTTCTGGCCGCCTTGCAGGAAGAGCCCACCGACGAATACACCGAGTACGTCCCGTGCCTTCGCCTGAAAAACACGGGCCGTTTTCACGCATTGGTCTATTGGAAGGCCCATTTGATGAGCTATGCCTTCCATTTGGCTACCTTTACCCAGGAGGGGCAGCTGATCGCCCAGCGAGCCATAGCCGGAACTTATTCGGACGGTGAATCGTTAATTCAGTCTGTAGGGACTATTGAAGAAGATTGGGATATTCTGATCGTGAGTGGCCAATCCCAACAAGGACAGTTTGAAGCCTCAAAAAGCCGAACGATTCAACTCGAACTTCTCCCCGACGGAACCCTTGTAGAAACGCAAGCCTGAACGGGCCTCTCTGCAGGGAATTCACTTTTGATTCAAAACTAAAACCCAAACATCCGGATCGGGGCATTCAATCCCTGAAGCACTATGCCGAATAATAAGAAAAAAATGGGTAAACCGCTGAAAAAGCTCAGCGCTGCCCAACTGCAAAAAGAACTGCTTAAGTTTTTCCGTCGTCACCCGCGCAAACGCTACAATCCGCGCCAACTCGCCAAAAAGCTCAAAGTCGCCAACAACAAGGATTCCATGCAGCACGCACTCGGCCAGCTGGTCGAGCAAGATCAACTGGTGCCGCTGGAAGACTACAAATACCAACTGAAAAAGCGCTCAGGACCGCCCCCCAGCGTGTCCAAAAAATACGAAGGCACCGTGGACATGACCCAGTCCGGGGCTGCCTACATCATTTGCGACGGCCTGGAAGAGGATGTGCGCGTAGCCGCCTCCAAACTGAATACCGCCCTCAATGGCGATCGCGTACTCATCCGGGCCTGGACCCCGCGCGGCCGCAAGCGCATGGAGGGCGAGGTCATTCAGGTGATCGACCGGGCCACCAAGAATTACCTGGGCACGTACTGGAAATACGAGACCTACGGCCTCGTTGCCCCGCACGGCAACATACCGCTCGACATCCTGGTGCAGGACGAGGACGCCAAGGGCGCCCGGGACGGCGACAAGGTGGTGGTCAACATCACCGGCTGGACCAAGGGCAAGGTACAGCAACCCAAAGGCGTGGTGACCACGGTGCTGGGGCCGGCCGGCAGCAACGAGATCGAGATGAAATCCATCCTCATCAACAATGGATTCGATCTCGAATTCCCCGCGGAAGTGATGCGGGAGGCCGAAAAGCTGCCCAGTGAGATCAGCCGGGAAGAAGTGGCCAAACGACGCGATATGCGCGAGGTAACGACCTTCACCATCGACCCCCTCACGGCCAAAGACTTCGACGACGCCCTTTCGGTGCGCTGGCTGGAGAACGGCCACCTGGAAGTGGGCATTCACATCGCCGACGTATCGCACTACGTATCCGAAAAGTCGGCCCTGGACAAGGAAGCCTACGATCGGTCCACCTCCGTCTATCTGGTCGATCGCGTACTGCCCATGTTGCCCGAGCGCCTCTCCAACGAACTGTGCTCCTTGCGCCCCAACGAGGATAAGCTCACCTTCTCCACTGTTGTGACCTTCGACAAGGACGGGCGCCTCCAAGATCGATGGATCGGCCGCACGGTCACGCATTCCGACCGCCGCTTCACCTACGAGGAAGCCCAGCAGATCATGGAAGCCGGCATCGGCCCCTATGTGCAGGAACTGCGCGAGCTCAACAAACTGGCCAAAATGTTGCGCAAGCGCCGCTTTCGCAACGGCTCTATCAATTTTGAGACAGACGAGGTGCAGTTTCGCCTGGATGAGAACGGCGTACCGGTAGAGATCTACCGCAAGCAGCGCAAGGACGCCCACCTGCTGGTAGAGGAGTTCATGCTGCTGGCCAACCGGGTAGTGGCCGAGTTCATCGACCGCAAGGCACAAAAGGACGGCAACCGGGAGATCCCCTTCGTCTATCGCATACACGATGAACCCGACCCGGAAAAAGTGGAGGAATTGGCGCGCTTCGCCAAGGAGTTTGGCGTGGAGATCAAAAGCGACAGCCCCCAACAGATCGCCCAGTCGTACAACCGCATGATGAAGGCAGCCGAAAAGGACCCTCACCTCAAATTGCTGGCCCCCCTCGCCATTCGCACCATGGCCAAGGCGGAGTACAGTACCGAAAATATCGGCCACTACGGCCTGGGCTTTGCGCATTACACCCACTTCACCTCCCCCATCCGCCGCTACTCCGATGTGCTGGCCCATCGTATTCTCTACCCCAACCTGCAAAACCCAAAGGCCCACCGGGTCAACAAGGTGCCCCTGGAAGAACAGTGCAAGCACATCAGTCAGATGGAGCGCCGGGCCATGGATGCCGAACGGGAGTCCGTCAAGTACAAGCAGGTCGAGTTCATGAGTAACCATCTCGGGGAAGAGTTCGACGGGATCATTTCCGGCATCATCGAACGAGGCTTTTTCGTGGAGATCCAGGCCTCCCTGAGCGAAGGCATGGTGTCCTTCGATAGCCTGAAGGACCGCTACGAATTGCAGCCGGGCGGGCTTAGCTTCAAGGGTATGCGAAGTGGAAAGGTATACCAGATGGGCAAAGAGGTGCGCGTGCGCGTGGCCCGAACGGACCTCACCAAACGACAGATCGACCTGGAATGGGTAGAGGAATAAATGCCGGCTCGGCTCCAAAAAACCAGGGTCGCCGGTTGGCTACCGGCGACCCCGCTTTGCATGAAGGAAAACTTGGTGTAAACGAGTTTAACGTTTAGGCTAGTCGATTCTCTACAGGGTAGATGCATTTCGCGCTCCAAACGCTGCCTGGCACGGAGATTTTTTTTGCTTTTTTCCAGCTAAAGACTATAGCTAACTGATTACAAGCGCTTTAGCAAAGAGTCAGAATTCCTGGCGAAGCCCCAGGAAGAGGCCTAGGTTGGCTATGCGCTGTTCGGCTTCGTACTGGTCGATCGTGGCGGGTTGGGGAAAGTATTTGAAATGGGGCTCGAGCAGGAGTTGGAGTTTGGGGTTCAGCAGGTAGCCCACCTGGATACTGCCGTACAAGCCCAGCCCGATGCGGTTGCGAAAGGCCGGTAAGGATTCGGCCTGGCCGGAGGAAAAGGGAACCGGTTCCATTTCGGGAGACAGAAATTCGCCCTCGGCAGCGAAAAGTAAATTGATGTAGGTGCCGGCATTGGCGCCGAGGTTCCACCGGCCCAATCGCTTCTCGTACCCCACCAGCAGCGGAATGTCCAGCATTCGCAGGCGATTGTTGGACACCACGCGCTGTTCGCCGCCGGAGCGCAGCGTATCCGTGCCTATGATGTTGCCTTCCGCATCGTAGATCGTCGTGATGGTCACGGTCTCTTCGCCCCGGTAAGTGAAGTCGAACCGCTCGTTGATCTGGGAATAGTTGATGCCGGTGCGCAAAGCCAGTCCCCAGGGGGTCAGCAGGGAGATCCGGAGCCCGCCGCTGTAGGAAAAGCGGGCCGTTTCTGTAGCGTTGCGCGAAGCCACGTATTCACTGGCATAGTCGCCCTTGGCTTCCAGGTTGCGCAGCGGCAGATCGGCCGAGAAGCCGGCGTCCACAAAAAAGCGGAACTTACCCGGGCCAAAATCCACGCATTCCGGCTTGACGGGCAGAGCCCCCCGCCTGAACCCCGCTGTGAGATCAACCGACGGAAGCGGCTGGGCCACCCTTGAGGCAGTGGGCAAGGAAAGCCGGTGGGCGGGGAAGGACAGGTTCGGTGGCTGAGCAGGCAGGGGCTGAAGCACTACCCCCTCAGGCCGGGGCTTTTTTTTTACCTGCGGAACGGGAGTCTTGGGAGCTGCCGCCCCGAGATCCGGATCGGCTGAAAGAAGGGGAGAAGGATGGGCAAGCAGAGGGGCGTCGGCGAGCTGAACCGGAACGGGAAAGCTGTCCAGGGATTTGGGAGCATCCGGGCGGAAAAACTGAGTGACTGCCAGTGAGGTGCCCAGAATGAGACCCACCCAAAGCAACCAGGATTGGCTCCGCCAAAGCGGTACGACCTTTCCGCGGCTCCGCTTGGCCTCGATCTCGTCCCACAGATGCATGGGCGGCGGATCGGAATAGTCGTAGAGTTTCCGGCGGAAAATGTAGTCCATTGGGTGCCTGGGCCTCATACCGCAATTTTTTGCATATCCATGATCTTTGCCTGCAGGAGTTTTCGTGCTTTCACCAATTGGGATCGCGAAGTACTTTCTTCGATGCCGAGCAATTCGCCGATTTCCCGGTGGCTGTACCCTTCGATGGCATGCAAGTTGAACACCATCTTGTAGCCGTCGGGAAGCTGAGCGATCAGAGCGAGCAACTCTTTTTCGTGCAAGTGGGCGTAGATGGAGGGCTCCAGTGCGAAGGCTTCCAGGTGATCGGGGCTCTCCGCTTCTTCGCGCCGGCTGCGTTGGCGATACTGCTGCAAGGCAGCATTGACCACGATGCGCCGGATCCAGCCTTCCAACGACCCCTTGAACTCGAAGTCGCCGAGGTGGTCAAAGACCTGGATGAAAGCTTCCTGCAACACGTCCTCGGCTTCCATCCGATTGCGCGTGTAGCGCAGGCATACCGCCATCATTTTGCCGGCATAGCGCCGAAAAACCTCTCTTTGACAAGCTCGGTTTTCCCGAATACAACCTTTTATCAGGTCTCGATCGGTCACTTGTTCCTCCAGCTTAGGTTAAATCAGGTACCTCGCCTTGGGAATACACGGATTAGAGAATCGCTTGCGCCTGACGTTATCGCGATCACCATTGGCTAGGCTCTGCTCGAATATACGATTTTTCACAATCACGGGCCAATATGGGCCGTACCTGCAAATTTCTTACTTTCGTCTGGGTATGTGCTCAGGCCGTACATCCCCAAACTTCACCTAAAACGACCGGAAAAGGCAGAGATTGTGCAACCGCTATCCCCCCAGACCATTGTCGATCACATGATGAGCCAGGATGCATTCAGCCAGTGGCTGGGCATTGACGTGCTGGAGGTCAAAGCCGGCTTTTGCAAACTGGCCATGACCGTGCACCCCCGCATGGTCAATGGATTTGGCATCGCCCACGGGGGCATCGCCTACGCCCTGGCCGACAGCGCGCTGGCCTTTGCTTCCAATGCCCATGGCCGGCAGGCCCTTTCCGTGCGTACCTCCATTTCCTACATGGCACCGCTGCGCATCAGCGACCGGATCCTGGCCACGGCCCGCGAACTCAACCTGGCCAAACGCATGGCCCACTACGAGGTGGATGTGCGCCGCGACGACGGCGAACTGATCGCGCGCTTCGAGGGCACGGTGTACCGCACCTCTACCGACTGGACCCTGGAGGAGGAATGAATCCATAGCCCTTTCCCGGCCGGCCCTCGTACTACTACGCTTTTGCGTATTTTCGCCGCTTTACAGGCTTCTATCGCTCAACATACACCTTCGCCTCATGAAGTTTGGTCTTTTTCTTTCTGCAGGATTCTTCCTTCTCGCCAGCCTGTTCGGTCCCGCCCGGGCCCAGGAAGATACCACCCTGTACCGGGCTGTAGCTCATGCCCCGCGATTCCCGGCCTGTGAAGAGCTGGACACGGCCGAGGCCGTCATACAACAGTGCGCCGAACAGGCCCTGCTCAATTACATGCAGCAGAACATCCGCTACCCGCAGGAAGCCGTACAGCAGGATATCGAAGGCATGGTGGTGCTGACCTATGTGGTCGAGAAAGACGGGCGCATCTCCCGGCCCCGTTTGCTGCGCGACATCGGCGGGGGCTGTGGGGAGGAAGCCCTGCGCGTATTCAGAGCCCTGCAGGAATACGACCTGCGCTTCGTGCCCGGCCGGCTCAACAACGGCGACACCGTCCGGGTGCAGGCCACCCTGCCCGTGCGCTTCCGCATCCGGGAGCCCTTGCCCTACCGGCTTGTGGAAGGCGATACCGTATACCTGGAGCCCGAGCAAATCCCAGGCTTTCAGGAAGGTGGGCTGGAAGGCTTGTCGGCCTTCCTGCAGCAGCAACTGGAGCGGCCCGCCGAGGTGATCGACAGTTGCCGGATCGGACAGGTGGATCTGGAACTGCTGGTGCGCCCCGACGGCTCCGTGCGGGTCCTGCAGGTGCTGGATTACAACCAGCTGGGCACGGCCTACTGGGATGCCGCCATTCAGGCGGCAACAGCCACCTATGGCCGGTGGGACGCAGCCCGGTACGAGGGGCGCCCCGTGCCGGCCTCCCTCCTGCTCAATATGCCGTTCTTCCCGGAAGGAGAGGTATGCGCCCAGGCTGAGGCCGACTACTTCAAGGCCCACGAACTGGCCGGAAAAGCGCGTGCAGCCTACGGCGAAGAGGATAGCGAAAACGCACTGACCGAGATTAACCGAGCGCTGGAGCTGCTTCCCGGAGATGCGCGCCTGCTGGCCCTGCGGGGCGAGATCTACCTGGAACGAGAGGATTACGAAGCGGCCTGCGCCGACCTGCGCGCCGCCAAAGAGATCGCCCTGTGGTCGTCCTACGATGCGATCATCCGGCTATTTTGCCGCTGATTCTTTTACCGGAAGCGGCTTGCCGATCCGGCTTCCGGGTTCGAGCACCGCTCCTTTCTTGAGCACGATCACCCCGCCGCGGATGCAGTACGTGTCCGTCTCTTCGTCTTCCAGCGATGGGTGGCCGCAAATGTGCACGTCGTCGCCGATGCGGGTATTCTTCTCGATGATGGCCCGCTGGATGTGGCAGTTGTCGCCGATGCCCATGGGAATGCGATCGGGGTGATCCCGCATTTCGTCCAGGGTTTCGTAATAGTCGTGGCCGAAGAGTACCGCTTCCCGGATGACCGTACCTTTGCCGATGCGCGAGCGGATCCCCACGATGGAGTATTCCACCCGGTCCGCATTTACAATGCAGCCTTCGGCCAGTACCGAGCGATCGAAGACCGTGCCCAGCACTTTGGAAGGCGCCAGCAGGCGAGCCCGGGTGTAGATCACATTTTCGTTGTCGAAGAGATTGAAAGCCGGTACGGGATCCGTAAGGGCAATGTTGGCTTCGTAAAAGGAGGGGATCGTTCCGATGTCCTCCCAGTAACCGCCGTAAGGAAAGCTGGCCACCTGGTAGCCGGCATTTATCGCTGCCGGGATGATCTCTTTGCCGAAATCGGTGGCATCCGGGCTTTCGGCAAACAGCCGGTTGAGCGCCTCGCGGTTGAACATGTAAATGCCCATGGAGGCTAGGTATACCTTGTTGTCCTTCCGGTACTCTTCGGAGACCGGCGACTCCCAATCGGCCAGCAGTTTGGGGGCCGGCTTTTCGATAAAACGCTCGATCCAGCCTTCGGCATCCACCTTCATGATGCCGTAAGAGGATGCATCCTGGGCCACTACCGGAATGGTGGCAATCGTGAGATCAGCCCCCATCCGGATGTGGTATTCGGCCAGATGCTCGAAATTCATCTGGTAGAGCTGGTCGCCGGAGAGAATGAGGATGTAATCGTGCTTCTGATTGTTGAGGTGGTGCATGCTCTGGCGAACGGCATCGGCCGTGCCCTGAAACCACTTGTCGCTGGAAGGCGTCTGTTCGGCCGCCAGGATGTCGACAAAGCCCTCCGTGAACAGGTCAAAATGGAAGGTGTTCTTGATGTGCTGATTCAGGGAGGCCGAATTGTACTGCGTGAGCACAAACATGCGCCGCACCCCCGAGTTCAGGCAGTTCGAGATGGGAATGTCGATAAGGCGGTACTTACCGCCTATGGGTACGGCGGGCTTCGAGCGCTGGCTGGTAAGTGGATGCAGGCGCGTACCGGCGCCGCCGCCCAGGATGAGGGCTATCATGTCGATGACCATATGCGTCGTTTAGGTGTTTGGAGATCTGTAGATAAGCCGATTCGATTCCCCACAACGACATCCCGTCCTTCGGCTTCCTAAACCTACTCAACAAATCCAGGATGGCCAAATATTCGAAGGCCGCATCGTCCCTTCGGGAAACCCGGGAGGACGATGCGGGGAGGGGCATCAGCCGGCCATCAGCCCGTTCACTCCCCCTTCACCACCCGGCCGCTTTGCAGCAGGCGGCCGGCCTCGCGCAGCTGCCAGGTGTAGAGGCCGGCAGGCAGGCGACTCACATCCAGGGGCTGAGCGCCGGGCTGAACGGCCCAGGGCATCCTGCAGGTGGAAGCTGGGCCGGGCCAGGTTTTCCAGCACCGTGAGGAATAGCCGCGGACCGGCCGGATTGGGGTACACCCGGGCGTATTCCGCAGCGGGCCGGGACGGAGCCGTTGTGTGGGTGAGCTCATCGATCAGCAGCTCCCGGCAGAAGGTGTCTTCGCCGTATGCATTGCTGACGGTGAGGCATGCGGTGTAGGTGCCCGGGGCCGTGTAGGTATGGGTAGGGAAGCGCTCCGTGCTGCCGGCCCCGTCGCCGAACTCCCAGGACCAGGCCGTGGGCTCGAAGGCACTCAGGTCCAGAAAAGAGAAGGTAGAGCCCGGCTGCTCCTGCTCCCAGCGCCAGTGGGCCCAGGGCAGGTTGTCCAGGCCCAGGGTATCGCAGGGGCTGCCGTCCAGCGGGCCCAGGCGAAAGTTGGGGATGTTGGGAATGCTGCCAGAATTCAGGTTTGGCAAGGGTAAGCCCGCGATCTCCACCATACAGCCCGGCCCGCGCACATTGGGGCGGTGGATGACGTGCAGATTGCCGGCCGATACATGGCCGTTGGCGATGTAGATCTTGCCGTCAGGGCCGATCTGGCCCTGAAAAAAGGTGCCGGCCTGCGGCCACCAGTCGTTGATGTCCATAGTGGCAACTAGCTGCCGGGAGGCAATCACATCGGGGGCAGTGAGGTCGTATTGGTAGATGTCATCGTAAGACAGCACATACAGCAGTTCGGAATTGGGAGCGAAGACCAGCCCCCCGCTGTACACGTCTTCAAAATATTCATGACTAATCCGATTAGATAACGATCCGGAACAGCGGTCAAATTCAAAAATATCCAGGTATTGTCCTTTTTCCTGGTAATTGACCGTCGTAAACATAGCATACTTGGTGCCGTCAGGAGAGAAATGGACCTGCCCCAGCCCTAGTTGGATCGGTCGATCAAAAAATTTCGAGTTCAATGAGGTGATTCCCTGATCATCAACTAAAAACCGAAAGAGTTGACGGGTCGTATCTTCTTGCGTATTTTGAGTTCGGAGCACAAAGAGCCACCAGTCCCGCCCATTGGCGTGTTTCACGCCGGTCAGTTTACCGTGTTCAAGCTTCGTTTGAAGAATTGGAACATTCTTTTCCAACACCTGAAAGCCTTCTTCCCCGGGTATGCGCTGAATCAGGGTATGAAAGAAGGCAGAGCTGTATGACCCAAACTCCCCCCGCAAATGAAATAAGGAATACGTACTGGTATCGCCCGGCATGGGTAAGAAAAGTGCTCCCTGGCGAACCGGATAATTAGGCCAAAAATCAGTAGCCAAAAGCCCGGGATTGAGTCCAAAGCCGTTGGGCAAGGCCTCGTGATCGGCCCCGGCGATCCACTGCCCGTTGGAGTACATCAGCAACCGGCCGCCCGGGTCGCACAGGCTGGTATTGGTAGAGCCCATCCACATCTCTCGATCTACTTCCTCTACCAGCGGCTCATTGTCACATAAGGTGACATCCACACCGCCCAAAAACTGGAAATCGGGATCATCATTACTGTCATATCCCAGGATCCAGTGAAAGTCTTCTTTTTGGCAAAAACCCGTGATCGAAAAGGAAAGCAAGATCATAGCAAGTATAAAGGTTCTCATAGGCAAAGAAATAGGTTCAGCGCATGGGCCTATCCCATGCGCTGAACGGTTGAAAGGATTAGTGAATGATCAGCTTGACGGGCTGCGGGCTATGCTGTAGTCGCAGCCAGTACATGCCTTTGGCCAGGCCGTCGGCTCGTGCTTTCAGGTAGTTGCTATCGATCATAATAAGTGGGGGTATGCTCGGTAAAAAAAGTAAGAAATCGGCCGTACAACAGACGCTTGAATCGGCAAAGAAAGCCGAGAGCCGACAAAAAAAACGGGTACGGCTGGATGGTAGCTCCCAAGACCTTCGTCCCGGCGGCCCTGGGCCTGCCACCGGGCCTTGCTTTCGCACATCTTGCCCGGGCCCGAGAGACGATGTAGGAGGGGGAGGATTAGACGGAGTCGACGGCCAATGGCTTCTGCTCGCCTCAGTCCTCCTTTTTAGTTTTCAGCTTTTTATTCAGCGACTGGTACAGGTCCAGGTACTCGCCGGCGGAGCGCTCCCAGGAGAAGTCCAGGCCGGCAATGCGTCTGCGCAGGCTTTGGAGCGTTTCGGTATCCCAGTACAGCTGCACGGCGCGGAGGAGGGCGTGGTGGCTGGCTTCCAGATTGAACTCGTCGAAGCGGATGCCGCGGCCCGCACCGGGCTCTTCGGTCACATCCACCACGGTGTCCTTGAGGCCGCCCACCGTGCGCACGATGGGCACGGTGCCGTAGCGCATGGCGTACATCTGGTTGAGGCCGCAGGGCTCCACCCGCGACGGCATGAAGAGAAAGTCCGAGCCGGCATAGAGTTGATGGGCCAGGCCTTCGTTGTACTCCAAGGCCACGCCTACATGCCCCGGATGGTAATACTGCAATTCGCCCAACACCTCGTGCAGGCGGAGTTCCCCGGTACCCAGAACGATGAAGCTGAACTCCAGGCCGCTGTGCAGGGCCTTGCCCAGCAGGTCGGGAATGAGATCGGCCCCCTTCTCGCGTACCAGTCGTCCGATGAAGGTAATGAGGGGCAGGTCGGGCCGCAGCGAGAACCGCTGGACCAGGGGTAATTTATTCGCGTTCTTAAAAGCTGCCATATCGCCATTCAGCCGGCTGTACAACATGGGGTCGGATACGGGGTCCCAGTGGTGGGCATCGATGCCGTTGAGGATGCCCAGGGTTTTGTCGTGCTCGTGTTGCAGCAGCCAGCCCAGGTCGTTGTCCATGCGCGAGAGCTCCTTCATGTAATTGGGCGAAACCGTGGTCACGCGCCAGGCTGCCTTGATGCCGGTGGTCAGCGGGTTGATGGAATGATTCCAGTCCAGCAGCCCCTTGGCATCCTCCTCGTAGGGGGGCAGCAGGTTGGCTTTTTCCCAGCTGAAAGCGCCGTGATACTCCGCATTGTGGATGGTGAAGACCGAGGGTACTTTTTTGAGCTTCTTGAAGGCTTCGCTGTACTGCATGAAGAAGGGCACCAGGCCGGTGTGGTGGTCGTGGCAGTGGATCAGCTTGGGGCGGGGCTTGAGGGCACACAGCCAATGCAGGGCGGCCTGCTGGAAGCAAAGGAAGCGCTCCACTTCATCCTGGTAATACCAGCCGCCGGGATCCGAATAGATGCCCGGGCGATCGAATTTACCGGGAAGATTGACCACGAAAAGCGGAAAGCCCAGCGGATCGCCCACCACCTTTTCGATGGCGAACGGGATGCGGTGGGGGCCCAGGTGCACCACATGGGTATGCACCAACTCGTATTGCTGCTGAAGGAGCCAAGGCGTGTAGTATTTGGGCATGATCACGGCCGTATCCGTCCCCTTTTGGTTGAGGTATCTCGGCAGCGACCCCACTACATCTCCCAGGCCACCGGCTTTGGCGGCGGGATAGCATTCTGCACTAATGTGAATGATGTCCATAATGAATTGAGGCTATCGGCGACCGGCCGCATGCGTGACCTTTCTCCGGTTGTGGGTAATAATCAAGGAGTTTTCGTCTCCTTCGTTTTCTTGTTCGGCCCTTTATCCGGCGATTTCTTCTTGGGGCGGGTCTTGCCGTGCGAGCCGCGCCAGCGTTTGCCTTTCCTGGATTTGCGATCTCCTTTTCCCATACTAAAAACCATTTACCACAAAAAAAGGAAAATCGAAAAGGACGGCCAAACCTAGCCGGGGCCTTCCAAAGCGTAGGCCGCCAGGGCCTCGGCAAGCTGGCGATCGTTACTCAGGCGGGGGACCTTGTTCTGCCCGCCCAGCTTGCCCTGGCTCTTCATATACGCGCGAAAGGCATCGCGCTGTAGCGCAGTGACTTTACAAGGCCGGAGAATACCGCCCTCGATCAGGTCCTGGTAGTAGATATTCCGGCGTACCATGGCCTCGTCCAATTGCCGGGCAAAGGCCTGCAGATCTGCCGGTCCTTCCTCGAACTCGATCAGCCACTCGTGATAGGGTGTGCCGCCTTCCGGCGGGCTCACCTGGGGCGCCACGGTAAACTCTACCACTTTCACCGGGCTTCCGGTCGTGACCTCCCCCAGGGCTTCCTCCACTTCCTTGCCGATGACGTGCTCGCCGAAGGCCGAAATGAAGTGCTTGATGCGGCCGGTCACCCGCAGTCGGGGCGGCTGCAAGGAGGTGAACTCCACCGTATCGCCCAGGTTGTAGCCCCACAGGCCGGCATTATTGCTCAGGATGAGGGCGTAATTCACCCCGGTTTCGACTTCCGCCAGCGAAAGGCGCGTCGGTTGCTCGGAGAAGATCTCTCCGGCCGGCACGAACTCAAAAAAAATACCGGAATCCACATTCAGGAGCAGCCCCTGATGCTCGGGCCGGTCCTGAAAGGCAATGAAGCCCTCCGAAGCGGGGTAGGTCTCTACGCTGTCGATTCGCTTTCCGACCAGTTTTTCCAGGGCGGCCCGGTAGGGCTCGAAGTTGACGCCCCCGTACACGAACATGCTGAAGTTGGGAAAGAACTCCCGGATGCTGCGCTTGCCGCTGCGCTCGAGCAGGCGCTCGTAGTACATCTGCACCCAGGGCGGGATGCCGCTGATGAGCCGAAGGTCGGCCGTGAGGGTCTCGTCCACGATGGCCTCCAGCTTTTGCTCCCAGTCCTCGATACAATTGGTGGCATAGCTGGGCAGCTGGTGGGTGCGCAGCCAGGCCGGCACCTGATGGTTGACAATGCCGGAGAGGCGTCCGGTGGGAATGCCGGCCACTTCCTCCATCTCCGGGCTGCCGGAAAGGAAGATCATTTTGCCGTCCAGCCACTGCCCGCGACCGGAGCGGGCGTAGAAATTGAACAGGGCATTGCGGGCCGTACCGAAGTGATTGGGCAGGCTGTCGCGGGTAAGGGGAATGTACTTTACACCGGAGGTCGTTCCGGAGGTTTTGGCGAAGTACTTGGGCCGGCCGGGCCAGAGCACGTCGCGCTCCCCGGCCCGGATCCGCTCCACATAGGGCCTGATGCCTTCATAGTCCCGGATGGGCACCTGATCGCGAAAGGCTTCATAGGCCATAGCCGGGTTCAGGCGGTGATCCCGGCCAAACCGGGTGCGGCTGCCCTGAGTGGTCAGATCGCGGAAAACGGCGCGCTGGGCATCGACCGGGGCAGCGGCCCAGCGATCGATCCGTCGGGCAACAGCCTTGGCCAGGGGTTTTAATACGGCCGATTTCCATCCCATATCCGGCTCAGCTTTGGTGGGACCCCAAAGGTAGGGATTTAGCTCGCAGCGCGGTCAATACCGCAGATCCTCTACGTAATAATCCGGATAGTCGGACTCCGAGAAGGTAAAACTACCGGCGGGAATGGACGCGTTGGGCTGGATGGCCGTAATGTCCAGGGTGTAGCGCGAGCCGTCCTTGCCGAAGGCCAGCATGCGCACCGGTTGGCGTTTATTCTTATCGATTTCCAGCCGCACCTTGCTGTACTCCGCCGTGCGGTCCAGCGGTTTGAATTCGATCTGCTGGATGACGCGTCCCTGCTTGTCGGCCACTTCGTTGACCAATGCATAAGCCCATTGGCCGCTTTCGTAAAAGGAAAAGAGCGCCTGGGGCGACAAAATGCTTTCCTCGGGCGTTTCGGGCACGTCATTGATCTGAACCTCCTTGTTGTTGTGCAGGATGATCCACAGCGACTCTCCATCGGACAGCACGGCCTGTTGCGGCATTTCCAGGCGGTAGCTGTCGCCTTTGCGCAAGAGCTTGCCTTGCTGTACCTCTTCCGGTTGTTCCGGAAAGGCCAGGGTGAGATCAAAGCCCAGCTTCAGAGAGGAATAGCCCTCGTACTTGGCCCGCAACTCGTCGAGTACGGCTTTGGCCTTGGGATCGGGCTGATCGCCGGCGCGGGTCTGCCCCCGGGCAATCGCCACGGCTGAAATCAGGATCAAAAGCGGGAGAAAGGTATGGATTGAAAGGATTTTCATAAGGCGCGGTTTACGGTGTCAAAGATAAGCCTTGCCGCTGCGGGATTTCGTTAAACGCACGTTAAAAGAAGCCGGGAAGCCTGCCTGTGGGGCTTCTCAGTTTGCAGCGGCGATTTGGTCCAGCCGCACCTTCATAGCCCGAATGTCTGCCGGGCCGGTCCGGCAGCAGCCGCCCAGGATGCGCCCGCCGGCGGCATAGGCCGCCTGCACCCAATCCTCCGAACGGTGCCAGGCAGAGTGGCCCGTCCAGCATTTGCGGTTCGCATCCCAGTCTTCTCCGCTGTTGGGGTAGGCCAGCAGAGGCTTCCGGGTATGCGGCTTCATGCGCGCCAACAAGCCTGCTATGTACCCGGGAGCCGTGCAATTGACCCCCACGGCCTGCACCGAGGGATGCGCCTCCGCCAGCTGGGCCACAGATTCGATGGGATCGCCGGCGCGGGTCTCCCGCTCGTTTCGGCAGCTCATGCTGAGGTAGCAAACCGGATTCCCCAGTTCCTCCAGCAGGCGAAGCAGCAATTCAGCTTCCCCTAAACCGGGCAGGGTTTCCAGGGCGAGCAGGTCGGCTTCGGTCCGGCAGAGCAATTCGAGCCTGGGCAGGTGAAAGTCGCGCAAGGTGTCCGGGCTCAGCCCGTAGTGCCCGTGGTACTCCGATCCGTCGGCCAAATAGGCACCGTAGGGCCCCACCGAGGCAGCTACGAGCTGCGGCCCCTGTTCACCGGCCTCCTCCCAAAAGCGGTGCCGGGCCCGGAGTGCAAGGGCAAGCCCGCGCATCAGCAAGGCTTCCGCTTCGGGCCGGCTCATGCCCCTACGCATAAAACCCGGAAGGCTGGCCTGGTACGTAGCGGAAACAGCAACATCGGCCCCGGCCCGGAAGTAATCCCGGTGAATGGCCTCGATCGCTTCGGGGGCCTTCCAGAGAACTGCGGCAGACCAAAGTGCATCCCGCAAATCAAAGCCCCGCCCTTCCAACTCGCTGGCCAGAGCCCCGTCGAGCAATACGTAGGGCCGCTCCTTCCAAAAGGGGGCCCAAACCGTTTGATTTTTTTTGCGAAAAACACCCATTCACTGCAATATCGGCACCCTTCCCCATCGTTTTACTACCGCATACTTATTTAGCGAGTTTGAGCGCATCGCGAGTGGAAAACACAGGCGATGCGTTTTTTATTTGGGGAAAACCCTTTAAAAATCGTACTTTTTAGGGGAAACCCAACCCCATGCACCAAAATCCGATCTCCCTCTACCTGGCCCTCGCTCTGTGGAGCCTGGCGACCATCCCCCTGTGGAGCCAGGCGGGAAGTATTTTTGACCGCATCTACCAGGGCCCGGAGTTCATTCCTCACATTACGATAACGGCCAACTGGGACAGCCTGGAACACCGGCGGCAACAGCAGACGCCCGGCAGCATTCAATTTGAAGCCCGGGACGGAACGACGGAGACCTGGCCCGTGCGCCTGGAAAAGCGCGGCCGGTACCGGCAGCACGTATGCGTGTTTCCGCCGCTGAAGCTGGATTTTAAAAAGGGCCAGCTGCGCCGGAAAGGCCTGAGTGAGCACGACGACATCAAACTCGTTACTCACTGTGTAGAGGATGAAACCGGAAAGGAATACCTGCTTCGCGAATACCTGGCCTACCAGCTCCTGCATGTGCTTACCGAAAGAGCCCTGCGAGTACAGCTGGTGGATATCAACTATCTGCACCAGGTGTCCGGGCAACAGGAAGAACACCTCGGCATACTGATCGAGGATATGGACCAGCTGGCCGAACGCCTCCGGCTCAAACAACCTCCTTCCAATCGCATGGGCTTCTCCCGGGAGGACCTGGACCTGGAGTGCGCCCTGCGCACCTCGCTGTTCGAATACATGATCGGCAATGCCGACTGGTCGCTCTTTCTGGGGCGCAACGTTAAAATGCTCCAGGATACCTTCTCCGGCCGCTTTCACAGCATCCCTTACGATTTTGATTTTGCCGGTCTCGTGAACGCCAGTTATGCCAAACCCAACACCAATCACGGCCAGCGCCAGGTAACCGACCGGGTGTACCTGGGCCCTCCGGCCTCCCGCGACGAAATGGAGCCCCTGGTCGAGGAGTTTTTAGCCAAGCGGGAAGCCTTGGAAAACTGCGTGCACGATTGTGTATTGCTTTCGCAAGAATCCAAAGAGGAGATCCTGGCCTATCTCAGGGATTTCTTCAAAGAGGTCAAAACCCGCTCCTTTTTCAAGACCGTCGAACAGGCATCCCCCATCGAAAACAAATTCTGAGTGCATCCCTGCGAGCGCTCAGCTCTATTGATCGGCTCAAAGCCTCCGTTCGCCGAAGGGATTTGTCCTGCAACCTCTATTCCAAGAGCTTGTCCATTCGAAAACAAGTCCGATCACCATGCGCTACCTATTTTTGATTGCTTTCCTCTGGTTTTCCGGTCAACACCAGGCCCTGGCCACTCCGACCATTTTCGACGAATTATACGGGAAGGAGGTGCTGGACATCACCCTGGTCACCGACGTCAAGCAGTTCATGGCCAATAAGAATACGGAAACCTACCAGCCGGCGCAGATCCTGTTTGACGGCCGGTCCGGTCGCGAGCACCAATGGAACATCGAGGTGCGCCCCCGCGGGCGATACCGCAGGCGCGTGTGCGATTTCCCGCCCATGAAGATCAAGTTTCCCAAAAAGGAGATCCAGGAGGCCGGCTACGCCAAACACAACGACCTGAAGCTCGTCACGCATTGCCTGAGCGATCCCCTGGGGGATGAACTGGTCCTCCGGGAACACCTGGTCTATTTACTGTATCAGGAGGTATCGCCTTATGCCTACCGTGCCCAACTGGTGCGCATCACCTACATCGACAATCAGGGTGGGCCGCCCCTGAAGCGATACGGCATTCTCCTGGAGGACGAGGACCAGCTGGCCGAACGCTACGGCATGGATATTTGCGAGGACTGCTACGGCTTTGAGGAGGAAGATTTTGAGCGTCAGGCCAGTGCGGTCAATCAGCTTTTCCAGCAACTGATCGGCAATGCCGACTGGTCCCTCGAATTGCAGCGCAACATCAAGGTCCTGATCCGCGAGAAAGACCAATCGGAAAACCTGCTGTTCGTTCCGTACGATTTTGACTTTTCGGAGGTGGTCAACGCCCCCTATCAGATAGAAGACCCCATGCCCTTTCCTCAGTTGACGGAAGCCGATGCAGCCATCGCCCAGCATTTCTACCGGCACCGGGTCGACCTGGAAGCACGAGTGGAGCATTACAGCCTGCTGAGTAAGAGGGCCCGCAAGCAGTGCAGCAAGCGCATCGAGCAGTTTTACCGCAAGCTGGAAAGGCAGATAGCCCCAATGCCCGAGCCCGAGTCCCTGTATTCGGGCGGCCCTTGGGGTTCGGGCTCTGTGGACAACTCTCCCTTTAGGTTTTGAGGGAAGCGGTGCGCTGCCCTTACCGGATAGGGGGTGCCTCTTTCATGGCTCACTCGAAAAAGGCCTCGCGGATCTCGCGAACATAATCGAGGGCAGCCAGCCGGGCGAGTACTTCCCGGTAGTTCTCCTGATGCGTTTGGCCGATGCACAGTAATTCTCCCTCCCCACAGCCGATGCGCCCGGGGGAGCGCGAAAATTCAACGGTGGGATCAATGCGGCTTACCTCGGCCTTGCGCGCCTCCGGTATGCAGAACTCGTAGGAAACGGAGCGAAGGCCGTCGGGCGGCCCCTGAAGACCGTCCGCATTGATCTTACTCAGGTCGAACCGGATCTTGTCCATGGTTTTTTCCCGGGGTTCAGTGGGTGTGCAGGACAAGCAAAGGTTCAATGCCAGAAAACCCACCAGCGTCCATATTATTTGCATCTTTTTCAGGCAAATATACGGTACCCTGCATGGTAGCCATGGCTATTTTTCCAAACCGCCCGAATCGGGAGACTCCTCAGACCTAGGCTTCGAAATGCTTTAATCTACTGGTTGTATCCCCTGGTCATGCCACTACACGCCCGGTGGCACAATCGAAAAAAGCGGGCATGGGCCGGGTCGAGATAGTGGCGCGAGCCTTTTCATTATCGTATTTTTGGGCTTGCCAAAACCCCTGACCGATGACGGTATCCCACTTTTTGATCTTCGCCTGTTTTCTCCTTCCTGCAAGCCTTCAGGCCCAAAGCTGGGCGGACCTGTATCCCAGCCTGGGGCGAACGCCCGAGTTGGGCCCGGACGTGCAGCGCGAATTCGATCGCGCCAAGCACTTGCTGGAAACCCGCGACTTCGATGCCCTTCCGCCGGAGGATAAAGAACGGGTAGCCCGCTGGGAGGTATTTGCCAGCATTTACGACATCGAAGGGGAAGGCTGCAGCTGGTATTGCGCAGGCGGCCCCCGGGCGGTGCGCGCTTCTTCCGAATTGCCGCCGCAGGGTCAGCATACCTACCGGGCCCAAAACGCCCACGACCTGAGCCTTCGTTCGGCCTGGGTAGAAGGTGTGGACGGCCAGGGCACGGGCGAATATCTGGAATACGTCTTCGAACCCGAAAGCCCACGCATCACCCACATCAAAGTATTCAACGGCTACGTAAAAAGCGAGAACGCCTGGAAAGCCAACAGCCGGGTCAAACGGCTGGATGTATACGTCAACGGAGCACCGTTCGCCCGCCTCCACCTGCAAGACACCCGGGCCGAACAGACCTTTGCCCTCCCGGCACCGCTGGGCCGGCGGGCAGATGGCCAGGAGCTACGGCTTCGCTTTGAGATCGCTGCCGTATATCCCGGCGACCGCTACGAAGACACCGCCCTCACCGAGATCTTCTTCGACGGCCTGGATGTACACTGCCTGGCCGAGGGTACGCCCATTCGCTTGGCCGACGGCCGCGACAAGCCCATCGAATTTCTGGAACCGGGCGATTCGCTGCGCTGCTTTGAGCGCTTCGGAGAAGAAGGGGTTGCCGTCAGGCTGGCAAAACTGGAGGCCTATGCGCACGAGGCCGTGCAAACCCTTACCTTTTCCGACGGGCGCACCCTTTCGGCCACGCCCGCTCACCCTTTCCTGCTGTCCGACGGCAGCTGGGTGAGTGCGGATCCGGACCAATCCCGGGCATTCGGCTATCCGGTACAACGGGCTTACCGGAGGGGCGACACCTTTGCTGCACGTGATGCCGAAGGAAGGCCCACGGCCGTAAAACTGGTGGACATAGCCACCGAATCCCTCAGAAAAACCTTCTTTATGCTGCATCTCGACAGCAAAACCGCCCGGCTTATCCTGGCCAACGGCATCCTCAGCGGAACCGGGCACTACAGCCCGGCCGAGTAAATCCAGAAATCCGATTCATTCGTAGAATAAGCTGGGAGGCTCCTTGATGAAAAGACCATATTAGGAGTGTAACATTCATCAAACGCATTGCAACATGGAAGAACAACCCACATCCAAGCACAGGCTTTCCGAACAGGATGAGCGCATGTATGCCACACTCGCTCACCTGGGCGGTTTCGCTGGCCTGGTGCTCCCCGCACTGGGAAGCGTCCTCGCCCCGCTCGTGATCTGGCTCACCCAAAAGGACAAGTCCGATTTTGTAGATTATCACGGCAAAGAGGCGGTCAATTTTCAGCTCACCGTGATGATCGCCTACATCATTTCGGGAATCCTTTGCCTGCTCATTATCGGTTTCGTACTGCTGGGCATCGTTTTTTTGCTGAACGTGATCTTCATGATCCTGGGAGCGGTAGAAGCGAACAAGGGGGAATTTTACAAGTATCCCTTTTCGATTTCCTTTATCAAATAGTTGACGAAAGGCAGACCGGTTTTTCGGTGAACGGGTGGCTTTCTGGGACCGGAAAGCCACCCGTTCGCATTTGTAGATAAAATTCTACATTCGAATTAGGAATTGAAGAATACCTTGCCTATGTTCTTTGAATCAAACTCCCGAGCGCGGGCATCCTTTGGTTTCAACCTTTACGGCTTATCTTTAGCGTGTCATTTCAAAAAACATCTAAACCAAAGCGTTCATGATCCGAATTCCTTTCGCCTTAGTTTTGGTCTTTCTCCTATTCACATCCTGCGGTCCTACGGTCAGGGTCACCGGCTCCTGGATGAACGAGCCTGCCCTGCGAGGAGAAAGCTATCAAAAGATCTTTCTGGCCGTGCTCTCCCCCCGCATCGAGTCCCGGGTGGTGGTAGAAGGAGATATCGAAAATGCCTTTCAGGAGAAAGGGGTTGAGGTCATCAAGAGCAGCGAGACCTTTCCCCCCAAATACAAACCCGCCAACGAAGCCGAACAGAAAGAAGCCGTGGAGAAGATCAGGGCGTTGGGGGCCGATGCCATCATGACGGTAGCCCTGAAGGACACAAAATCCGAAACCTACTACGTACCGGGAACCACCTCGTACATGCCCACGGCCTATCCCTACTACGGGAGCTACTGGGGCTACTACGGCTACACCTATCAGCGGGTATACGAACCCGGCTACTACGGCGTCGACAATACCTATTACCTGGAAGCCAACCTGTTCGACATCGACTCCGGCGAACTGTTGTGGTCGGCTCAATCGGAGGCTTACAACCCCAGCAACCTGAAGAGCTTCAGCCGGGAATACACCAAAACCCTCCGGAAAGAAATGCAAGATAAGGGGCTGATCAACTAAGCCTTCCCTTTTTCTTATTTAACCTCAAACCTAATACTCGTGAATTATTCCTTTTCAATTTTGCGCCTGGCAGGCTTTCTGGGCATGCCGGCCCTGCTGTGGCTTCTCACCGGCTGTGCCGGGATCACGAGCCTGCCGGCAGTGACCAACCCACCCACCAACAACCACAATCAGGGCCAAGTGGTGTGGCGCGACCTGGCCACGCCGGATGTAGCGCGAGCGAAAGCCTTTTACGGCCAGGTATTCGGCTGGACCTTCGAAGACAAAGGCAAGGGCAAAGACCTGTACTCCGTGATCATGCACAACGGAAAAGCCATTGGGGGTATCGTTCCCATGGCCAATGTGGAAAACCAGCGGGGAGAATGGATCTGCTCCTTTTCTTCGCCCTCGGTAGCCACTGACGCAGCCAAGATCGCCACCAAAGGCGGAAAAATACTGGGTGAGCCCATGGCGTTGAACGGGCGCGGCATGCAAGCCGTAGTTACGGATCCGCAGGGTGCTGTATTCGGCCTTCTGAGATCCGAAAGCGGCGACCCCGCTCTGGGTACGCCCGCTGCCGAAGGAGGCTGGCTGTACACCGAACTGTGGGCAAAAGATGCCGAAGCTGCCAAGCAGTTCTACACCGAGACCTTTGGTTACATCACCAAGATGGAAATGCGCACCGAGGTACCCTACTGGGGCTTTTTCCATGAGGATACCTACTGCGCCGGACTGATCCAGAACCCGATGGAGAATACCCGCTCGCACTGGGTGCCCTACATCAAAGTAAGCGACCCCGAAATGATGACGCGCAAGGCCGAACAGGCTGGTGCCAAGGTTTTGCTCGCCCCCACCGAAAAGGTGCGCAAAGGCTCGGTAGCGTTTCTGCTGGACCCTACCGGCGCGCCCTTCGTCATTCAGCAATATCCTTTTTAACTCCAAAGCACTAAAAAATCCATAATCATGACTGACCAAAAAACAAAACCCAATCGTTTGCGCAGCCTGGTTCTTTTCGTCTTTGCCCTGTGCTTTGCGGCCAGCCTTTCGAATTGCGCCGGCTTGCATCCTTCCGCAAACATGGGCCTCAACATGCACTTTGGCCCCCATGGCCCAAGTATAGATCCTTATGTTAACGTAGGTCTTTCTTCGGGCGGCGGCTGCTGCTGGTAATAATGGCACCGGAAAAGCCTCTTGCCTTTTTTGCGCGGGGGGCTTATTCCGCAAATGCTACCCCTATGCCCAACCAGGACAACCCGATTTTTCACACTGCCCGGCGATGGTGGATCTTCTTTTTATTTGGAGGGGTATTCGTTTTCGGCGGGTTGTGGGTGTTCATGCACTCCGGCGAGGCTCTCTTTCGGATCGACGAGCTGCTTCGCTACATCATACTGACCTTGGGAATCGGACAACTCATCCTTTCGGTCTTATTTCCCAAAAACAAGGTGGAAAGCTGGTGGCATCGTATTCTCGGGGTTCTGGAGGTAGGCCTGGGGGTATATTTGATTCTGATGCCCGGACGATCCGTATTTTTCGTCGCTATCCTCATCAGTTTTTGGCTGTTCGTGCGCGGCCTGTTCCTGATCGGCTATGCGTTCCGGTTTCGGCAGGTGCATTTCGGGCCCTGGTTTCTGACCCTGATCGGAGGACTCATCATCATATTGATGACCTACTTCACTGTGCAAAACCCCTGGGAAGAAACGGTTACCCGGCTGTTTTGGGTAGCGCTCAACATGTTGTTGGCCGGCCTTTTCCACATGATGTTGGGATTGAAGCTCCGGGCCCTCAACAAGCGTCGAAAACAGGAAGAGCGCCAAAGCAAGCCCGTGACAGGAGCCGGATAGCCCTCCGATTCGCCCATCAAAATTCCCGGATTGCCAAACAGTTATACGACCTGAATCCTTTTCGTTATCCATTTATCTAAAACCAGACCACATGGCTTTCAGAATCTTTAAAAATTGGTGGCTTTTGGGCTTGAAAGGGCTCATGCTCTTTGCCCTCGGCCTCTTTGCCGTTTTCAACCCCAGTACGGCAACCGGTGTATTGGCAACCTATCTCGGTATCGCGGGCATCTTGGCCGGGACAGCTGAGATCGCAATGGCGTTCAGCAACCGGGACCGCGAAGACTGGGGTTCCTACCTGGGGGAAGGCGTCCTGGACCTTCTCATCGGTCTCCTTTTCCTGGTTCGGCCCGAGATCGCCAATATCATTCCCATTGTGCTGGGTATCTGGATCCTGTTTTCCGGCGCGTCCCTGCTCATGCGCGGCCTGCGTGGCCGGGTGGAGGGCAACTACCTCATCCCCAGCCTGCTCATCCTGGTCCTGGGTTTCCTCTTAGTTACGAATCCCTTTGGCGCATACGTTTCTCTCATGGTATTCCTGGGTGTTGCTTTGATCGCAATTGGCCTTGCCCTTATGTTTGTGAGCTGGAAATTGCGCGGACTGGGAAAGAAAGTCGAGCAATCGACGGAACAACTAGCAGCCCGCCTTCAGGAAAGAAGATAACCAAGACCGGTTCGATCGGGAATCCGGCGGGCAGCAGAGGTTCATGACCCGGTTTTTGCAATGGAAGGAATTCCCTCCTGCTTCGGTATGCCTCCTCCCGGAACAGGAACTGAGGGAAAGAGCGTGCCGGATGGGCTAGTGCGGAAGAAAAAACCGTCCGGCACACAAGCCAAAAGGGCTGAAATTATTACCTTGCCGCCCACGTATTTAGGCCAGGCTGCCAGGGTATCCGAAAACCCTTTGAAGCCCATCCCGTGGCCAAACAAACCGCATTAGTTACATGCTTTCTTTTTTTAATGCCTGGGTACGATTCTGCACCGGGCTTCTCCTTGTTTCGACTTCTTTGTTCGGCCAGCAGGATTCCATCATCTTCGTCAACGACAACTACATGATCGGCGAGGTCAAGAACATGGAACGCGGCGTGCTGGTGGTGAAAACCGATTACAGCGACAGCGACTTCAAGATCGAATGGGAAGGCGTAAAGGAGATCTACACGGAAAGCTTTTTCCTCATCACCCTCACCGACGGCAGCCGCTACAACGGCACACTGTCTTCCACGGCACCCGGGGAGGCGGACCTGCTGGTCAACTCCGGAGATACCGTCCGCACCGATCTGGACGACATCGTGTACCTTAAATCTGTAGATGAGAAACCCCTGAGCCGGTTGTACGCCAACATCTCCGTCGGATTCAGCTACGCTAAAGCCCGCAATTTCCGGCAGTTCAGCGTACGCGCGAATGCCGGCTACATCGCCAACCGCTGGCTGGCGGACGGCTATTTCAGCTCCGTGAATTCCTCGCAAGATGATGCCGAGACCATCGACCGCACCGAGGGCGGATTCTCCTTCCAGTTCTTTTTGCCCAAAGACTGGTACCTGGTTGCCTCCACCACCTACCTGTCCAATACCGAGCAAAAGCTGGCCTTGCGTACGCTCGGCAAATTCGGGGTCGGAAAATACCTCATTCATACCAACAAGGTCTATTGGGGGACCGGCCTGGGTCTGAGCTACAACAACGAGCGCTTTTCCAACGAAAATCCCGATCGCAACTCCATGGAGGGCTACTTCGGTTCTCAGCTCAACCTCTTCGATCTGGGGGATGTCAGCCTGGTGACCACCCTGGTCGCCTACCCCAGCTTCACGGAGGGCGGCCGCTGGCGGGTGGATTACAATTTTGACGGCAAGTACGACCTGCCTCTCGACTTTTTCATCTCCCTGGGCTTCTCGCTCAATTTCGACAATCGCCCGGTGGAGGGCGCGGCGCGTACGGACTACGTCTTTCAGACCACCTTCGGATGGGAGTGGTGAGCTCCTCTTCTGAGCTGCTGTTGTAGCAGAAATCCTACAAGGCACCTCCGGGGATCTATCTATATTTAAAGTCTGGTATTCTATTACTCCTATGCCCGATCCGAAGTGCCGCATGCTCATTGCCGACGACCATTCGGTGATCCGAACGGGCCTGCGGTATTTGCTGGAGCAAAACGTGAAGAACCTCTCGATTGCCGAAGCGGACTCTTGCCAGGGGCTACTCCGCGCCTTGAAGGACTCCTTTTTCACCCACCTCATTCTCGACCTTCAGTTGGGCGACTGCAACAGCCTGGAGATCATCCCCGGCATCCTCAGATCCAATCCCGGGCTGCGCGTGCTGGTCTACACGATGAGTTCGGAAGAGGCTTTTGCGCAGCGCCTGCTGAACATGGGCGTGCACGGCTTCCTGAGCAAGGAAGCCGACGAAGAAACGGTAAGCAAGGCCCTGGATCACTTCCTGCTGCGCGGCAGCTACCTGGGCGATAGCCTGCGGCAGAAGCTCCTGCTCCGGGAAAAGCAATCCCCGGCTTCGGCCAATCCGTTCGACGAGCTCTCCGACCGCGAGATGACCGTCCTGCTGTACCTGCTGCAGGGCTTGCGCGTAAAGGAGATCTCCGCCCGCCTGGACCTGAAAATGAGTACCATCGCTACCTACAAAGTGCGTATCTTCGAAAAGTTGGGCGTCAATAACCTTGCGGATATGCAGCGCCTGGCCGATCTGTACCACGTAGGCTGATGATGCTTCCCAATTTGCTTCGCATGCTTCTTTCCGGGCTGGCCATGCTGTGTGGCCTGGAGGCCGGCCTGTGGGCGCAGCAACCCTACCACCCCATCCAATATACCTCCAAGGACGGCTTGCCGCAAAACTCCATCCGCGGGCTGGCCTTTGACGAGCATGGGTTCCTGTGGGTGGCCACCGAAGGGGGCCTCGCCCGATTTGACGGGCAAGGCTTCCGGCTGTGTGGAGCAGATCAGCATCCGGACCTCGGCAACCAGCGGTTCAAGCAGGTGATCCCCTTGCCAGACGGCAGCATTCTCTTTGTCGATTACACCAATGCGCTTTTTCTGCTGGAAAAAGGGATCTTTCGCAGGGTTCCCTGGCCGGATAACAAGGTCTTCGATTCGCGGATTTTCAGGGGCAGCGTACCCTCCTTATCGGTCCTTCTCGACGAGCCCCTTCTTCAAAAGGAAATGGAAAAATGGGAGAAGCCTTCCCGCATGGCCCTCTTTCCGGCCGGCCCAAACCGCCTTTTTGCCATCAGCTCCCGGATAGCCCTCCTGGATCTGGACCGCCAGGAGCGGCTCATCCTGCCGAAAAGAACGCAATCTCCTCACCGATTCACCTTCGTAAATGGGCAATTGCTTCACCTCAATACCCAAAATCAGCTGGTTCGCCTGGATCTGGAAACCCAAAGCTGGCAGGCCTGCCATTGGACCCTTCAAGACGAGGAGGGCACCCCCTTTTCTCTGGCGGATCCCACATTTTACAGCCCCCCACCCCACGATCAGTCGTTTTTGGAAGCCGGAGGAAGGCTCTATCGCCTGCTGCCTACCGGGCGTCCGGACCGCTTCCGGCTGGAACTCCTGCTCAGGGAGCTTCCTCCCAATTGTTTGATCAGCCATCTCGTTTACCGCCCGGAAGATCAGTTGCTGGTTTTGGGAACCGACACCCGGGGCTTGTTCGTGTACCGGAAGCGGCCGTTTCAAACGATCGCCCACGCCTACGACGATCGCACCCTGGCCGCTGCCAGTTACACCCAGGCCTTGCTGGACTCCAACTCGCTGCTGACCAGCAATGGCCTGATCGTCGATTTGGAGAGCGGCAACGTCAGGGAGCGGTTCCCCTACCCGTTTCATGCCTATTACCTATATCGGAATCAACGAGGACAACTATACTTCCGGGATCCCCAAAAAAGACTCTTCCGGTACGATCCGGCCAGGCCGGACCGGGCTCCCGAGTTCTTAATGCAAAAAACGCTGGCTATGGTCTTGCTGGAAAATCACGGGACCCGTTGGCTGATGACCGGCACGGGACTGTATCGCTGGCAAGACGAGGCTGTACAAGCCATCCTGACCGGAAGTTTTGAAGGGATCAATGCCATTCGGGGCTACTGCATGGGCGGGGGGCACGACCTCTGGATAGCTGCGCACATGCAAGTGTACCGGGTAGACACCTGCACGTGGCAGGTGGACTCTTTCCCCGAGCTGGACGGAGCCCGAACACGCTCCCTGGCCTGGATCGACGGCAAGCTCTTTGCGGGCACCTACGGCAACGGCTACTTCGTATATGACAAAGGCCGGTTTACGGCCATGCCTGCCGGACGGGGCAACGAACTGGCCAATGTGCACGCTTTCGTACGCGACATCAGCGACTATCTCTGGATCTCCACCAACCGGGGGCTGTTCAAGACCCATCTCGGGGCCGTGGATGCCTACCTGGCAGACAGCACCCTCGGACTTTTTTACTACACCTACCTGGAAGAGGACGGCATCCGGAACACGGAATTCAACGGCGGCTGCATACCCAATCACCTCTGGCTACCCGACGGGCGTTTGTCTCTGCCCTCCATGCAGGGCCTGGTCCTCTTCGATCCGCATGCCACCACGCACAATTTCGATACCGACAGCGTACTGTTCAGCCGCCTGCGGGCAGACGGCGCAGCGTTAGCCCTGACCCCAGAGATCCGCATCCCCGCGGATCACTACGAGCTAAGTGTCGATTGGGCTACCCCCTGGTGGGGCCATGCTTACAACCTGGATATACAGTACCGGCTCGAAGGCGTACACCGCGACTATCAGCCCATGAGCATGGGGCAAAAGAAGCTGTATTTCGGACACCTCAAGCCGGGCCGGTACCTGCTGCATGTGCGAAAACGCATCGGCTTCGGGCCGTCGGACTTCGTCTATTCCCGCCTGCCCTTCACCGTGGAGGCGCCCTGGTATCTCAGCCCCTGGGCCATCGGCCTGTACGGGCTGGGCTTTTTGGTATTGGTCTGGGCAACTTCAGCCGCCTACACGCGCACCATCCGGGGCCGAAACATCCTGCTGGAACAAAAAGTGGATGTCCAAACGGCCGAGCTGCGCACCGCCAACCGGCAGCTGGGCCAGAACCTGGAAAAGCTGAGCCGCACCGAACGCGAATTGCGACAGAACCTCAAGACGAAAGACCGCCTCATCTCCGTGATCTCCCACGATATTCTCACCCCCCTGCGTTTCATCGGCATGATCGCCCGCCTGGGAAGCGGCCGCGAAGAGAAGGACGGGGCGCAGGTGCAAAAGACCCTGACCGACGTACAAAATGCCGTGGGCAAGCTCTACCACAGCACACTCAACCTGCTACACTGGGTGAAATACCAGCAGAAGAACTTCGAGATCACGCCCGGTAGTTGTTCTCCCTACGCCCTGGTGGATCGCCTCCTGCAGGATCTAGTCGAAATGGCCGAGTACCAGGGCAACACCCTGCACAACGAGCTGCCGGAAGACGACATCATTCAAACCGATCCGCAGGTCCTGAGCATCGTATTGCACAACCTGCTGTCCAATGCCATCAAGTTTACCCGAAACGGCAGCATACACCTGCGATCGGCCGTAGAGCCGAGCTGGTACATACTGGAAGTACAGGACACGGGCCGCGGCATGAGCGCCGAGCAGCTCGAGACCCTGCGGCGGAGATCCACCCGGCCCGATCGGCCCGGCTCCAACGATGTCAGCGCAGGCACCGGTATAGGCCTCTCACTGGTGGACGACCTGATGGAAGCCCTGAACGGCCACTGGGATATAGACAGCAAGCCCGAGGCCGGCACCCAGGTGCGGCTTTTTATTCCGCTGAAAACAGCAACCAGGAACCAGGAGTAACCGTCTTTACTGAAGCCTATTTTCGGTTTCAGAATAAACAGCCTCTGCACGCAGACGCAACCGATCTGCCAGCGGGACGGCACCCGAAGCTTTAGCCCGGAAAATTTGATGAATTTTCCGGGTTAACTCTACCTTAAATTTTAATTGGCAATCCTTCTGCCCCTCGCTCGGGTATGCGCGGCTTATTTTTCCTTAATCCTCTGGGAATCAGCTCATAGAACGAATAGCCACATCAGCAACAAGCTCTTTAAATATCCTTAACAATCAGCTTTGTAGTAGAACTTCTACATCTGTCCCTGCTCATCCGGTCTATTTTTAATTGCGACTGGGGAAGGGGATCATTCATTCCGCTTCATCCCAACCGGTCATACTCACCGATGGGTGGTCTGGGAGCATCCCAAACCTCATCGCGTCATGTGTAACATCCAACAGCTCCACAGCGAACACACGGGTGTTTGCTTTCGCATGCAATTGGACCCAATCATCAGAAACAGACAAAAAACCTCATGGAGACGGTTTACCTCCTGCTCGTTTTCTTTTTGCTTGGACTGGCCGTATTCGACCTGATCGTCGGCGTATCCAATGATGCAGTCAACTTCCTCACCAGTGCGGTGGGGTCCAAAGCAGCGACTTTTCAGCGCATCATGATCGTGGCCAGCATTGGCATTCTCATTGGTGCCTCCTCTTCGGGGGGAATGATGGAGGTCGCCAAATCCGGGGTATTCCTGCCCGATCGATTCACCTTCCGGGAGGTGTTGTTCATCTACCTCTGTGTAATGCTGGCGGACATCCTGCTGCTCGACTTTTTCAACTCGCTCAAACTGCCCACTTCCACGACGATTTCCATTGTATTTGAATTGCTGGGCGCCTCCATCGCTGTTACCCTTTTCAAAATGTACAACGAGGGCATTCCCCTGAGCGAATTCCCAGCGTACATCAACACCACCAAGGCCCTTCAGATGATCGTGGCCATCTTTGTTTCGGTGGCCATCGCTTTTATCGTGGGTTGGCTCATCCAGTTTCTACTTCGGGCCATCACCACCTTTGACTACAAAAAATACGCCGCCCTGGGCGGCGCCATCTTCGGGGGTATTTCCGTGGCGGTCGTACTGAATTTCATCATTAACGTCGGCCTGAAAACTTCGCCCCTGCGCACCAATCCGGCTGTGATGTGGATGATGGACCACTTCGCTATCTTCGCCCTGCTGGTTGCTGCTGCCGTGGCGGTGCTCTTTTTCATCCTGAGCAAAGCGGGCTCTTTCGATCCCTTCCGGTTTATCACGCTGCTGGGCACCTTTGCCCTGGCCATGGCCTTTGCCAGCAACGACCTGGTCAACTTCATCGGGGTGCCGGTAGCCAGCTTCGAAGCCTACCAGATCTGGCAAGATTCGGGCCAGGCGCCAGACGATCTCACGATGTCGGCCTTTCTGGGAGAGGGGGCTCCAGCCAGTTCCTGGATGCTTATTCTGGCCGGCATCATTATGGTACTCACGCTTTGGTTTTCCAAAAAGGCCCGGAACGTAATCCAGACAACGGTCAACCTCAGTCGCCAAAAGGACGGCATCGAGCGTTTCTCGGGCAATACGGCCTCCCGGGGTATGGTACTGGGCATTAGCGGCCTGGCAGGCGCCATCGTGGGTGCATTGCCCAAGGGCCTAGTCAACTGGTTCGAGCGCCGTTATGCCATCAAACCGCCTCTGGTCATGAATGGCGAGGACCCGCCGGCTTTCGACTTTGTACGCGCCTCCTCCAATCTCATCGTGGCGGCCTTCCTCATCTCGCTGGGCACTTCGCTGAAGCTTCCCCTGTCTACCACCTATGTTTCCTTCATGGTGCTGATGGGTACTTCCCTGGCTGACCGCGCCTGGAATCGCGACAGCGCCGTGTACCGCGTTTCCGGCGTATTCACGGTAGTCAGCGGCTGGTTTATGACGGCCATTGCCGCCTTGACCCTTTCCTCCCTTTTCGCCATTACCGTCATGAACCTCAGTTTTATCGGGGTAGGCTTGGTCTTTGCCTTCGTCGTGATCGCCATGGTCCTCGTCAACCGCTTTACCGACAACCGTCTGCAACTGGAACACACGGCAGAGCTGCCGGAAATGTGGTTCGACCGCACACCCCAGGAGCTCACTCCCTTTCTGGGCCAGCGGGCCCGGGAGGCTGCCGACACCTATGCCGGAGCTGTGGAGCGGTTGGTCAAAGCCGTAGAAGAGGAGGACCGAAAAAAAGCACACCGCCTGAGGAAAGAAATGGACAAGCAGTTGGAGATCTCCCAGAATTATACTGCCAAGCTCAACGAATACATCAGCGAACTCCCCGAAGAACGCCGCGATACAGGCCGGGTGCTGCTGGAGCTATTCTACCTCGAAACCCTGCTGCTCCATCAGGTCGAGCGCATGATCACCATCGGAAGCACCCACATTCTCAACCTGCACAAACCCCTGGAAACCGAACAGGTGAAACAGCTCGATCGCATGGTGGCGGACATCCGGCGCTTCTGCCAGGTATTGCCCTCCACCACCAGTCGGGAAAAGCCCAGCCTTGAATTGCAGCGATTGAAAAGCGAACTGGACCGCTCCATCGAACTGCAGGTCGACGGGCTCATCCACGACAAATACAACTACAAGAATAGCCTGCTCTACTTCAACCTGCTGCTGCGCAACCTGGAAAGCGCGGAGATCTTGCAGCGTATGGATGACCTGGCTGAGACAGCCCGCCCGCATTCGGAGGTCGGCGAAGGTGTACTCGACGAATGAGGGGGCAGGAATAAAGAAAAACCATCTGCAACCAGCGCAGGAATACAAACCACCCAAAACCTCATTTCCTTCCAAAAAATGATCTGATGAAGACCATGAAACTCGTACTCTGCAGCCTTGGGCTGATCCTTTCTCTCGCACTCTGGGGGCAAGGCGAACCCGGTATTAAGGGGCATCACTTTGAAGACGAGCACCACCACGCCAAACGCGAAAAGAAACCGCATCTGGACAGCACCTACTTGAAACACTTCAAACAGAGTGAGATCCAGGACCCGGCCGTAGTGAACCGCTTTACCCGTCGATTCATCAATGCGGTAGGCGGCAGTGCCACCGGCCTGATCGGCCGGGTTGCCGGTGCGACTGTCCAGGGCGGCATGGTTTCCTTCCGGGGACTCAACCCGCGCTATTCGACCGTCACCGTGAACGGCTTGGCCACCCCGGTTACCGAGCAAAACATCAAAGCCTTTTCCCTGGGCCTGCTGCCCTCCGATGCCATTCAGGCCATGGAGGTATATAAAGGCGGCTACTACGCCAACTACGGCGAATGGGGCGGTGGAAACATCAACATAGTGAGTACGGCCGACATTGCCGGCAACTACCTGGACGTGAGCTTCGGCCTCACCTTTCAGAACAACTTCACGTTCAACGATTTCGTCAAGCCCCAATACTGGGGGGAAGATTTCGGCAATTTCTTCGGCTACGGCAAAGACAACATTGACGTGACCCGCAAGATCGTCGGCGTAGATGAATTCCAGGCGCTGGACCGCAACAGCGCTGCCGAGCAGGCGCGCATGATCCAGAATACCCAAGGGATAGAGACCGTCACCGCAGGACCCGGTTTTGACCTGAGCATCGGATTCGGCCATATTTTCTCCGACAACGGCCGGAGCAAGTTCTCTACTACCAACTCCCTATCTTTTTCGCGCATGCGCTCCGGAATTGCCTTCAACCGGGCGCGTTACAACAACAAGACGACCGACGAGAACGGCACGGTGACCAACTCCGAGATCACCTCCTTCCTTACCGACGGCATTTACACCGAAACGGCCCAGTTGGAAGCCACTTCCCAGTGGTTTTATCGGATTAACGAAAACAACGACATCAACCTCGCTCTCACCTACAGCCACGAAGGCTCCATGATTTCTCTGGTTCGTTACTTCGTGGGCATTCGCGACCAGAAAGACGTATTCGGGGGCAGCATAGGCCTGATAGCCAAGCAAGTCTTCATGGGCCGCCTTACCGGTAATCACGGCTTGGCCGACAACCTAGACCTGAGCTGGTCGCTGGGCGTCGGCACCTTCAATCGCGACGAGCCCGTGCTCAATCGCTTCGGGGCACAGCGCCCCTTGCGCGATCAGGGTGCCGAATCGCCCTACCTACTCATTATACCCGAAAGCTCGAAGGCCGATGTAGGGGGCACCTTCAACAGCGATCTCAACGACAACACCCTGGGTGGGCGGATTGACCTGGGCTGGGAAGCCATCGACAACCGCCTGACCCTGCGGGCAGGCGTCCTGTTCGATCGGCTGGATCGCGACTTTGCCGCCCGCTTGCTCACCACGGCCAAGGATGACTTCACGGCGCCCGAGCTGACCACCCCTCGCCTGAGCGCCCTGGATACCATCTTCCAGACTGAAAATTACGGTCCCAATGGCTATACCATGATCGACGGCACATCCGAATTTGAGTCCTACAACGCCACCAACGACAACTTCGCCGGCTACCTAGGGGCGGATTTCCAGCTCGGAACCGACTGGAAGTTTTCTCTTGGCGGCCGCCTGGAAAACTTCAATCAAAGCCTGGATACCGGTATCGATACTATACAGGTAGACAATCAGGTGACGGAGTTTCTGCCCTCGGTCAATCTCTCCTATGTCGGCCACAGCCGCCTGGCTTTCAAAGCCGGCTATTCGCGCTCGCTCAATCACCCGGCCTTTCGCGAGCTATCCCCCTTTACCTTCTACGATTTTGACTATCGTTCCGATATTCAGGGAAATCCGGAGCTGCAAAGCGGCGTAGTGGACAACTTCGACCTCAGCTTGGAAGTGCTCTTTGGGCGCAACAACGAGTACTTTGCCGTCACGCCTTTTTTAAAGCGCATCCAGAACCCCATTGAGATGAAGTACATCATCCGGTCCGAATCGCCCCTGTTCAGCTTCGAGAATGCCGAGCAGGCCACTATCGGCGGCGTGGAAATCGAATTTGCCAAATTCCTGGGCTCTTCGGCCGGATTGCGCAACCTGCTCCTTTCCGGCAACATCACCTTTACCGACAGCCGCATCGAACTGCCGGAGGGCACCCAGGAAGTGGCCAGCGAACGTCCCTTGCAAGGTCAGGTACCGCTCATCATCAATGCCGGCCTCACCTTTATCTCGGATAATCAGAGGACCACAGCCACCCTGGCCTACCGCTATGTTGGCCGGTACCTTTTTTCGGTAGGCGATGGGGTATCCACCTTCCCCTGGTATGAGATGCCGCGCAACTACCTGAGCGCTTCCTTTTCCCAGCGCTTCGGCAATTTTAAGCTTACCCTGGCTGCGACCAACCTGCTCAACACCCGCTTTGCCCAATTTGAAGATGCCGACCTGGACGGCAAGGTCACCACCTCCGGAGTGGACAACGAGGTACAGCGTGGCCTGGCCTACCAGACCTTTCACCTGGGTGTATCCTATAGCTTCTAACCCATCATCCAAAAAACAGATAGCCTCATGAAATCGAAACTTCAAACCCTCATGACCCTGGGACTGCTCGCCGGCGGCCTGGTGCTGCAATCCTGCGAAAAGATCGAACTCCTGACGCCACCGCCGCCTAGCGAGGGCCAGAACGGCACCGGAAGAGCCACGGGTGCAGGCCTCCTCTTTTTGCAAAATAATACCTCGGAGCTGTTCAATGCCGACCAATCCGGCCTCAACATCACCTCCAACGACCTCGGCGCCTGGGTGGAAGACAACGACTTCGCCCGATACGACCCCAACTCGGGCAACCTGCTGGAACTGGAAACCAAGCTGCCACTCTGGGCCGGCAATGAGCCCGTATTGCCCGAACTACCGGACGGTTCCGGGCCGGTCAATATCGTACAACCGGTGCCGGTGGGCATGGACCAGACCAACTTCCCCGGTGCCTTCAACCAGGTAGCCCAAAGCGACTGGCACATCGGCTCCAACTGGTGGGTACTCGACGCCCAGGACATCGACTACGGCTGGCGCGGCGAAGACAACACCCCGGACCTGGTGAACGTGACGGACAACATCACTACCGATAAAACCTGGACGGCCGACAAAAAGTACTTCCTCACTCGCCAGATCTTCGTAAAGGAAGGCGCCACCCTGACCATTGAGCCAGGTACGGTTATTTTCGGCCGCGATGCCGTAGGCGTGGATGCCGGCGTTCTGGTGATGAACCGCGGGGCTCGCCTCCTGGCCCAGGGCACGCCCGATCAACCCATCGTATTCACCTCCACAAAGCCCCCGGGTGCGCGCGCGCGAGGAGACTGGGGCGGCCTGATACTTTGTGGCCGGGCAGCCAACAACAAGGCCAACAACGTACTTATCGAAGGCATTGGCGGTGCCGAGGCCAGTGACGAGGACGGATTCTATGGCCCCGGCAACGGCTATGCGGCGGATGCCACTGACTTTAACGACGAAAGCTCGGGCGTGCTGTCCTTTATCCGCCTGGAATATGCCGGCATCGCCATCAGCCCCGGCAACGAGGTGAACAGCCTGACCATGGGCAGCATCGGCTCCGGTACGCAGGTGGACCACATCATAGTGACCAATGCCGGCGACGACGGCATCGAGTGCTTTGGCGGCACAGTGGACATTCGCTACCTTGCCATGGTCGATATCCTCGATGACGACGTCGACCTGGACGCCGGGTATTCCGGCACCATCCAGTACGCCTACCTGGTGCGAAACCCTTTCGCCGCTGACGAATCCACTTCCACCAGCTTTGAGACCAGCTCGGCCAAGAACGACGGCCAAAACCCGGTGACCCGCGCGACGATCGCCAATACGACGATCGTCGGGCCGGTTTACCAACTGGAAGGCACCGACCTGGCTGCCAACCGCCTGTACGACGGCGGCTTCCTGGGTAAAGACTTATCGGAAGTACGTCTGATCAATTCCATCATTATCGGTGCGCCCATTGGCTTTCAGAACCCCTAATGCTAAGGTTTCAGGATACTAATACCGTTTCAAGTATGAAATGACCTAAAATTTATTTCATACTTGAAGCGGTATTCACGGTTTTCAGG